>CAZTDN010000015.1:71331-75346 GCA_964611895.1 uncultured Pseudobdellovibrionaceae bacterium
GGATTCTCTGCAATGACTACGAGGCCGTAACTCAGGGAATTGTCATCACGGAGGCGGCGCTTAAAAAGTTCCAGCACTTGGAGAAAGTGCTCTGCGGCGACGAGCACGATCAACCGTAGCTTCTCTGTTCGAGCAGACTCTAATCCATTCAACAATTCATCGTTTGTCTTGGCATGGACAGACTGCCAGTCGCTTGGGAATGAGAGTGCTTTTGTGAGCTTCGACTGGTGAACCAAGAACAGGGATTTCTTGGAGTGGATTCCGAGTGAGCCAAGCATGTAAGACCTCAACTTCTTTTCGGAAAATCCGCTTTCGGAGTGGAGTTTTTTTTACATTTTGGAAGCCTGGTAGAGTGTGCTAATGCATTGCGCTATGCATCAATCCTTTGGTTTTAGAGTCTTAGCTCTGGTCACGCTGCTCCATTGGGGGCTAGCGACGGCGGCTCCGCACCCGTCTAGCGAGTTCGAGGTGACCCCCCTTAAACCCAGAGTGGCGCTTGCAACCCAGGCAGTCGCAACGGGGTGCACTGCCGTACTGGCCGGCATCGGAGCCTTTTTAACCTACCAGGCTGTAATGATACCGGAGTCCGTTTTAGACGCCTCCTACGGTGCATTAACCGCGCGCGGCCTTATTCTCTTGGCAGGCCTAGGGGCACCCTTGCTCTCCAGGCCACTGTGGAAAGAAGTCGCCATTTTTAAGCAAGCACGCGCACTCCACACACAGCTCTCGGACGAAATTTCGCAGTTACCGCTCCCAGTGCTCACAGAGCTTGGCAACGGGACCCCGATCCATTCAGAAGAGCTGTTTTTGCAAGCACTGGCTAACACCCAGGAAAGCCATGAACTCTCTTCCGGGATCAAAAAGCTTTTCGTTCATTTTGAGGACCAACCGGAGGTGAAAAATCGCATCGCCAAAATTCTTCAAGAGTTGGTTCAAATAGTGGACTCGCCCCAGGTAGAGTATTACCGACGATTAGCACTCGACCCCTATTACTTTGACGTCCCAGGATTTCCAGACACAACGCTACCTCGGACTACAATTTGGGCAGAGATCTACGTGAGCAAGGTTTTTAATGACTGGCGATTTCGCACCCTTTTGTATGCACATCTTATTCGGCAAGCGAATACTGCCTTATCCACTTTGGAGCAGAGTCCTTGAGAAGAAAAATTTGGCTATCCAGTCTTGTTGTTGTTTTAGGGTTTCAGTTTGTTGAAGCAAATCCAGCACTGGCGCGTCCCTCCGTCGAGCCACTGACCCCGCGGCTTTCACCCATGGCTACGACACTTACCACGACCTGTGCTCTTAGCATCGCATCGATAAGCGGTGGTTTGGTATTTGCGGCATCGAGCGTGGACATACCCATGCTGCAGGCATTGTCGCTGGGCGGAGGAATCCTTACGCTTTACCTAGTCACCACTCGAACGGGGGCGTTATTCCGCGCTCGAGAAATTCACCGAAAGAACGCACGCTTAATAAGCTCTCTTCCGGTAGGAGTGTTGAAGGATCTAGGAGAGGGGCGCCGCCTGGATTCTGAAGAAATGTTTTTACGAATCTTGAGCGAAACCCATCAAGCGCGCCGCATCCCCGAACGCGCTTCCAGTCTGTTTCGGTACCTTAGTCACCACGATGATCTGCGATCTAGTCTAGCCAGCAATCTTCGCGAAATCGAAGGCCTTATACCCTCCCACACCCTAAGGCTAGCTCACGAGACCGGGTGGTTGGGTTGGATTATCCACGCTCCTTCGTTTCCGGGAGCAAGCCTGAGTGAGTATTTACAACTCATAAGCGCAGCCAGCTGGGCGCTTACCCGGGATTGGGACAGCTTGATACAGGACAATGGCTAGTAGCCGCCCTGAAGGCGAGCGATCTTTTCTTTCCAACGATTTTCGACCACGGCCCGCACTCGCGCATTTTCTGGTTTAGAAAGGTCAGGGTCAGACTCCAGAAGCGCAAGCGCTTCTTCCCGTGCTCGAGAAAGTAGCGCTCCATTGTGCACAATATGCCCTGCTCGAAAACCCGGCAATCCACTTTGGTGGGTACCCAAAAACTCCCCCGGTCCACGAAACTTCAAGTCTTCTTCCGCTACGGCAAAACCGTCCTCAGTCTCTTCCAAAACCCGCAACCGCGGCGGTACGTTTTCTTCAACAAGCAAAACACACTCAGAGCTAAGATCTCCTCGACCGACTCGCCCACGTAACTGGTGCAACTGGCTCAGCCCAAGTCGCTCTGGGTGTTCAATTACCATCAGAGTTGCATTGGGTACGTCGATCCCCACTTCTATGACCGTGGTTGAAACCAACATCCGGTAATGTCCAGACTTAAACTGAGTTAAAATGATTTCTTTTTCCTCAGGCTTCATGCGTCCATGCAGGAGACCGATGGCAAACTCAGGAAAAACTTCCTTGCTCAAGGACTGATGCATTCGTGTAGCCGATTTTAGATCGAGTTTTTCGGAGTCCTCCACCAATGGATAGATGAAATACACTTGCTCGCCGCGAGTAAGAATTGTCCGAATTTTTGAGTAAAGTACTGGCCTGTCTTTATCTCTCAGAATGCGAGTAACGATGGGTTTTCGATTCGCTGGTTTTTCTCGAATCCAAGTCAGATCCAAATCCCCATAAATCGTCAGCGCGAGAGTTCGAGGAATCGGAGTTGCGGTCATCATGAGCAGGTGGGGCCCCCCATTGACAGACTTGCGCAAAAGCTCACCTCGTTGCTCCACTCCAAACCGGTGTTGCTCATCGACAACCACCAGCCCCAAGTCTTTGAATACCACCCGATCCTGAAACAGCGCATGGGTTCCAATAACCACCTGGGCCGTACCACCCGCGACCTTCTCACGCGTTTGCGCGTGCGCCGCGGTTTCTTGGGAAAACAACAGCGTCTGAATCCCCAACGGCTCCAAAAACTTTTCCGCCACGCGATAGTGCTGCTGAGCCAATATCTCTGTCGGCGCCATGATTGCTGTTTGCGCCCCCTGAGAAGCTGCGACACAAGCGGCAGCCAATGCCACCACTGTTTTGCCAGAGCCAACATCTCCCTGTACGAGCCGTGTCATCGAATGGGACTTTGCCATATCGGCGACAATCACATCAATCGCAGCACGTTGATCTGCGGTGAGTTGGAACGGCAAGCTGCCGCAAAACCGCGGAACATACCCCCGGATGTCCGTCAGTGGACGTGCGGATTCTTTTTGTCGCAGCCGTTTCTTTAAGCCAAGCCCTAGCTGCAGCACAAAAAATTCTTCAAACGCGATCCGATTGAACGCAGCTTCGGGCCGCCCCTCTTCTGGAAATTCTTTTGGAAAGTGCAGGGCCACAAAGCTTTCGCGCAAGGTCGGCATGCCTAATTTTTCTCGAAGACCTTCTGGCAGCGACTCGTCGAGCGATTCCAGAGAGGCCTTGAGCGTTTCAGCCAAAATCCGGCGTATTGTTTTTTGGTGTAGTCCTTCGGTCTCGCTATAGATCGGAACTACTCTTCCGAAATGGTACGAGGGTACTGGCCGTCCATTGGAGACTTCTTTAACGACTTCATAATCCGGGTGGGTCATCCGAGCGAAACCACCAAAAAAACTTACTTCCCCATGGACAAGGACTTGTTTACCGTCTGCAAAATCCTCTTTTAGGCTTGCAAAGGAGCGAAACCAAAATAAACGCATTGCACCCGTTTTATCTGAACCGGTTACCTCAAAACGGGTCTGGCCTCGCTGTCGGGTCGAACGGCCACCAGAACAAGTCAGCAAAACAGTTGCAGTTTGCCCAGGGCGCAACTGATCAACGGGGGTAAGACGCCTTCGATCCTCATAGGCGCGCGGCAAGAAATACAACGCATCCTCAACGGTGCGGATACCCTTCTTGGAAAGCAAGCGTGCCGCATTTGGACCGACGTACTTGATCGTTCCAATAGAGGCTTCTAGATCCATTCTGTCCTAAATGTACTTCACCGAGAGAATTTCATACTCAACTTCGCCTTTGGGGACACGTACAGTAACAACGTCGCCCGCCGACTTATTGAG
>CAZTDN010000016.1:0-35046 GCA_964611895.1 uncultured Pseudobdellovibrionaceae bacterium
TTACCTAAAGAATCGGGAACATGCCCGTTTACCCACTACCCAGGGAGAAGAGCCTAAAATGCATTCCTTTGCCCTCTTTGCAATTTTTCTTTGTTTTACAGTAATGCCAGTTCTCGCCCATGAGAATGAAAGCAAGGGCCGTAACCAAGAAGTTGGCGCGAGTGTTCCCGCTTTGGAATGCCCCTGGCATGATTCTAAAGCAGCTCTGCATATCCACTCTCTTAGACTTTCTCCCGAACAGGAGCAGGTAAAATCGAAACAGTTAATCGAAGATGCAACCTATGTAGAAAGAACTGCGTGGTGGGATAAAAAACCTACGAAAATCGTCGTTCTGCCTGCAGGACGGTTTCAACTGCCCGATCAGCGCCCCGAAAAATCCCGTAAGGATGAAATCTATGGGACATCATCGGATCTTGTTTTCTTTCTGAGCCTTCAAACCGAAATAGGCCTATTAAAAAAAATAGAGCAGTCTCAACAAAATGCAGCGGAAAGTAAGCAAACGGGCTTTTTGGACTATATTCCGAACCGAGCGGTTTCAAAGGGAATGGGGATCTTGATCAATAGCGAAGTCGAGAAAATGCTCTCCAGCTTATTCTTTAAGACACTGAACCTAGAAGGGGTCAAGGACGCCTGGAAAGCAATTCCTCGTCCATTCTATCCCGACAACCACGAGCAGCTTGCACGTGTGGTCTTTGATTCTGTCTTTTCCAATGACAACGAAATCGGTAAGGAAGAATCAAAAAAACAGGCAGCCCGACTCACTTCAGATCCGGCCGCAGCAAAAGCATTGACTAATGCACTGTTCCTCGCAGTGGCCGATAAAATCGATAAAGCTCACCCAGACTTTACCAAACCAAATCGAATGAAAACCGTTTTAAGCGCATTTCTATCAGGTACTGGGGACATTTTGGAATTTAGGAAAGAACTAGAAAGAATTCGCTCGCTAAATTTCACAACTAATCTCCCTAAATTACTTTGTGATCTTCAAAAAAAGAACCTCCCTATCCATGTCGTTATGTCAGAGGCCACCGGTGTAGAAATGGAAACCTTGATTCAGGGGCTAAAGCGACTGAAAGACGCCAATGGACATCCAGTGCCATTTCAAATTCACTGATAAGCTAACCCGCACCGTGTCCCGATACCCAGAGGCAGCCTTTTGCCCTTTCCGGTGGCCTGTAGAGTCCGGAGTAGAAGATATAGTGCGCAGCACCCGCTTACAACGAGACTCACGATAAAAAGGAATGCACGGTACGGATCGGACGGGAATTCGATTTGTACTTTATTGACTCCAGCATCAAACATTCGCGTAGCCGCGGCGCGGTAAGCTCTCGGCAGAGCGCCAGGTGTAAACCGCAGTGCTACTTAGCGAAGTCGTCACAGGGGCCGTTGCTTCGGCGGCAACGTATGTCGAGCCCTTCATGGTTTCTAGGACGATATAGGGAGCCTTCATCCCCAGCGTTTCGGCCGTGCAGAGACTCACCGACCGATTCAAACTGCCACTAGCCCCCCAGATCAATACCCTCTATGCTATTTTAGTAGGGACGCGGCTTTTATGAACTCACTACTCTTTGCCTTGGCTTTTGGTTTCGGTATCACTGCGCCTCTGGACGCGTGGGCGACGCCCACATGCGGGCCGATTGAATGCTACGATCCCTGCAGCAAATCAAAAATCAGTTTAGATGGCGATCGCTGCAACCTCACCTGGGATGCGGCTAGAAAATGCTACACTGCCTATACCGAATGCAAAGACTCCAAAAAATGCCTCGGGGCGGTCTGCTACGACGACTGCGATGACAAAGACCGCTACTTTCCCAAGGCCAACACCTGCAAAGAAGCCCTAGACTCCTCCGCTAGCTGCTGGCGGGCGTACGCTACCTGTGAGTGAATGGCACTACCTCAAACCCCTGTGCCTCGAGTTGCTTGATCACTCCGGGACGATGGAGCGCTCCAAACACGACTAATGCGCTCTTCGGGTTTTCGGGATTATCCAAATGATCGACTAGGTTCTTGACCATGGTTTCGTTGCGGTTTTCGATAAGTCCCCAGTGGTGTGTGTCGCTGCTTGCACTATGAACACTTAGTGCGAGGATGACCAAAACATTGAGGCCCATGGCGCCGAGCACAGTCTTGCGTGTGCCTTCATAGGAAGGCATTTGAAGTTGGAACTGGGGAATCGCAATCCCAGGACCGCGACGCAACGAATCCAGTACGGACCGTGAACAAAGGCTGCGTAAACCCCGGGCGCCTTGAACGAACGGATCCGCAAAAAAACGCAAAACTTTTGCGGGCAGCTGACCGCCTGATTTTAGTAGCTGAGTTCCGGTTTGGAAGACCCCCTCGGTGTAAATATTCTTAACGAGCCAGACGCCACCCGCACCAGCGCGAACCGAGGCGGTAATCACCGTATATCCAACTGACGTATCAATGTGCAAAATGGTGAGGTGTTCCAATAAATCTGGAACATGGCCTTTTTCTAAAAACAACACCTGTTGTCCTCGAGACTTGCCGATTTCCAAAGCGTCATAAGCCGAAGAGCCCTGTTTCAATCCTGCAACTCTGGCGATCCCCAGGATCAAAGGCATCGCAAAATGTTTCAGCGCATATCCCCCTGCGTACTGATCCAACTCCACCACTGATTCAATGCCAATGCTGCCGGGAAAAGTGCTCAAGACTTGCCTGCCTTGCTCGCTGCTCTGCTGGGACTTCGCGTGCACTTCGGACAAAAGCACCACCCACTGCTCTTGCGTAGCTCCAGCGGGCCTGCGCAATAGGGTGACTCCATACCCACCGCCTTCCACTGCGGCTTGGAGCGTTTTCAGGTGCTCTTCGGGAAAAGGGGGGCGCGCTAGTGTTGAGACACTGCCCACGGACAAAAACAAGACCAAGATAGCTGCAAGCCGCATAAATCTCCCAAAGACTTCTTTTTGTTGAACACTTCGATGAGGCCAAGTCAACGCCGGAGATAAAGTCAACCCTCATTGAATCGCAGCTTGCCAGTGACTTGGATTAGATCCAGAACAGGGATCAGTTTAGCCAGTTGTTTCTACTCTCTGGCTGCGCGTTTTACGCAGTCTTTTGGGAAGTTTCAACTGCTCCAGTTTTCGGGGCTAGGGTCACACTTCATGAAATATCCAGAAACACACTTTATGCCTAGGTTACTGCGAACCTCACAATCTCCTAACAATAAACTAGTTGGCATTTGTCTTTTGTGAAAATAGTAGTAAGTAAGAGGTTGGGAGGTTGGTGTGCTCGCCTATTTACTCGCGTTATCAACAGCCGTTTCAAGTTTAGCTTTTGGTGCAATAGAAGTTCAGAACATCTTTGAAGGGCCCGTGAAGTTCGCCGTATGGCAACATTGGCAGCCATCATGGAATGTGGAAAGAGAACCCCTCGATCCGAAATTTCGCCTGGAAATCGGTCGTGCTGATACGAAAGGGTTTGTCAGGTTGGCTTTCAGAAAGCACCTTTCGACAGATCTTACGGCATCCTTTTGGGGCGAATCCTGGGAGCGAACAGGAGAATACGAGGATGAATCCAAAACCATTACTGAGCAGAAAGTAGCTGGAACACGAATAGGGGATGGTTGGGAATTTCTTCTATCTGATGACGAGGCGTTTCTGGATGTTTCGGGTAAGAGAATTGTAACTAAAATAAACTTCCGAATTTCAGATGCGAGTGGAAATCCCATTTATGAATATGGGATCATCCCTGTGTATGTTCGTGGTTCGACAAATTTTCATTGGTCGACAGCTATTGATCCCTATTTGGCTCACGTGGGACGCGGCAAGATTGGAGTCGCCAATGGAACGACATCTGAAAACCCAAGCAAAATGGACCACTGGAACGGAGTGCTAGTTCGTCCTAGTTTGCAGTTTATCGATCGAAATATTTTAGATGCGGGAGCTAAAATTGGACTACACCGTCACGAAGCCAATCAAGAAATGTGGCTTGTGGAGAATGGGCAAGTGCTGGTGAGTCACGGAATGGCTCCTATTATTGAATATGATCAGAAGGTAGATCGCATATGGAATTCAAAAGGAGAAAAGCGCACTGTAACTCAACACATTGCCGAAGGAGGGTGGATTGAGGAGCGCACTCTGCGGAGGGGAGAGTACGCAATCATTGTGCCTAATCCTGCACATCGAGGAAACGTATGTGCTCATGGATTATTGGCTGTAACACGTTCAACAACTTTTACGATGGGAGCGAAGAATTGAGTAGACTTGTGGGAACATTGACTTAAGCTCCGGCGCGACGTTAAGCGCTTTCCCATCTGATTCTGCTTGGCTGTACTTCCAAAACTCCAATCCGATCTCCTCAAAAAAACAATTCGTGCGGTGCCAGGGTTACTGAAAAAAAACAAAGGTTTTGGGGATTAAGCGAAGACTAGAACACGCGGTGGCCACTGGCATTCAGCAGTTTGGGTGAAGCATCAATCTTAACCCTCACCTTCATAGGAATGAATTAGTTTATGCATTTGCTTCTACTCTCTGCACTCCTTTGGATCCGGGTTTCCAGCGCGGCGTTTTTCTTAAAAGACACCGACTCCGTCGTTTTCCTGGGAGAGAGTGTGACCGCTCAGCACCTGTACACGAATTACGTCGAAATGTGGGCACTCCCACGGTTTCCCACGTGGGACCTGCGGTTTTGTATAGGCACCAAATACCTTGGCTTTAGAGGGTGGGCTTATGAAATAAATACAATTGGTGTCCGTACCATAACATATTTGTTGTCTTTTCATGGTTAAGTTCCAATCCTAACTCATGGGTAAAGCTCAAGATATCTTGTCGTCGAGGAATTTCGATCCACTGCTTCGCTAGCACTAGGTCATGCAATTTGGATGCACATACGCGCCATCGCGGCCTTTCTGTCATGTCTTTGAGTATGAGTTTTCCACCGGGAAGAAGTCTTTTGACCGCCTGTTGCAGCACGGCCTTCTGATCAGGCCTTGGGATGTGATGGAGTACATCAACAATCGAAACCACATCATACAGCCCCTCAGGCCAGCCATCGCCGGCCTTGCGTGTTTCAAACCGAAGCGAAAACCCATTCTGGTTAGCTGCATGCTTGGCGAATGAAATGGCTCTGGCGCTCGCATCAAACCCTACCCCAAGGGAGATGTGACGTTCAGCCGCAAGCAACATCAGCAGCAGGCCACCTCCGCAACCGACATCCAGAACCGACGCTCCAGTAGGCACTTCGGGCAGAATTTCATGAAAAGGCGCAATGGCAGGCCGCCAATGCTGCATGAGTTTTTGAATTGTTGGACCTTCGGGGAATAATGTTTTTGCAAGTTTGCAAAGGTAATTCGGTTTTAACGGACGCACGTTCTTCATCTATGATCCAAAAATAGAAAGTAATTTTGCAAGTGACTTATAGGGGTCAAGCGTAGAGTAAAACGAATCTATTGTGCGCAACTTGAGATGAATCTCGGAGGTATTTTTCCTAGTACACATTTGCACGTGATTTCCGCCACCGACTAAGCGGGCTGGATGGGGGCAAGTGGGCGATTCTACGCGTTCAAAGGGGATGGCCTCCGCGATAAGCCGCTTTTCAAATAGGGGCATACTTCCAAAGCTCAAAGTGAGTGAGGTTGATTTTGCTACTTGTTTGATTTCTCGGAGTTGATGCGCCAAGTGACCTTCCTGATCTTTCTGAAAAACAAAAAACGCAGTGGCGACGATGATGCAGTTTATGCAAGTTAGAAACAAAAGTATCGATGCAGCAAGTTTTACTTTTGGTCGTGCATCCAAGCAAGCCGACAAAATAAAAATCATAGGCACAAACCAAAGCTGAGGCACGTAGCGCGCCCACCAGAGCGCGGGATTCATTAGGACAGACGCCGCAATGGCGACCACGCTCAGCGCAGAGATGAAAAGATTGCGGCGACAATGTGATTTAAAGAAAAGGCAAAAGTACAGGCCTGTTGTCAGCAGCAAGATACCGCTGAAAAGAGGTCCAAAGCCACCAACTTTCGTGTCCGGAACAGTGAGCGGGACGAGTTCACTTTGGTGAATGGATAGAGGAAGTTTTCGCTCCAGAGCACTCGGCTTTCCTTCGCCCTGGAACCCAGCGTTCGTCACTTTGGAGAAGTAGCCAAGGTAAAATAAGCGCAATCGATTTTGGTTTTGAAGCGAAATATCTGAAAACCAAGGAATAAAATCTACTTTGTGCCTTCCCATAATTGGGTGGAGAGGATGGCCGTGACGGTAAAGGTTTGTGATATAGGGGTTGAAACCGAATACAAAAACTCCAAAGACGCCCGCCATGACTATCAACCAAAAAGTCCCTCTGATAGACCTCCCTGGCATAAAGAACAGGCTCGCGGCTACAAACGCTAAGCCTAAAACGGCGAAGTAAATTACGGCAGTGAACTTCAAGTTCAACAAAAACACCGAGAAGAGAAAAAAACACAAAACGTTTGCTTTTGACGGCGAATGGAACGCTTCAAATACCAAGAGAGTGAGGACCAAGAGGGTTAGGCCCAGTAGACCGTCCAAGTAGTTCGTCATTAATTGGGTAATGACCACGGGGCTAAATGCCACGGAGGAACTAAGTAGGAAAGCCCAGGGTTCTTGGATCCTAATTTTGCGTAGCGCAATCCAAAAAAGCACCATCACTGAAAGCGCCATGAGTAAGTTAATTACTTTAACGGCCTCAATAGCCCCAGTGGCCTGATAGATTACCGCACCCCAGAACCAAGTCGCTTTGGGATAACTGTTTATCCACCGGTAGGCCCCTCTATCCGAAAGAGGAGCGTCCCAAAAAGGATTCCAGCCACTTGCGATCTCTAAAGCCGCCGGCAGGTGGTAGTGCTGGCCATCGGCGCTGAAGTCATGAAATCCGGCGACCCAAAATGCTGTTACGGCAAAAATGCCCACAGCCAAGAGCAAGGTGATAAAAGTAGATGAAAGGGCTCGATGCCTAAGGGCCGTTGTGCGGAGTCGCATATACGAGGTGGCCGCAAGTGCGCAGCCAGCCAGCAGAATCGCTCCAGGAAAAAGTGGAAGGTGGAGAATGGATAAAATGATGGCGGTTAGGGCTACGGTGGGACAGATAAGAACCACTGACCAAGCTAAATTTTCAACCCTTATCCATAGCATTTCCGGATACGCTGCCACCGGGTAAATTCTAAAACAAGCCAAAATATCAGCCTCCTTGCGTGCACTATTTGGTCGTGCTAGCTAGGGATATGCTTTCAGAAAAAGGTACGGTTCTAGTAACCGGAGGGGCAGGTTTTATAGGCTCGCATGTTTCGAGAGAGCTTCTAGCCCAGGGGTTCAAAGTAGTAATTTTGGATGATCTTTCAGGCGGATTTATCGCCAACATCCCAAAAGGAGCACTATTTGTAGAGGGCTCAATTCTGGATCGTTCCCTGTTGGCGCGGTTGTTTTGTGAATACCGGTTCCGCTACGTTTACCATCTTGCGGCCTATGCTGCAGAAGGGCTTTCGCATTTTATCCGCCACTTCAACTATCAAAACAACCTGGTTGGGTCGATTAATTTAATCAACCTGTCGGTGACCCACCGAGTTGAGAGGTTCATTTTTACGTCTTCGATCGCCGTATACGGGGCGGGCCAATCGCCGATGAAGGAAGACCTTACCCCTCAGCCCGAGGACCCATACGGGATAGCGAAATACGCTGTGGAGCTTGATCTAAAATCAGCCCATGAGCTTTTTGGCCTCAAGTACACCATTTTTCGTCCACATAATGTCTATGGAGAGGGGCAGAATGTCGGCGATAGATACCGTAATGTCATTGGAATTTTTATGAATCAAGTCATGCAGGGAAAACCGCTAACCGTATTTGGAGATGGCGAACAAACGCGAGCGTTTAGTTATATTTCCGACGTGGTACAGCCAATGGTTCATTGTTTGAATCTCTCCGAGACAGAGGGAGAGACATTCAACGTTGGCGCGGATACGCCCTACACCGTAAATCAACTGGCCCGAGAAGTTCTTAAAGTCATGAATTCTGAAAGTAATTTGATTCACTTGGAGGCCAGGCTCGAAGTCCAACACGCTTTTACGGACCATTCTAAAGTGAGGACTTTTTTCAAAGATTTGCCCGATGCAGTCTCTTTGCATGAAGGTTTGAAACGCATGGCTGCTTGGGCAGTGAGACAAGGGCCTCAAAGAACAAAGGCGTTCGGGGCTGTAGAAATAGCTGACAAAATGCCACCTTCTTGGAGGGCGGAATTTGAACTCTCTGGACAACACATCTAGCGGCATTTCCGTGGAGCTGTCTGGGTATTATAAAACGCGCTATGTAGAAAATGTCCTTCGGGATCGGATTTGGGAGCATATTGCAAACTATTTGTTGCCGCATCTTCAAATTGAAGCGACATCTCACGTTTTGGAGCTGGGTGCGGGTTATGGCTCATGGATAAAAGCGGTTCGAGCGCAACATCGGTTCGCTTTAGATATTCATCCTGAGGCGGCCGAACTTGCGCAAAAACAAGGGCTGGAGGGGGTAAGCTATTTAGTTGGAAACTGCACGGATCTTTCCAGATTTGGCGATGGGACGATTGATGTTGTTTTGATGAGTAATTTGCTGGAGCACCTGACGTTGCCGGATGTCTTTGCTTGTCTTGATGAGTGCTTCAGAGTGTTAAAAGCGGGGGGCCGAATTTGTATGATTCAACCGAACTTTCGATACTGCTTCAGAGAGTATTTTGATGATTACACACACCGGACTATTTTTACTGATTCTAGCCTCTGTGATGTCGTTACTCTCAAAAGGTTTGAAATAACGAATCTTTGGAAGAGGCTTCTTCCATTTTCGATGAAGGGGGCAGCCCCCTGGACCGGCGCACTTGTCCCCTTTTATCTGAGGTCTCCAGTTCGCCCTCGCGCCGCCCAACTTTGTTTGATCGGCAGAAAGTAGGCTTTTATTTATGTGGAATGGCAAACTAGTGAGCGTAGTTTTTCCCGCGTACAATGAGGCTCCTAACATTGAGCGGGCCGTTACAGATTTTCAATCCATAAGGCACACCGATGGCACACCTGTAATCGATGAAATACTGGTAGTTGATAACAACTCGGTAGATGGGACGGGTGATCTGGCTTCTGAGGTCGGTGCCAGGGTGCTGATTGAGCCCAATCAAGGGTACGGAAATGCTCTTAAGTGTGGTCTGTCCAACGCGAGTGGCGATTTGATCATTTTATGCGAGCCTGACGGAACATTTGTTGCTCAAGACACCCTGAAGTTCCTGGCCTACAGTGGTGATTTTGAGATGGTTTGTGGCACGCGAACCACCCGAGAGTTAATATGGGAAGAAGCGAACATGGGCTGGTTTCTAAGGATTGGCAACATGATCGTGGCAAAGGTCTTGGAGGTACTTTACGGGACCCCTTCTTTGTCGGATTGTGGTTGTACTTTCCGCCTTATCAGGCGAGACGCAGTTCAGAAGATGCTTGCCGATCTTCATGTGGGTAAATCCCATTTTTTGCCGAATATGATTATCGCAGCAAGGTTCAATCGAGTATCGATGATAGAAATTCCTGTGTCCTATCGGGGGAGGGTAGGAGAGTCCAAGATTACTGGTAGCTTAAAGAACACCTGGAAAACAGGGTTAAGTATGATTTTTCTCATTCTAGTTTATTGGCCAAAGTTTATCGTGATTCGACTCTTTCCTAAGGCTCAAGCGACCGTCATCAACTAGTCATCTTTGCCTGCTTTTAGGCGGAAGGCCCTCTTATGCTGAGCCAAAATACGGATGAGGGTTTCCGGAAAAATGCAAAAAGCTCCCAGTGACTCAAAACAGATCCACAACATTAATAGGTTTATGCATCTATTGCTACTCTCTGCACTCCTTTGGATCCGGGTTTCCAGCGCGGCGTTTTTCTTAAAAGACACCGACTCCGTCGTTTTCCTGGGAGAGAGTGTGACCGCTCAGCACCTGTACACGAATTACGTCGAAATGTGGGCACTCACGCGTTTTCCCTCGTGGAAGTTGAAGTTTCGTAATGTCGGCATCAACGGAGATCGCGCTCCCACAGCGGCTTCACGCTTTGTCAAAGACGTATCTTCCCTCAAGCCGACCGTCCTCACGGTCGCACTGGGGATGAACGACGGTCTCTATAAACCTTATGATCCCGCAACCTACTCGGATTTTGTCGACGGACTTAGGGATATCGCAAAAAAAGCTGAACGCGAGGGACTGCGGGTTGCGTGGATCACTCCAAACCCAGTAGAAAAAAAAGCCGATGGCGCAGCTTTAAAAGGCTACAACGAAACTTTGGAGAAATTTGGCGAGGGAATAAAAGACATCGCCCAGGAGAACGCCGCGCTATTCATCGATCAATTTCACCCCTTTCTCGCCGCTTTAGATGCCGCCAGAATGGCAAACCCCAAAAATCGAATTGGAGGTGGTGACGAGGTTCACCCAGGACCACCCGGCCAAACACTCATGGCCTGGGCTATTTTGAAAGGCATGGACTTTCCTAAACTGGTCTCAGAGGTGGAAATCGATGCGGCCTCCCACAAAACCCTGCGTACGAGCAATTGCACGGTTACCGGCCTCACCGCAATTAAAGGAGGCCTTCAGTTCGAACGCCTCGATGAAGCGATGCCCTATTTTCCCGCTGATGGCACACCAATGCTTGCATGGGCCCCTGTTCGCGAAGAGCTGAACCTGTACACCCTCCAAGTGAAAGGCCTCGCCAAAGGCACCTACCAAATTCGGCTCGATGGCACGGTGATCGCGACGTATTCACACGCCGACCTTTCCCGAGGCGTGGAATTGACTCGCGAAGCGCTATTGCGCGGACCGATTTACCGTCAGATTCAGGAAATCTGGTCTTACGTAGTTGAAAAGAATCGCTATTTTAAAGACACTATTTTTCGCAACCCCACAGTTTCCGATTCCGACAAAACCCTTCTCTTAGACTTGGAAGACAAGCTGAATAAGTCCAGAACGCCCAAACCCTACAGAGTGGAAATCCTCGCTCTGTCCCCATAACCCCACCCGGTACGCCGTTCCTAGTACCGCGTAACATCTGTTAACCTCATGCCCTACCGATGTTTGCGCCGCGGAGGCAGCCGTGCTTCCATGGGACATCACTTAGGAGGTTCTATGAAGTTTCCCGTAATGATTGTCGGCCTTTTGGCCATCGCTCAAACCAGCTCTGCGGCGCTCTCGCCCTTTTATCAACGTACCCGAGAAATCAGCACTTTGATCGACACCACGGAAGTGATCGAAGTTATCGAATCCAAACCCGCGGGCTCTAGTGGCGTCATTGATGCTATTTCGCTTCGTGGCGATGTGTACACATTGACTTCAGGACGATGCACTCTGGACGCCAAACGGGTATACGAGCCGCCAACACCCGGCATTGTAGGCCCGGTGAACTTCCACTTTGAAGTCGCCGCCAAAATGCGCTGCCGTTGATATCAGCAGGTACGCGGTACCTTTTGTCCAAAAGGTACCGCGTACCGAACTACCTGCCTGGTTATTTCGGCAAAAGTGCGTAAAATACTCCTGTGGGTTTAGCCAAAAACTTCTTCAGCTCTGTTCAGGTGGCGATTCTCCTGTGGGTCGCTTTTTGCACCGTAAGCCCCATCTGCCTTGCCGCACCGCCCCAAGCGGAAATCGAATGCGAAGCCGGATACAGCCCCGTTAGCACCACAGCATCCGTCGAACGAAAAGCCGTTCACTCAACACCATCCAAATCCCACCTCACAAAACGTGGCTCCTTTGCAAACTGCCTCCCCGCGCCCGTGCCCCCCAGACTTGTTTTCTTTTCTTGCCCCTCGTGGAAGGTCGGGATTTTTTCTCGACTTTTTGCCAGCCTGCCATTTCCCCAGACCTAAAACCAACCGCAGTCCTGTTGTGTATTGATTCTAATGGCCCACACCCAATGGAAGGATTTGTACCATGAACCCAGCCCGCGCCACTTTATCGATTGGAAAACTCTTTCGCACCGCTCGTTGGAATTTAGGACTCCCCGATCTTGCCCAAGAATGGAAGTCTCTGCTCACGACAAAGTACCTCAGAGAAGACCTCACCGCGGGTGCCGTCGTGGCATGCATCGCACTTCCACTCTCTTTTGCTGTGGCAATCGCCTCCGACATGAGCCCCGCCACCGGGCTACTCAGCGCTATCGTCGGTGGAATCGTCTGTTCCCTTGTAGGGGGCGTCCCACTCTCCGTCTGCGGCCCCACAGCCGCGATGTCCATCCTCATTGCCTCTAGCGTGGAACGGTTCGGGATCAACGGCGTCATTCTCATCACGCTCATTGCAGGTTTTTTTCAACTGCTTACGGGTTTTTTCGGTTTCGGAAAACTCGTCCGCTTAGTCCCTGCACCCGTGGTTACCGGCTTTACGGCAGGCATCGGCATTATCATCCTCATCGGGCAAATGCCGCGCGCATTAGGACTGCCCCCTCCACCCCAGGCGCATATCATCGAAGTCATTCGCCACCTCAAAAGTTATATCCACGGCATGCACCCCATGGTGTTCATTCTCACCATGATCTCGATTTGGATCATGGTGCGCATGCCTAAAACTCTACCCAAACTACCGGCCCCACTCTTTGCAGTCGTCGTCCCCACTTTGCTGTCGTTGGTAGTCGGGATCGATGTCCCTACCGTGGGAGAAATCCCGCGTACTCTCCCCTTGCCTAAACTCCCCCATTTTTATGCCGACTGGCCAGCACTCATCACGACCGCTCTAATGGTTTACGCATTCGCCTCTCTAGAAACACTTCTGTCAGCCAGCGCAGTCGATCGCCTTTCCAAACCTGAGAAAAAGTACAACCCGGATCAAGAACTCATTGGCCAAGGCTTTGGACAGATGGCCGTCTCGCTTTTTGGAGGCATGCCAGTCACAGGCGTCATCGCACGCTCCGCGCTGAACGTGCATGCAGGAGCTAAAACACGCCGTTCCAGTCTTTTTCATTCCTTGTTCTTATTAGCTGCGGTTTTTTTGCTTAACCCTATCATTGCGAAAATTCCCATCGCAGCGTTGGCCGGGGTGCTTTTGGCCGTGGCAGCCAATATGGTCCAGCTTCGAGACGTCCAGCATTTTTGGCAAAGCTCCAAGTCCGATGCCATTGTTTACTTCGTCACCCTGGTCGGTGTCGTATTCGCGGATCTTCTCGCCGGTGTGCAGGCCGGCATTTTGGTCGCCGTGCTCATCGCTTTTTTGCGCTTGAGCAAAACCCGACTATTTGTCTACTCACAAGACGAGACCGCGCCGTTTCGTTTCACTCTGCAAGGACCTCTCTCTTTCTTGTCCATAGGCACCATCGACTTGATGCGAGAAAAACTCAGTGGCCTAAACCCCAATCGAGGTGTTGTGATCGATCTGACCCAGGTGGACTCCATCGACTCCACCGCCGGAAGAAGCCTGCTCGACCTCGCCCAATTCATCCGTGGCCGAGGGTCTCAGTTTGCGCTTAAGGGACTAGCTAAAGACCTAGAACCCACGCTTATCTCCTTGGCAGATCCCATTTTTGTAAAAAGCCTTTTGATCCACTCCGAGAGTCAGCTCCAAAATCTCTTTAAGCGAACTTCAGGGAGCCTTGCCCAAAATCGCCTGGTGGTCGGAGTCGGGCGATTCCGAATGGAAGTCCAAGAACATTACGAAGAAATGTTCGAGGAACTCGCCGCCGGTCAAAAACCTCACACCTTATTTATCACTTGCGCTGACAGCCGCATTTTGCCCAACTTGATCACCGACACAGCACCTGGTGAAATGCTCACCATTCGAAACGTGGGAAACCACATCCCCAGATACGGAGAGGACGAAACTCCCGCAGAAGGCGCGGCATTGGAGTTCGCGGTAGGAATATTGGGCATACGCAATATCGTTGTCTGCGGCCATTCCAAATGTGGCGCCATGGAAGCCAGTCTAAAGCAAGACAGCTACTCCGAGTTTCCCAGCATGAAGGCATGGATAGACAACATCCGCCTAGGTTTGACAGATCACAAAGGAGGGCCGGAGGACGCCTCCAAACGCAACGTTTGCAACCAACTCGAGCATTTGGTGTCGTATCCGGCGATCAAAAAAGCATTGGCAGATGGACTCAAAATCTCCGGGTGGTACTACGACGTTGCCACCGCCGAAGTGCTTCAGTGGAGCCCCGAGCACAAAGTCTTTAAGCCCTTGAACTGAAGAAGCCCTGGCGGCGCATTTTGTCCCTGCCGTTCAAAAACTAGACACTTGTTTGAGAAGTTTGGGCTGGCCAAAGGTGGAATGGAGCGTGCATTGCACTCCCTAGGGCCCGCGTGTGCCCCGTGGAGACACTGTGTTCAAGCTCAACCAAATAACCGCCCTCGCAAATCGATTTGCCCAAAGAGCGCTGCAGAACCGCCGCCTCTTGGGGGAATCCCTGACTCTCTTGGGAGAAATGCTCCTTCACACCAAAGGGTTTCGGTGGCGCAGCGATTTTTTTCGCAAAGGGGCGGGTGTCGATGCGAATCGCACTCAAGAAATCATCGATGCCGTGTTTTATGAACGCGAAGCTCGAAAGGAAATCAAACGCGCAATCGACCGACTCGGAGGACCTGGCGGGAATGCATTTTGGGATTTGTACCTACGGCGATCTGTCCCGTCGGTTTTGGGTTTTAGCGAAGAATACGCAAGCCTCATTCAGCTTGTGCACAGCGCGCTTCCCGAAGATGGGACTATACTCGACTGGAACTGCAGCACGGGCCAGCTCGGAGCTGCTCTGGCACTCGCCGCTGAGAAACGTACCCTCTTTTTCGCAGACTCCAATCCGCGTGCCATCATCGCGGCAAAACGGCTGCTGAAGTCCTTCTTCCCCAATGGGAACTCTCATATTGCCAAGAACACCTTCCCTGGCTCCGACGAACTAAAACGCAAGCAGTTCCAGGGCGCAATAGTGAGCAACGTGCTCTTTCTACTCGAAAATGACGCCCAGAAGATAGAATACCTCACCCAAGCCGGGGCGGTTCTACCGGTGGGCAGCCCCCTGGTCTTGGTAGAGCCCAAGCCAATGCTGCAAAAGCAAAGCGTGCTCCGGCTATGGTTGAACCGGTTGGCCAATAGCGCCGCTCGACAGTACTCCCCCGGCAGCGAATTTGACTTTGCGATGTATGCCGAAGTGCAACGCCGAATGTTTCACTCGGTCACTGGCTCGCTATCAACCACAAAACAATTAGTTGAGATCAGTAGACAGGCTGGATTTGAAGTAACGTTAGTGAGAGATGTTCTGCATGGGCACTACAATGCATTGCTACTCAGAAAACTCCCTGCGCCCAAGAAAGCCGAAAAAGAAATCGTTATCCGCTACCACGACGAGCCCTACCCCGAGTAACCGTTCAGATAAAACGATAATATCAAGAAGTAATGGCAGCTGGCCCCCAGGAGTACGAGCAAATGCCACAGCTCGTGCGCCCCAATGAACCCTTCGAAAAGTTTGGGCCTCTCTGTCGCGTAAACAATCGCACCCACGGAATAAGCTAAGCCGCCGACCACGAGCAAACCTAGCTTGGCCCAAGACAGGGCATAGAACACATCACTAATACGTATAATGATGGTCCAGCCCATTAAAACAAAAACACTTGTGTAAACGGCTCGGTGTTGCAAAAACTCCGGCAACATTGGCTTTAACCATGTGTACAAAATGCCCACAATCGCGATTGCCCAAATGAGGACGATGAGTGGAATGCGCCAGGGCGCAGAAACCGCGGCTAGAATAAAAGGCGTATAGGTCCCTGCGATAAAAAGGTAGATGCTAAAATGATCGAGACGGTTGAGCTGGAGCGCTAAATCCTCTGAAATATCAAACCCGTCTCCCAAGAAATGGTAAATAGAACTCGCGGTGAAGACGAGAACCCCGGTTACCAAGAAAGCGGCAGACGCCCAAAAATGGTGCACTCCCGCGCGGTAAGCGAGCGGCAACATGTACAGAGCGCCAAGCAGCATCAGCAAACTCCCCGCAGTATGGAGCTGAGCAGCGACTGTCCGTTTAAGAAATGTAGTTAGGGTGTGATCCGATCTCAGTCGAACATTCATAGAACATCATCAAAGATACCACCTCACTGAAGCCAAGGATACTGGCCCGCGGAACTAGACCAAATGCTTACGAAATTCCATGCCGAAAAATTCGAAGGCGTTTTCATTGCAGTAGAATTCAATCCCGTTCCCGCTGCGCTCGTCGATAAACCGCTGTTTTCAGTGTCCCAGAATGAATGGATCACAGTCGTACCAGACACTTCATTGAAACCCACCATACCGCCTATATATGCGCCGCTCCCGGACACCGCGCCAATCGAATAACTTGTTTGAATAGTTTTCAAATTCTTGCCAACCAAACCACCAGCGATGGCATGCCCTTGAACGGAGCTCCAGGAGTAACTATCGCTCACCGTGAGCAGATTTGTCCCCGCTATTCCCCCCGCCCCTAGGTTCAAAGTCGATCCGGTAGCCACGACGCTTCCCTTGGACCAAGAACGGGTAATGGTACCTTGGTTGTATCCGACCAAACCACCCACAGAGTCCTGCGCGGAAACCTGGGCATCCGATGAACTATCTCGCACCGTACCGCGATTAATCCCCGCGATGGGCCCGACAAATTTGGACTGAATCATCGCGGACGCCAAAACGCCATCCACATGGCAGTTGTCGATCAGCGCTCCATTTTCGTTCAGACCCACGAGGACGCTCCCCTGACTCGTCGCAGACAGAGTGATGTGTGTGTTTTCAATAGAAAGGTTTTTGATCGTCCCAAAGGAGATCTGGATCAAGGGGGTAGAAGAAATCCAGTTTTGCAACGCGTAGCCCCCGCCATCCAACACACCGCGAAACTGGTCGACCATGGGCACAAAACTTTCGCCTGCCAGATCGATATCACTGGTCAATACAAAGGCGCTGCTCCAAAGAGCATTGCGCCCCACAAAGGCCCGCAATTCGCACACAGAACCGATCTGATAAGGGTCGGAGAGGCTTCCACTTCCGCCAGAGAAGTCACACCCTGGTTCGCCACCCTGATTGGCGAGTGGAGGCGATGCCCCCGGATCACCTGGAGCAGTCCCAGACTGTGCGCAAGAAATCACTCCGACGACCGCCAAGCCATAAATGGCAAGGCAAAGCCGTCGGGATATGTCGAAGCGTCCATGCTTCATACCTTTAGAATAAAGGCCAACTATGAGGGGAATAGCGATTCCTGAAGACTGGCCATCAGCACAGTTCTTCAGCCTTCAGGCACGACACAATTACAACACATTCACCGCGAGACCAGCGCAGACTAGTAAATTACCTGGCTAACCGAACAAGTTGTTTGCGCACCCTTTGAATCTCGTAAAATTAACGTAAGTGGGTAGCCAGAGGCATAACCCAACATGGAGGACGCATACGGAAAGTAAAACACGGCGCTCGTAATGCTCGTAAAATAAAACGAAACGCCGGCATTGGTCGGAAACAATACCGTCACCAAGCTCGCACCGCCCCCTACGCTGATCTGGACCGGCACCGAGCGCCCCGATGGATTGGAAAAAACAGTCAACGGAACAGAGCACGCTGTCCCGGTGTTGGGCGGAACAATGCCACCGTTCCCATAGTTGAAAACAAACGGTGTAACGTTGCAGGTCGCGCCGCTGCTGGTTGAATAGGCTGCTGCGGTGACCGACTTGGTCCCACCTGAACTGTAGCGAACCACGACTGGGTATCCGGAATTGAGTACAGTACCGCCGAGACCTGGATCAAAACTAGTAATCGCCAGGCGATCGTTTGGGTTTGCATCGGCGATGAGTTCAAACGCAATGGTTCCATCGGAGTAGTTCATGCCGGTGATATGACACGCAATCGAACCCGTTCCGCCCCCACCTCCTGTGGTACCAACGGTAATCTGCGTGGAGCAAGTTTTGGAAACCCCGGTGGCATCTCTCACGGTGATAGAGGCCGTGGGTGTTCCGGCGGCAGAATACGATGCCGAAGCGGATCCTTGATTGCTCCCCGAGAGACTGATCCCCGAGACAACCACTCCATTGGTTCCCGGCGTGAAACCGCTAAAAGTGTAAGGCGCAGATCCCCAGGTACCGTTCACAGAAAAAGTATATTGCACCGATTGGTTGATTGCCGGGTTGGTGGTGCTTGCTACCATGGAGCACCCGGTGCCGATGTTGATCCCGGTGCTCGCACCGACTTGAAACGAATAGGACTGCCCAGCCGAATTAGCGGTGGAGTCGCGGATGAAAACCGTCCCCAAAGCGCCACTCGTTACTGCACTGGAGTTGATCGTTAAAAGCGTAGAGGATGAAAAGGTCGTCGCCCCGGCGACATTCGAAGTGCCGAGCAACGTGGTGCCGCCAATCGAAAGTGAAACTATTTGATAGGAAGGCACTCCACCCGAACACGATATGGAGACCTGTGCTGAATTGGCGCTGGCCAACGATGCTGTCACCACACAGCCCGCGGCCGATTGGTTGTTCATGCCGGGAGAGCACCCTATGGCTAAGAAGAGCAAGCCACCCAGAGCGCCACCCATTGTGTTGGTCCAAAATCTAGTCATAGTTCACCTTAGGGAATTGTAGAGCAATTCCAGGACCAGAATTTAGGCACGGGCTAGGCTGGCGAGACGGCGACCGAGCAGACGCACCTTACACACGCGCTTTAGCGATGTGTTTTAAGTGCTTGTTTTTACTTGGTTTACAGGCAGTGTACATCTCACCACAAGGGTGCTACGGGCTAGACACTCTGTTTGGTGGGAATCGCGAGCAGAAAACTATCCAAACGAACGCGAGACGATCGGAATGCCTCCCCCAAGATCTTTCGGCGATTTTCCCACCACGAGATTTCGTTTTCGCTCACCAGCCGATTCTTACCCTGGAGCGTTTTCAAACGCAGGATCTCCGACTCGACTTCTTGCTCCATCTTTGCCACCGCCTTGGCGATACTTCCCTTTCGGAAAGACTCGGCATGACTCCCAGCTTTTTCCAAAAGTCCTCTCAGGACGGGGGCTGGGATTTTTTGCAGAACCCCAATCTGGGTATTGTCCAAAGGCTGCAGTTCGGAATGCAGTTTTTCCGCAGGCCAAGTGGAGTTAACTACTTCTCCATTGCGCCCATTCAAGAGCACACGAATCGGCTCAGTTGGAAAATATTGATCCCCATTCCACCGAGGTTCAGCGACACACTCCAAAAAGAAATACGCTTCTACCAACAACGGAGGCCCGCCTTTTTCTGGCGCACCCGTCCACGCAGCGGCGGAAACATTCCCAAACTCCTGCGACAAAACCGCCTCTAGCGTTCCGGTCACCAAGGGATGATCCCAGCTCATCAGAGTCAAATCATCCCGCACCAGAGCCTTGGCGCGAGAAAACGACATGCGCATCCCCTCGGCTGGCAGTCCAGGAAAATACGTCGTAAACATGCTGTCGCCAGGTTCGGCGAAAATCGTATCTTTATCGAGCTCCTCGACGTGGATACCCATTCCATCAAAAACAGCCTCTAAATACGCTCGCAGCTCTTCTGGACGTTCATTTTGAGCAATCGCCTTAGTGAGCGCGGTCCCCTCGACAGGATCAAAAGAGTTGATTTCAATCAGCCGATCGCGGCCCTTTTCGATCAACGCTAAAGTCGCCAGGTACTTTTCACGCGCTTTTTTAATTAAGCTCTCGAATTCTTTTTTATCTTTGCCAAACGCGAGCTTTGGCTTGAGGAGAAACTTCTCCAACTCCTCAAAAAAATCGTCGTGGATCTGCGCCGCACCGCTTGAGGGCGCCTCAAAAACCTGAAACACATCGCGGTACCACCGCAAAAGAACTTCTTCTCGGCTCTCGCTCAAGAACGGCACGTGCAACGAAATGTCATTTTGTTGCCCAATGCGATCCAATCGCCCTATCCGTTGTTCCAAAACATCCGGCTCAACGGGAAGATCGGCCAGAATGAGATGCTTGGCGTGCTGGAAATTTCTCCCCTCACCGCCAATTTCTGAGGATAAAAGCACTTTAGCACCGGAAGGATCTTCAAAATACGCCGCATTGCGATCGCGCGCCAAGAGTGGCTGTTCTTCATGAAACTCCACCGCGCGGATCCCATGCTCAGTCTGCAATCGCTCTTTCAGCGCCATTACTTTCTTGGGAGTTGAACAGATGAGCAGAACCTTATCATCGGTCGCCCGCAAAAATCCGCCCAACCATTCAACCAAGGCATTCTCACGCACCTCAGATTCTTTGGCGTCACCGCCGGACTTTCCTTCTAAGCGGTGCTCCTTCAGGATGCGCGCCGGAAAGGAAAAGTCTTCCAACTGGACCACACGCCGTGCATTGCGAAAATAAATTCGCCCTGTTCCGTAGTAGTCCACAAGACTGAGCATGATCGCTCGTCGGTTTTGAGAATCATTCAAGTCATCAAACAAAGCCTCATTCACTTTACCCTTTAGCAAGGCTTTGAGCTGAGTGCCCGCCTTTGCCGGCAGGTTTTTGGATGAATGAAGCGCTTCTGCAAGCGCCACTACCTCCAAATACTTGTCATGTTCTTTCTGGTATTTTTTCCACGAGCTAAAACGCTGGGGGTCCACCAGCTTCAACCGTCCAAAATGCCCTTCTAACCCTAGTTGCTCCGGAGTCGCGGTGAGCAAGAGCAGTCCGGGGGCACGCGAGGTGAGGTCTTCTAAGATGGCATATTCTAAAGATGGCGCTTCGTCGCTCCATTCGATCCGATGCGCTTCATCCACGACGATCATGTCCCATTGGGTTTCGAGCAAGGTTTCCAAAAGCGCCCGGTTGTCCAACGACTCCACCGCGAGGATCAGCCGCTCGTGTTCGACCAGATCGGCACCTTCTAACAACTCATCTGTTTGAGACTCTGGCACCCAAAAGGACAGGTTGAACCGGCGAAGCATTTCGACAAACCATTGATTGACCAAAGCCTGCGGCACAATCAACAAAACCCGGCGCACCCGCTCTGTGGTAATGAGCTGGTGCAAAATCCACCCTGCTTCGATGGTTTTTCCTAATCCGACTTCATCTGCCAACAACGCACGCGGGATACCACGGCGACTGACTTGCGAAACGACATACGCCTGGTGGGGTAAAAGCATTACCCGCGGACCAATCAACCCCCTCACCTGGGACCGGAGCATGCGATCTCGGTAAACCATTGTCTTGCGACGCAGCTCAAATGCCCCCAACGGATCGACTTGCCCAGCGAAAAAGCGCTCGAGTGGCCTCTGGAGTTTATGTTCTGCGGAGAGTTCGCTCTCACAAACGCGCTGGCGGAGCCGCCCAAAGTACCAAATCAGCCCTTCACGAGTGTCTATTTTGAGGACTTCAAAGGCTTCTCCCACTCGGGGGCGAACCATGTCTCCGAGACGGAACTCCAATCGACGTAACGGGGCAGTGCGTTTGTTGTACCGGCGGATGGACCCCGAGGCAGGGTACTCCAGCTCCACGACGAAAGAATCAAACGTACGAACAAAACCGAGCCCTAATTCCGGCTCTGCTTCGCTAATCCAAACCTGACCTTGGCGAAATTCAATTACGGGAGGCACTTTTACTCTTTATCAAATTTTTTAAAAAAGAGCCCTATTCTACCGATCTTTCGGCAAATAGGAATGCCATTCCTTATGAACTATCAATCGAGCCCCTCGAGAAAAGGTGAGGTAGGCCCAGGCCCAGTCAAAAAGAACAAAGAGGCGGTTCTTAAAACCGATCAGGTAATAGATGTGAACCAAAAGCCATGCCAACCAGGCCGTAAAACCCGCAAATTCTAGCGACTTTGTTTGCACTACCGCTTTTTTTCGGCCAATGGTCGCCATCTGCCCTTTGTCTAGATACTTAAACGGCTTGCGAGGTCGTTTTTGCAGATCCGCCAGGATATTGGCCGCAGCCCAACGCCCCTGCTGCATTGCCACAGGCGCAAGCCCTGGCAAAGGCTGCCCCTCTTGTCCAAGACAGTGGGCCTGATCCCCCAGCACAAAAACATGGGGAAAACCGGCGATGCTCAAATCAGGCTCCACGTAAACCCGTCCGCTCTTGTCCAGCGGAACTCCCAATGCTTTTCCCAGACTAGAGGGTTGCACGCCTGCCGCCCAGAGCACTGTCGAGGCTTGCAAAAACTCCCCCCCCAGTTGCACCCCTTCGGGAGAGACCGCGCTGACTCGGCTAGAGGTCCAAATCTGCACTCCTAGGTTTTCTAAATCACGAGCAGCTCGCTTTGCTAAGTTTTCCGAAAAACTCGCAAGAATTCTGGGACCCGCTTCAATGAGCAGCACGCGAGTCCGTGCGGGATCGATGCGTTTGAAATCCCGGGATAAAGTGTACCGACTAATCTCGCCCAAAGCCCCTGCCAACTCCACGCCCGTGGGCCCCGCTCCCACCACCACAAAAGTCAGTAGCTGCTTTTGCTTTTCGGGGTCGGGTTCGCGTTCGGCGAGTTCAAAGGCCAACAGACACCGACGTCGGATCTCAGTCGCTTGCTCCAATGTTTTTAGCCCGGGTGCGTTTTCTTCCCACTCGGTGTGACCAAAATAGCTATGCTTAGAACCACAGGCCAAAACCGCGTAGTCGAACGGCGTTTCCCCCGCGTCGGAAACAATCTTGCATTCCCGCAACAAGACCTTGCTGACATTCGCCAGGTGGACTGTCACGTTGGAATATCCCGACAATAGAGATCGAATGGGCGCAGCAATTTCTGCGGGAGACAAACCCGCAGTCGCGACTTGATACAGCAGCGGTTGAAACAGGTGGTAGTTTCTCCGGTCGAGCACTTCGACTTGCACCCCGGGTTTTCCGGCCAAAGATTTGGCTGCATTCAACCCAGCAAACCCTGCTCCGACGATGACGATTTTTTTCAAGCAGGACTCCTTCCGAGGATCTATCTTACCACCGCCTGAATACACCCCTGTTAAAAACCTCGCCATTGGGTAACAAACTACGTCCTCATCCAGCGCCGTAAGCTCAAATTCTGCCTGGCTTCGCTGGTCTTTGCCTTGCAATTCCAGGAGCCCGTGGCGACGTGGAACAAAATCCAGACCCTCGGAGTATTGAGCAGCCTGCTCTTGATCACGGCCTGTGGAGGCAATCCCCTCGGCGTGCGGTTCGACGCATCGGTTCCCGGCGATCAGCGCTCGTTTGTCGAGTCTGACCTTAACCGACTCGCTTCGTTGCAGCTGGGTACGGCGACTTCGAGCGATCTCTCAGCACTAGGAATGAGTGACCTTTCCGCGACAAGCCTGACGCAGTGGCTGCAGAGCCGCATGGCTTATATCGTCGGGGAAGGTTTTGACTATGAAACCAACTCCACTCGTTACCCGGTCTCCGGGGGCCTGCGTTTTACGAGCTATACGGGCTACGGACAAGAAACGCTGTTTAGCGCGCTCGGCCAGGCGTCCAACACCCAAACCGTGATGATGAATTTGGGCGCGTACTTGTACCTAGACGGAAAAGAGAAACAATCCGAGTATGTCTTGCGACTGAGCAATGGAAAAACCGTTTCTGTTTTTTCTCCACGAGTGAACATCGTACAAATCGGCGAAGGATTGTTCGAAGCCAATGCCATCCCAGGCGTAGCATTGGGCGCAAAATCCAATTCCTTGCTACGTACTTCGACCTATTTTCACGAAGGGCGCCATTCAGATGGCAACGGGACCAATGCTGGTTTTCCGCACGCTTCTTGCCCCAGCGGAGATTACGCAGATCTCTACGCTTGCGAGAACAATTCCAACGGACCGTACGCGATTCAAACCGTTTTTCTTCGGTACGCTATCCCGACTTGCACTGACTGCAGCTATACCGAACAAGCTGGATTGGAGATCTCGATGGCGGATTATGCTTCACGCCAAATCCAGCGCTTGTTCCCTAGCGCTACCCCTGAAGCCTTGAGCAACTCCGCTTATGGGAGTGCCCGATAGTGAGCAGGAAAAACGCCGCACTCTGGTCCCTCGCGCTTGCGGTGGTTTTGTTTTGGTCCCTTAAACCCGCTGCACCGACTGCAGTGGCGACAACCACCCTGGCCGCGGGCACCAAAAGCGTTGACGTATTTGCTGAGCCCCTCTCTAAGTCGCACGCCGCACCAAAACAGCACGCAGTTTTTGAAGAGTTTTCTCGTTCGGTCTTAGCAAATCTGCCCACGGTGGAAGCGATGCGCGCCGAAGGGGGAAGCTACCAATTCACTCCAAAATCGACCCTTGCCGCCAGCGCCTCTCTGGGCCAAATTGCTGAGTCTCTCGCCCGCCATCCAGAATGGATCACCATCGGAATGGGCTTTTATGATGAGTGCGCGCGGCGCTCAGACGTGGTTCAGGCCGTGCGCGCGGTTTGCTTGCATCACCTGAAGCACTGGGCACGCAAACAGCCCGAGGTCACGACTTTGCATCCGTCAGATTATCCCGAAGAAGTTTGGCATTTGAGCGATTCGCTGCCGCCAGTTCGAACCCGCTAAGGCCCAACGGGTAGGGGTTTTGTTTTGGCTTTTTTGGGCTTGAGCTCCGCCAACCCCACGGCATAACCCGCGGAGTCCGCGCGCAGAACTGCCATCACAGCCTTGGACGGACCCTTGGGAGGGTGCACCAGGCGAGAATACAAAAACACTTCAATTTCTTCTGGCCCCGAACTGGTAAGCTCAATTTCCAAGCGATCGGACGCGCCGGCCAGCGAATCGCCTACCAGCTTATTCACTTTGGGGTCCAATTCAAAGGCGTCTAACTCACCCAGGACCGGATCCGCACTTCTCAAACCTTTTTCTTTCAGCACGATTTCGCATAGTTCAACTTCCGTCTTATTCCCCTCAAAGCTGACTGTCGCCGCGACGACGTCAGCATCCCCCTCCCCGGGGCCTACATGAATCAGCTGGGTCACTAGGTAAGTCTTTTTTCCATTTTCTTCTTCGAAAATCAGGGCTGCTTGTTCGGGCTCGTATTCTTTGCCCCCCAAAGCCGCCACAACGTCCGCGTTCGAAGCAAATGCCTCAATCGCAGCGCGCTTTAAAGTATCGGACTTGGTAATCGGCATGGCCTGTAAGGACGGCGACGAAAAACCCATTAAACTCAGAGAAACCAATAGATGTCGTATCAAAGCAAACCTCCACTTTTTCCCAGGTCTAGCCGCGATTTATCCCGAGCGCAATCCCGGATTCCCTGCTAAATTGCGTTCCCATGCAACCCACTCGACAGATCTCGCTCTTTGACGCTGTTTGCCTCATTGCCGGGATCATGATTGGGGCCGGCATCTTTGAAAGTTCCCCGGCGGTGGCTCAGAACACTTCAAGCGCGTCGATGTTGCTCTTGGTTTGGTTGGTGGGTGGAGCCCTTTCGTTGTTGGGGGCATTCACTTACGCAGGCTTGGCACAAGCGTTTCCGGAGACTGGGGGCGACTATGTCTACCTCAAAAGAGCGTTCGGAAAACGCCTAAGTTTTGTTTACGCGTGGTCGATGCTTGCGGTCGTGCGTCCTGGAAACATTGGCGCCATGGCGTACGTTTTTGCGCGCTATGCGGATGCGGTATATCCCTTGGGAAAAAATGGTTTGTTCATTTACGCCAGCGCGAGTGTCTTGCTTATTTCTGCATTGAACCTGCTGGGTACGCGAGAAAGCAAAGCGATCCAGAACGGCCTGACAGTGGCAAAAGTCGGTGGCATTATTTTGTTGGTCGGACTGGCATTCACGCGCCCGCCCATTGAACTCTCTGCCGAAACGATCCCGACAAACCCCTCGTTCACGTTGGCTCTGATTTACGTCTTGTTTGCTTATGGGGGTTGGAACGAGATCGCGTTCGTCGCGGCCGAGGTCAAAAACCCCCAACGAAATCTTTTCCGCGCGCTGGTCGGAGGCACTTTTGTCGTCGCGGGGATTTATTTTCTGGTGAACTGTGCTTTTTTATATTCCCTGGGCTTTGAAGGATTGAGGCAATCGAGTGCTGCAGCCCATGTACTTGCGAGCCACACGCTTTCTCAAACCGGGGGAGCTCTCGTCAGCGCCTTGATCGCCGTGTCGGCCTGGGGAGCACTGCATGGAATGATTTTTTCCGGAGCGCGGATCTACTATGCCATGGGACAAGACCACCGTCTTTTTAGTCGTCTCGGAGTTTGGAGCGAGAACGGTACTCCCGTGTGGTCCATTCTCACCGAATCGGGTATCACGCTCGCTCTAATGGCCGCTTTTGCCGGCAGCCCCAGCGGGTTTGAAAGCTTTATTCTATTTACCACCCCGTTGTTCTGGCTCTTTATGGTGGCTGTAGCTCTGGCTGCATTTCGCCTCCTTCGCGGCCCGCAATCGCGCCCTCTTGCCTCGGCTCTGTTTCTTGCCACGGGCTGTTTCATGCTGTTCATGTCGCTAAAGTATGCGGCGGACAATCTCGCCATAGAAGTGCTGGGATCTGTCGTCATTCTGGTGTTAGGAGTGGCCCTTGAACGGGTCGAATCCCAGGGGAAACACTCCCTGAAAAATTGATGCAGCGCGCTGTTTTGCCCCCTGCTATACTGAGCTTATGAAACTATTTTGCTCGATGGTGGTTTTGTCCGCTCTGGTGGCAGGTTGCGGCAGGCCCATTTGCTTTGGCCCCATTGGAAACTTGGCGGATTGCTACCCCCGAAGTTCCTCCAACACAACAGGCTCCACAACGGCTTTTCATATTGAGGTGCCCACCGCCAACCAGGGCCTTCCGATCACGCGTGGAGCTTCGATTGTTCTTACGGCCCGCAACGGCATTGGCCCGTATCACTGGCAAATCATCAGCACCGGAACCACGGGAACATTATCTATCAGCGGGCAGACAGGGCCGATTTTTACCGGCAATACGGTCACCTATACGGCGCCCAGCGCCGCTGCCACAACGACGATTCAACTGTCTGATAGCGCAGGCACCGTCCAGTCCACCCAGCTCGCGCTAGTAACGATGTAGTCCTACGCCTGCGTAAAGACGGTAAAGACGTATTCTTTGATTTCTTTTTTCTGGTAGAGATTGAGCGCCGCCAAACGGCTCCGCAAGCGATTCAGGGCTATCGCAGCCGCCTGCTTTTCGCCAGGCGTTCCAGGGCGATGGTACAGAGCTTCTATCCGCTCCAACTTCCGCGTTAATTCTTCTCGTGAACTGCGCTCCATACCGCCCTCAACACCCATTAAATGCAAGCGCGCCAACGCCCCTTTCCCGCACACCCGCCTCCCGAAGTGACAGAACTTGGCAGTCACCAAACGCCGTTGCGCGCCCCTACCTCGTATTCCACAAGTATCCATGCTAGGATTTTCGCCGTTATGGAAAAGCCCGTACTTGCTAGGAATACACTCAAGCCCGCTGCGTTTCAGACCCGGTTGATTGCGTTTTGCATCGATATGGTGATCCAGGGGTTTCTTGCGCTCATTCTCCAGTTTACGATTCCTTACCTGATGCCATTGGCAGTTTGGGTTTTTTATAAAACCCTGTTCGAATGCTCGGCAATTCAGGCCACTCCCGGAAAACGCGCCATGGAAATCCAAGTCGTAAGCGAATCCGGTGGCAGAATTACTCTCGGCAGGTCTTTCTTTAGAACGCTGATTGCGTTTCTATCGGTATTTACCTGTTTCTTGATCTACTTGTTGGCCTTGGTCACACCCAAGAAACAAACTTTTCATGACATTGCCTGTGAAACGCTTGTTGTCGAAGGCAAGCCTGACGGGAGTCCCATCCAGGCCTGGATAGATGAACTCATCGCTGTAGCAGAACGTATTCGCGCGCTCTTTAACCGTTAGCGGCTTTTTTTATATGATCGAAAATGGCGAGCAGGCGTTCGACGTTTTCTTTCTGCCCTGGCATCTTTGCGAAACCAAGCAGCTCGTTGGAAGCGACTTCAAGATTGTTCTTAAAGCCCGCTTGAACAAAGATGTTTCCATCTCCAACCAAGTGGATTTTCCAACCGTTCGAACTGCTCTCGCAATAGGCTTCGGACGGGAGTTCTGCCCAGTGGCTTTCTAACAAAGCCAGGCTTTCTTCATTCAAATAGCGGACCATGTAACGAGGGTACCGACCGAAGCCCAGAAGATCTAGTTTTTCTTCCGCCACGCCGCGCCAGACCGCGCGATCAAGTGCTCGCTACAAAGGTGCGCACTTTGTACTGAGTCGCGATCCAAACAAAGATGAATGCGACGATAAAAATGAGCCCACCATAAAAAAAGAACTCCATCGCAGCAGATTTAAACGGGTTGATTTCAGAAACCACTGCTGTGAGCAAATTACCAATGGAGGTCGTGAGCAGCCACAAACTCATCATCACGCCCTTCATGCTCTTGGGCGCCTGAGTGTAGGCAAACTCAAGCCCTGTGATCGAAACCAAAACCTCTGCCGCGGTCAGAATCAAGAATGGGCCAAACTGCCACGCAACATTGAGCTTCAGCCCTGAGTCCAAGAACAACTGGATGACTCCCACCATCGCAAAGGATAGCCCGGTGCAAAGCATCCCGGCGCCCATCTTGCGCAGAGGGGTGACTTTGATTCCCATTTTTTCAATCGCCGGGTAAACCCCAAAGCTCAAGAGTGGAATGAGCCCCATGACCAAAATGGGGTTTAAGGTCTGGATCTGCGAGGCCAACAAAGGCACGCCCCAAACCACGAGATCCATCTGTTCGGCTTGGAGAATCCACGTACTGCCCTGTTGATCCCAGAGCGCCCAAAACACCGCCACCGTGGAAAACACCGCTGAACAACCCAAAGCTGCCCGAGCGCCATCCACTTTCTCGGCGCCGTATTTCTTTTTAGCTTCGGAGTCTTTTCCCAGCAGAAGCAGCCCGGCAATAGGCAAAAAGGATGTTTTATTTTTGCCGCCGGTGGGAGGCACAATGACGTAGTGTTTTCGCCCCATCCAGAAAATCAATGTCGCGATGGCCATCAGAACGCCAGGGATCCCAAAAGCCACTCGAGGGCCGTAGTTAGGAAGCAACCACGGGATCAATATTGTCGAGAAAACGGAGCCAAAATTGATCATGAAATAAAACAAGTCGTAGACTTTGCTCACCAAGTGCTGATTCGACTTATTGAACTGATCCCCCACGAAGGACGAGACGCAGGGTTTGATACCGCCGCACCCCAACGCAATCAGGGCCAAACCAGCATAGAGGCCTTCCTTGGATTCAAACACAGCTAGGACCCCATGCCCGAGACAATAGAACAGCGAAAGGAACAGAATCGCCTTGTACTTTCCAAGAAATTTATCCGAAAGGTAGCCACCCAACAGCGGCAGAAAGTAGCACGCCATGATGAACAGGTGATAAACAGATTTGGCGCGATACTCGGGAAGCAGGAGGTGTCCGGTCATGAACACGACGAGGATGCTACGCATCCCGTAGAAGCTAAAGCGCTCGCAGGCTTCATTCCCGACGATATACGCGATTTGTTGTGGAAATCCCAAAAACGTTTTTGCAGCTTTAGCGACCATTAGCTCCCCCTCTTGTCCACCTTTACCAAACGAAGCCGCATAGTAGAGAGCCTTTTGGCCGTTGGCAATTTCAGAAATCCTGGTATTTTTGTGGCATGAAAAAACAAATTGCTCTCATTAGTTTTGTGGTTGCTACTCTGGTGGCTAACGCCTCAGTAGCGAAGAAGAAGGTAGAAATGCTGAAAATTGTAGACGGGTTGGAGTACACCGAAGAGAAAATCGGCACTGGTGACGAAGCCAAGCCAGGTAAAACGGTCGTCGTGCATTACACCGGCTGGTTGATCAAAGAGGGAACAAAAACCGAAAAAGGGACGCAGTTCGATTCGTCTCGAAGCGAGGGCCGAACACCTTTTGAATTTCCGCTGGGAGGCGGACGCGTAATTCAAGGTTGGGACAAAGGCTTTGCCGGCATGAAAATCGGGGGCAAACGAACGTTGTACCTCGCCCCTGAGATGGGTTACGGAACACGCGGAGCCCCTCCTGTGATTCCACCCAATGCAAAGCTGATGTTCGAAGTCGAATTGCTCGGACTCAAATAGATTCAACGAAACGTATTCTTGCGTTCGCGCAAGTCCGCAAACGCAGCAACCGGATCCTCCGCAAGGCCCAGTGCCTTGCGGAAAACCGGATCCCCGACCCTCAAAAACGGGTTCGTACGACGCTCCTGAGCCATATTTCCTGGGATCGTGGACTTGCCCAGTGCCCTCAAACGCCGCACTTCTTCCACCCTCTCCTGCAGCTCTTTATCGTCGGGACTGAGTGAAAGTGCAAAACGCCCATTGTCTTGAGTGTACTCGTGGGCACACCATACCTGGGTAGAATCGGGTAGCCCAGCGAGGCGGCTGAGACTGTGCCACATCTGCGCCGGCGTCCCTTCGAATAAACGTCCGCAACCCAACAAAAAAAGTGTATCCCCGGTAAACACTGCGTGAGCGGCAGCAAGCCAAAGAGCCACATGGTGGCGAGTGTGGCCTGGGATAAACAACACTTCAAAAGCCAAGTTTCCCCACTGCCAGAAGCCTTCGGAAAGTTCATGATCCATTCCGGCTATCCGCTCGCGATCCCCGGCTGGGCCCCAAATAGGGCATTGAAACCGAGCTTTGAGTTCCAAATTGCCGCCGGTGTGATCCCAATGGTGGTGTGTGTTTACAATGCCATGCAAATCCCATTGTCGTTTTCCGAGTTCCTCCAACACGGGCGCGGCCGTCGACGGATCGATGGCCAGCGTCAGGCCGCCAGACCGAATGAGAAAGGCGTAATTGTCCACGAGCAAAGGGATGGGAATGATTTCCATGCGAGCCAGTAATCCAGACACAAGCCTCGATGACAAGACTCCTCGCCCAGATTAGGTTAACAGGATGAACTCTCTGCCCACAGTGGTGGCTCGGCTCAGCGACTGGTATAACCGCGTTCAGCGGCCCCTCCCTTGGCGCGCAAGCCACGATCCCTATCGGATTTGGATTTCCGAGGTCATGCTCCAACAAACCCAAGCCGCCACCGTCATCCCCTACTATGAGCGTTTTTTAGAGCGTTTCCCCAACCTAGATGCTCTTGCGAATAGCCCCGAGAGTGAGGTGCTCCTCCGCTGGGCGGGTTTAGGGTACTACTCACGCGCAAAAAACCTGCGCAAAGCCGCGCAATACCTGGTCCAACAACACGGCGGAAACTTCCCCAAGAACCGCAAAGCGCTCTTGGAAATCCCTGGGATTGGACCGTACACTGCGGGCGCGGTACTCAGCATCGCTTTCGATCTGCCGGAACCCATTGTCGACGGAAATGTTCAGCGTGTGTTTGCCCGCTATTACACATTCGGTGAGCCCATTGAGTCCAAAACGGCAGGGATTTTCTTTTGGAATAAAGCGCAGGAGTGGGTGAGCTGCGCGGCTTCTGCGCGCATTTTGAATCAAGCTCTCATGGAACTGGGAGCCATGGTTTGTACCAAGGCGTCGCCCAAATGCATTCAATGTCCCCTTGTTACCGATTGTGCCGGGCACAGAACAGGTTCCGCCACAGAGTACCCAAAACGCGCCAAACGCCGACCCACCCAGGACGTGTGGTGGGGAGCATGGATACAGGAAAACCGCGGGCGTGTGCTCTTAACCCAAAATCCAGAAGGGAGCTGGTGGGCCGGCCTATGGGATCTTCCCCGCCTGGAGGCGAATTCGGAGCGAGCGGTCGAGAAAAAAGCACGTGACTTCATTCACTCTCGCCCAAACTGGAAATGGAAAAAAAATCTCCCTTGGCAAAAACACACTGTGACGCACCACCGCATTCGCGTCGCCCCGTTTGTGGTAACAACGCCGGCAACTCGGCCCAACCCACCCGACCGGCAACGTTGGGTCCGCGTAGAGGAGCTGGAGAACTTTCCTCTTTCATCACTCGCGAAGAAGATTTTGAGTTCCTATCGGCGCTAGCCAAGCGGGATCTTTGCGGCTAGCATGATTGGTTGTGAGCAAACGTAATCAAGATGACCGAGAAGCACTGGAATACCACCGCGCCGGACGACCTGGAAAAATAGAAGTCATTTCTTCGAAGTCCTGCAAAACCCAACGCGACCTCTCTCTCGCGTACTCCCCCGGAGTCGCTCAACCGTGTATTGAAATCTCAAAACGTGCCAGCGATGTTTACCAATACACGGCCAAAGGAAACTTAGTCGCGGTAATCAGCAATGGAACGGCTGTGCTCGGGCTAGGCAACTTGGGACCATTAGCCGCAAAGCCCGTAATGGAAGGCAAAGGGATTCTCTTCAAACGATTTGCGGATATCGATGTTTTTGATTTGGAACTCAACACGGAAAACCCAGACGAGTTTGTCCGGTGTGTGCAACTTTTGGAACCCACTTTTGGGGGAATCAACCTCGAAGATATCAAAGCTCCTGAGTGCTTCTACATCGAAGAAAAACTCAAAGCGACGATGCAGATCCCCGTATTCCACGACGATCAGCACGGCACGGCGATTATCTCAGCAGCCGCCTTGCTCAACGCGATTGAACTCACCGGACGCAATATCGCCAAGACCAAACTCGTGATGAACGGCGCAGGCGCCGCTTCCATTGCATGCGCGAATTTGTACATTCGCCTAGGGGTGAAAAAAGAAAACCTCATCATGTGCGATAGCCAGGGCGTCATCTACCAAGGGCGCGAAAGCGGCATGAATGAATACAAAGCAGCTTTTGCGAACAAAACCAAGGCCCGTACTTTAGAAGAAGCCATGAAGGGGGCCGATGTTTTTGTTGGCTTGAGTGTCAAAGGGGCTGTGACCAAAGACATGATTGCTTCGCTCGCCAAAAAAGCCATTGTCTTCGCCATGGCCAATCCGGACCCAGAAATCGACTACGACACCGCCAAAAGCGTACGTAGTGACATCATCATGGCGACGGGGCGTTCAGACTTTCCCAATCAGGTGAACAACGTATTGGGATTCCCATTCTTGTTTCGTGGGGCGCTCGATGTCCGAGCCAAAGCCATTAACGAAGAAATGAAAATCGCTGCGGTTTATGCGCTGGCGAAATTGGCGCAGCAAGAAGTTCCGGATTACGTCTCCAAAGCCTACGGTGGCGCGCAATTTCGATTTGGCCCTGAGTACATCATTCCAAAACCGTTCGACACGCGCGTACTGCTCTGGGTCTGCCCCGCGGTCGCCAAGGCTGCCATGGAGAGTGGAGTCGCTCGTGAAAAAGTCGACTTGGCAGAATATACCGTCCAGCTCGAAAAACGACTTGGCCTGAGACAAAGTTTTGTTCGGGGCATTAAGGACAAGCTGCAAATCGATGGCTTAAAGCCGAAGGGAAAACTCGCCCGCATCGTATTTCCAGAAGGTTCGAACTCCAAGATTCTCAGTGCTTGCGATGTTATCGTCCAAGACCAGATTGCGGAACCCATTTTGCTAGGGAATGAGTCGCGCATTCGCGAAATGATCGCGGCACGCGGATTAGAGTCGTTGAAAAACGTCCAAATCATCACCCCTTCTACGGCACCCCTGCGCAAAGAGTACGCCGAGGCGTTCTGGTCGATCCGCCAACGCAAAGGCCTAACCCGAGAGCAGTCTTTTTCATTGATGAAAAATGAAAACTACTACGGCTCCATGATGGTGCACTTAGGCCATGCGGATGGGCTCTTGAGCGGCGTCACCCAGTCTTATCCCGACACGATACGGCCTTTTTTGCAGACGGTGGGGAGCCGACCTGGGACAAAAATTGCCGGCGTTTACATGATGCTCTTCAAGGAGAGGATACTCTTTTTTGGCGACACTACAGTAAATATCGAGCCCTCGGCTTCGGACTTGGCCGATATCGCGATCAACTGCGCCATGGCGGCTAAGTTTTTTGATATTGAACCGCGCGTGGCCATGCTTTCGTTTAGCAACTACGGAAGCAACAACCACCCACTCTCCCAGAAAGTCCGTGAGGCGGTTCGGTTGGTGCGACTGCGAAAACCCGAATTGATCGTAGACGGAGAAATGCAGGCAGATTCGGCGGTGGTTCCGGATATTGGCAAAGAGGATTTTCCGTTTTCGGCTATTCAGGGCGATGCGAACGTGCTCATCTTCCCCGATCTGCAGTCGGCTAATATCTGTTACAAGCTAATGCAACGAATCGGGGGCGCCGAAGCTATTGGCCCGTGCCTCTTGGGAATGAATAAGCCTATCAATGTTCTTCAGCGCACCGCGGACGTGGATGAAATTGTAAACATGGCCATGATTACAGTTTTGGAAATCCGCGAGTACGAAAAAATTAAATCCAAAAAAGCGGCTAAGGGCAGGCTTTAGCTTATTTAGGGTCTAGAACGCGAAACTCTCCATCCTCGAGGCAATAGAGGATATTGCGATCTACCAGCGCTTTGCCCAACCTCCACCGCAGCAAGATAGCAGCGGCAGACTCTTTGAATTTATCCAAGCGCTCTTCAAACTCCTGAATTTGCATTTCCGACAAGCCCATTTCGCGAGCGTGCTTTTTGATGTTGAGCGCGGTTACCCCTCGGTAATACGGAAAAACCATGGTGCTCGTGTTCAGATCCACTTGAGTGGGGAGGATCATCGGAATTCCTTTTTGGGAATACGTACGTGTCAAAATAAGATTTTCTTCTAAACGATCGCGGTCCTGAAAAACTTTGACCACTTCGCGATCCCCGCCTCGTTCGGCAAGGTAGACATGCCCCTCGGTTCCGTTGCCTAGCAATTCAACCACTTGATACTCCAACGGCCCCACCGACAAGCGACTGCCGGGCTTGCGGGCGGCGCGGAGCATCGACTCAGGTACAAAGGGGTTTTCCGTGTGAAAGGACTGCACCCACGGCTCGAGTTGGCGGCGAAACGCATCGACAGAGGACGCGGGGGGCATGGCCGTGAGTCGATCGGCGTGGATGAGGTTGGGAAAAAACTTTCCGCAAGCGGCGCTCCAAACCTGCGCCCCAGCAAGCCCCGAGAAGCCGTAAACCAAAACCAAGCTTCGAATAAGCACGGCCGATACTACCACGATTTCGGTACGCGGTACCTTTTGTGCAAAAGGTACCGCGTACCAAAGAGCTTGACGGAGAATACATACATTTGTATGGTATTTAAATGGAAGGGAGGTTCTAGCGACATACCATTTTAATTAGCGTCTACGTGCTTACCCGGGGGATCGGATCCCAATATGCTGCGCCTAACCCCTTAGGCGCTTCCGATCCCCCGCTCCAATTCTTCTTTCAGCAACCCAATAGTGCGGGTCATCACGCGATTCTTGGGCCATATCGCC
>CAZTDN010000016.1:35062-73069 GCA_964611895.1 uncultured Pseudobdellovibrionaceae bacterium
AAAACTCGCAACGCGGGTTTGCAATGCGGGATCACAAAATCGGGAATCATCGTCCAGTAATCTGTGTTTTGAATGGCAGCCAGAGCTACCATATAACTATCGTAGTAAAACTGAATCTTGGGTTTGATATCTTTTTCTCGGAAAAACGGATGCGCATCACAGCTTTCAATCCCTTGAAACCCCCGCGCCGCCGCCGCAGGATAGGAGGAAACCTGACGCAGCTGATCCCCGGGCTTCTTGCTCGCCAGAGGGTGCCCATCGCGAACCACCACGCGCAAATGGCCCGTAAACAAAGTTTCTATATTCACATCCGGATTAGGCTGCGGTCCCAAACAGATCCCAAAATCAATTTCTCCTTCTGAAGCTCGGCGCAAAACTTCAGCGGATCGCAGGCTATAAGTCTCCGCACTAAGCATCGGGTGCGCTTTCAAAACACGCAGCCACGCTGGCACCAGAAACTGCTCGCTGAACAGATGCGTCCCTGCCAATCGATAATGTCCCCGCAACTCCACCTGATCCGAAACCAACTCCTCTCGGATTTTCGCAGTTTCATTGAGCAGGTTTCTCGCTCGCTCGGCCAAGAGTTTGCCATGATTAGTTAGCACGACTCGTTTGCCCTGCTTTACGAAAAGCTCTCTCCCCAGCTCCTCCTCTAAAGCAGCGATGCTGTGGCTAACCGCGCTAGCACTTATCGCCAAAGTTTTGGAAGCCTTGCCAATATGCTCTAAGCGCGCGGCCTCCAAAAAATATGTCAGTTGATCTAATTTCATCCCAACCCCACGCGATTCATTTAGTTTTTTTCAGTAATAAACTGAAAATCATTTCGTTTATCAAATTAATCAATGCCTCTTACTCTGGAAAGCGTGGGAGGGAAGTAATGAAAACGAGTGTTATCGATCGAGAACAGCTCAAGACTCAGTATGGAATTCTCTGCCAGGCACTCATTCCTGCGCAAAACACAGAGCGCGACGCGTTCAACTTGGTGCACTGCGAAGTTCCCGCAGATGGCAGAACTCAATCCCACGCGCATTTTGAACCAGAAGTTTTTGTCTTACTCCGTGGCCAAGGAAGCCTGAAGCTGGGAGACCGAGTCCAAGCCGTCGAAGCAGGCAGTGTGGTATCCATCCCTGCGTTTGTGGAACACCAGCTTGAGAATGGTGGCAAAGACCCTCTAGTCTTTCTCTCCATTTACAGCGAACACGCTTCCTTGGCCCCCCTACCCGCCAAAGCCAACCTGATCGCCGCTCCGCCCACTCCCAACGGGCCACTGCACTTGGGACACTTGGCAGGGCCGTACTTAGGCGCGGATGTTTTGCGACGGTATCTCACGCTCCGCGGCACTCAAGTGTACTCTCTCTGTGGCACGGACGACCACCAACCCTACAACTGCTGCGAAGACTTCGTCATAAAAATTAAAAACGCACTCGCTTGCACGCAGATAGAATTTCAAAACTTCGTCCGCCCGAGTAAAGACACCGCTTACCAAACAGCAGTGCAAAAGGTCGTGAACTCTCTTTTGCAGTCCGACAAACTCCATATTCGCGACTGTCCTACGGCTCACCTTTCCAACGGCGAACCTGTCCTGGAATCCCACATTCGAGGAACTTGCCCCACTTGCAATGTCAGCATGAGCGCCATGGCGTGTGAAGCCTGTGGAGAAGTCCCGTTGCACCGACTCGTCGACCCGGTTCATGTGGCTACGGGAGAATCGATTGAGTTTCATTCTATTCCCCGACTCATGATCTCGCTCGAAAGACATCGCGCTGCCATCACTTCCCTACTCACTTCGGGTAGTGCTTCTGCATCTGTATTGCAGTTTCTGCGCAGGACTCTGAGCCGGCCGCTGCCTGACTACCCGGTCTCGACACTCTCTCCTTTAGGGATTCCAATTCCACAAACCAAAGGACAACACCTCGATGTGTGGACAGAAATGGCTGCGTCTTATGTGGCCTTGCTTCCACCCGACGCTCCGTTCATGCCGTTTTTTGGTTTCGATAACGTCTTTTTTTACACGGTGCTGTTTCCAGCCTTGTTCGAGGCCTGCGGAAGGAGCGACTTGATCCCCGCGAAAGTATACGCCAACGAGTTTTACCACCTTGAACACCGAAAGTTTTCCACTAGCCGGCAACACGCCGTCTGGGCGAATGACTTGCTCGCACACGTGGATAGCGATTGCGTCCGATTTTTTCTCGCGCTGGATAGGCCGGAACAGAACAGCACGAGTTTCTCCATACAACGTTTTGAGGAAGCCCTAAACGAACATCTTCTTCGATTAGAAACGGTAACCGGGAAATTGAATACAACCCCGGAGGGGCCCCACCACGCTCGCGCTCCGCACAAAGCCCAACAGCAATACTTGCAGGAACTGGCTTCGCAAATTCAGGACATGGAATCGGCGTTGCATCCAGATCATTTCTCCGTACGCAAAGCAGCAGCGATTGTCGTTCGCGCCATCGATGCGCTTGAAGTTTTTACCCTGAGCTACCCTGACGAACGACAGATGGCGCTGGCAGGGGTTTGCACTTTAGCGCAGCTTTGCATGCCGCTGCTGCCGTCCTACTCCCAGCACTTGTTCGAGCGGCTTGGCATTTCTCCACAATGGTTCCGTGAACCGAAAACCTCAGGATTCCACCTAGGACAGCTGGCCGACGGCCGTTTTCAACGTAGCAGCGCATGCATGCGTCACTACCAGATCGGAGATATGCAATGATTCGCGGCACCCATTCACAAAAGATTCTCTTGGGCGGCGGAATTTTGGGGGTTTCGCTCCTGGCAGAACTCGCGCGCCAAGGCCATAAAGGCTTGCTGCTTCTGGAGAGAGCAAAAATCGGCGGGGGAACTTCAGCGGCAAGCCTGGGGATGTTACGTGTTTTCCAAAACGATTTTGCAACTTCCAAACTGTGTCTGCAGACACTAAGGCACGTCCGCCGAGACTCTCAGTCTGGTTTCAGGCAGAACGGATCGCTCTGCGTCCTACCCGCAAGACTCGTCCCAAACGCGCAGGAACAAGCAGCGTTCTTTTGCGCACAGGATTATCCCATGCATCTTCTCACGCCCCAGCAGGCCAGCGAGCGATTCCCGGCCTATTGTTTTCGCCCCACAGAAACAGTGCTTTACGAACCTCACGCAGGGACGCTGGCAGTACCATCGCGGCTAAAATCGCTTACCCAAGAAGCGCTTTCGCTAGGAGCCTCTGTCGTGGAAGACGTTGGGAACGTTCAACTCAAAACCAGTGGCCTGAGAGTCATCGGCGTCCAGTCGGCGCGGAAAAGCTGGGACAGTGACTTGGTCGTGAATGCAGCGGGCGTTTGGTCTGCAGCTGTATTGGGATCCGTCGGCGCCGATGTCGACACGCACTGTAAAGCAATTCAAGTAGACTCCTACAGCCATTTGCCCGAACCGTTCGCGCAAATGCCTAACCTATTCGACTACACAAACCTTACCTACGGTTGTTGGACTGCAGCAGAAACAGGCGGGGCAATGGTTCACATCGGCCGAGCGCTGACGCAAAGTCGCCCTACTCCCACCGAAGTAGAACCCTCGCCAAGCGATCGAGCAATCGCGCTGACTACACTCCTGCCGAGAATTCCCTCCCTGGCCACGGCACAGTGGCGCAATTCGAGGCGGCGTTGGGACAGCTACCCACGGGGTGCAAGCCAGCACCGCACTAACGGACAAGTGGGTTATGTCGCCGGCTTCTCAGGGTTAGCAACCATTGCCGCTTGGGGCGGCATCGGAGTGCGGGTATCTCAAGGCGTGGCAGAAGAAATGGCTCGTTGGATTCAAAGGGATCAAAATGCAAAAACCTAATACTACGCTGACTATCGTCGGAGCCGGCCCCAAAGCCATGGCGATTGCCGCCAAAGCAACGGTGCTCGCAGAATTGGGAATACTCGTCCCGCAAATTCATATTATCGAACGCAACGGGATTGGAGCCCATTGGAATGGGCGCGGCGGCTATACAAACGGCCACCTCGAATTAGGAACTCCCCCAGAAAAGGATGTGGGATTCCCTTACCAAACGGAGTCTTTTTCTCCCGAGCTAAATGCCGAAATCAATCGGCGCATGCAGCGTTTTTCTTGGGACACTTTCCTTATCGATCGCGGGGAGTACGCGAGCTGGATCGATCGAGGCAAACCCGCCCCCAAGCACCTGCAATGGGCGCAATACCTGCAATGGGTGTTTAGCCAAACTGGGCCTGGAATTGGATTGCACGTGGGAAATGTGGAAAGTCTCCAAAGAACGTCGAGTGGGTGGGTAGTTTATTATTCCAACCGAGAAGGACGGACTTGCTCTTTGCGTTCGGACGGGCTTGTGCTCACTGGCCCTGGAGAAGCACGCGAAATCGCACAACAGACCCAAGCGTCGGATCGGGTATTGGACATTGAGACTTTTTGGAAGCGCCAGGCAACACATCCCGAAGTCACCTGGGACAGAGTAGCCATTGTCGGTTCTGGAGAGAATGCTGCGTCGATAGCTTTGGCACTGAGCACGGGTTCGCGGCCCCCGGTCTCTATCGACGTCATCAGCCCAAGCGGTTTTGTCTTTTCTCGAGGGGAAGGGTTTCTCGAAAACCGCGTCTACACCAATCCCGAGCTTGCCCGGTGGAAATCCCTCACCCCGGATCAACGACGTCAGTTCGTCCGCCGAACCGACCTGGGAGTGTTCTCTCAGCAGGCGTTGAGACGGTTGGATGCGCTGAGCAATATGGAAGTAGTTGCAGGGCGAGTGGAGCTGATATGCCCCCACAACAGTCAGGTGCAACTGACGATCGAACAAGCGGGGGAACGGCGCACCTTGGTTTATGACCAGGTTGTGCTGGCCACCGGCTTTGATGGAACAGCTTTTCTGCGCCGACTCTTGGGTACGGATCAAGAACAGGCTTTGGCACAAGATCTGGGCGTGATGTCGCTCCAACCCGAAGTGGTGGAGGCAAGGATCGGTCCACACCTCCAAGTCTCAGGCCTCACGCCCCTTCTGCACTTGCCCATGCTGGCGGGGTTTAATCAAGGCCCGGGTTTTTCGAACCTGAGCAGTCTAGGCCGCCTTTCGGATCGGATATTGATGCCCTATTGCGATGAAATACAACTGGAGGAGGAACCCCATGCAGCTGAACGTGCTCTCGCGACAGCATGCGCGACAAGTGAATGAACTGCGCAAAAAAGCGTACGAAACTGCTCACGGAATGCAGGTTTCGGACGCGGGCTTGTTTTGGAATCGCTCGGATGATCAGTCAGTCGTATTTGGAGTATGGGATCGCGACCAGCTCATTTCCACCATGCGAATGGAAGTAATCGATTCGCCGTCACTGCTCGAGCAGAAGCTCGAATGCCCTTGGAAATTCAAGATAAAACTCAAGCTCCCCGTCATGCTATTGAGCCGCGCGGCCACGGCCCACGGCTATCGGGGCGGCGGACTCAATGCCTGGCTTCGCAGCGAGGCGTTGCAATTGGCAAACCTTTGGGAAGTCCCCTTAGCCGTGGGAACATTGGTCAAAGGATCCGCGCGCGAACGGTCCATGGTTCAGATGGGGTATGTTTTTCTGGAACACCCCACCGGCTGGAAACAAGGAGCATTTTCTTCCAGCGAGCCGGTTTGGGTGGCAGTCCTCGATCTGCAAAAGGACCTTCAACAAGCGCTGAATGAATGCGCCAGGCTATCGGGGACACTGGGGACGGTGGAGTACGATCGACAAACTATCGCCAAGCGTTTCGTCACGGTGATACGATGAACGCCAGCGTAGTCTCTATCCTCTTGCCCTATGTTTTTTTTCATGCGGCCAATGGGCTATTGCTCAAACTCACCGCGGTACAAGGGCTAAGCACGGAACAGACTCTTTTTTTCCGTGGTTCGGGGGCACTATTCTGCTGTGTGATTGCCAGCCGTTGGAACAGAGCCTCGCTCGTACCACGGTATCCCAAACCACAACTGGTTCGATTTCTTTTGGCTGGCCTATCCTTGTTCTTAATTGCGGAAAGTTACCACTATGCGCACGCGTCGACAGTAGCGGTGCTCTCTCGATTGGACATCCCCCTTTTGCTTGTGCTCGGGCCCCTGGCGGGTGAAGCCACCGGAAGAAACAAATCTGTTCTTGCGATGGGCCTTGTGGTTGCGCAGTTCTACTTCGCCTGGGCAGCGCGCGATGTGGGCGAGTCGTTGTCGGGCTATGCGCTAGCGAGCTTGGGAACGCTAGGATTGAGTTTGGGTTACTTGCTCATGAAAAAGACAGGCAGCCGAGAAAACGTCCACGTAGTGGCGGGTGTTGCTGCCGCGGCATTGGTGTTTTACTCCAGCGTAGGAATCGCTTTGCGCGGAGGCACACTTGCTACCGGCTCACTAACGGGCATCTTGTTTGCTATTGCTTCTGGATGCCTGATGTACGCCATTTATGATCTGACGCTGCGACTCTACCGGAGATACGGAGTGGCGTTAGCAGAATACCCCACGCTATTTGCAGTGCTCCTGATTCTTCCCGTGGAAATGGCACTGCTTCAAATCCAGCCCACGCGCTTTTACGTACTGAATTTAGTAACGCAGATTCTCGTGCTCGGTGTCCTACTACTCCCCCGCAGCTATATACCTAGGATCAATGTCTACTGGAATCGCTCCCATTTTTTTGAGCGCTTGCGCCATCGCGGGGCGAATCACACCATACTTTTCTAAAAGTGCCTTGCCCTTGGAGTAACTTCCCTCCGCTTGAAGAGTGAGAATCTCTCCAGCAAGCCCGGTGACTGCAGCACGCACCTTCTCCGGTACAATACGAAAACGCCCAGTCTTAGAGTGCACCGAAATAGCGCCGTGGTCGGTCAGGTAATTAAACTGCAGAGCAATTCCCTTGCCGTGGGCTTCTTCAATTCCAAAACGAACCGATCGAAATGCGCTTGCGAGATAGGTCGTGTACATAGAATCCTGCATTCGCGGATCGATTTCTTTCTTGTCCATGAGGTACTGCATCGCCCACAAACCCGTAATGTCGGCCTTTGCTTCTTCGAGAGCGGAGTAAAGCTCCTTGAGTTCTGCTCGCGGAGTCGACTCTTTGCCGTTCACCTCAATGGCATGGGGCCCTAGACCGTGCATAAGCTCGTGCATCAGAATGTGGGTAAAGAAGGGTTCAAACGCGATCTGCTTTTGGTCGCTTGGATCCAAAACGACCTGGGCAATCGGCTTTAGAACTTTATCAAATTTAGCCTGCTGCACGTTCTTGAGCATGACGCGTTTACTGCCTTTTTCTTTGATCACTTTTTCATCATTGGGCAAATTAAATGCGGCGGTCATTACGCCACGACGAGCATCTCCCGACGAAAAAAGCGAATCCACGACCCGAATCGGCGCCGAGGCGCCGAGTTTAGGATTGCGGTACTTGGGATCTATCGGCAAGTGGTTTTCTAGTTCTTGCAACAGGCCACTGAACTTCTGGAGTTTGGCCGTTTCGGCATCATTGCGAATGGTCACAAACGACTCAAACGCTGCCTTGTACCCAAAAAGCCTATCTTCATAAGTTTCATAGGGGCCGATGGTAACCTCCAACGGAGCGTCCAGATCCATCCATGCGACATCGCTTGCGTAGTAATCGTCTGACAAGAAAGCCTCTGCTCGCAGGTTTAGGTACCGCGAAAGTGAAGCATTCGACGTGAGAGCGGCAGCTTCTTTGAGAAGTTTCGACGCTGGCTCCAAATATTTTTTGTAGGCTTTGCTAAAAGGAGTAGCTTGCAGCTTGCCCGAAACGTCTCGCGAGATAACCGAAAAAAATCCAACAGCCTTTTGCCGTTCAGACGCGGGGAGTTTTGCTACCCACGACTCAAACTCCGCACGCGTGAGACCTTCGGGATAAAAACCAGCGGTTTCAGGTTTTGTTTTTGGAACACCTTCCAAAAATGGCCTGTCTTCTTCGATTCGAATCCAAGGCCCTGCATATTGATTAAAAAGAGCAAACAGAACCTGCCCTTTTTTGGAGTGATCTTGGGAGAGAGACGATTTGAGTGCCGGGTTGCCCGACCACACCTGTTCCAAATAGAGAGGGGTCAACTCGCGCGAGGCTGCAATTATCTTTTCCAACGCTTTTCTATCGCCCGGAGAAAGGGAATTCAGGGGCGCAGAAATGACCGTCTTCGAAAGCCGCTGCCTTTGTGCGTTGAGTTCCGCCAAACTGGAGCGGCTGTCCGCGGCCTGCAGCTCTGCGTTCCCAATCCCAAAAAAACATCCCATCACTAAGGCTAAACGCATCTTCGACCCCCTTTAATGAAAAAAGGTATCCTGCCATTCCTTTTGCCTTTCGCCTAGAGGCCCTCTATATTTTGCGCAAAGGTAACCGGGGGTATTTCATGAAACCATCTTTTCTCAATTTCCAAGTCGACCACATGACTCTTTTGCTTCAACCCAAAATGTACAATGTGGCTTATGCGATTTTCCGCATTATCTTTGGAGTACCGCCGACGGATATACTTTACGACAAGCGCAAAGAATGGGTCCCAGGGGAAGGCGAGAAATCGATGACCTTTGCCATGCAGATTGGCAATGGCGCCATTGAGCGGCCGGAGCTGAACAACACGATTATCGCCGTGGTCCAGCCCACCGAGCCTGATGCTCAGCGGTCCCACGTTCGGGAAATGCTTTCAGGGCACAACGCCGCGGCCCATTGGCAGCATGTCGCTTTGCGCACGCCAGATTTGCTGGCATTTCATGCGCATGCTTTGGAACATGCCGTGAACTTCATCACTCCGATCCTGCGCGACGATGCAGAGGATCTTATTCAGACATTCAGCGGAGAGTGGTTTTATCCTAACAGCCCGGCGAGCGCGATGTTCTTTGAGTTTGTCCAAAGAAACCCCTCCACGGAATCCCTTACCATGCTGGAGGAGCGCAACCGGGAAGCCTGGTTCCGTGACCGAACTTTCATGGGATTGTACGGGGAAAAAGAAAAAGAATACCAGACAGGCAAGGTCACTCCTTTTATCGACCCGGAGCTGTTCAACAAGCTGGCTGAAAAGTTTCAAAACAAGCAAGTTTGGGAAATCTCCGATGCCGATTTAAAATGGGCGGAAGATGCCATGTTCGCCCACGCACGCGCCACTCATAAAATCCCCGCAAAGGTTCCTGTGGGTTCGCACCCTCAAGCCTAGCCGCATTGCGGCATTCGGGCGCAAGGTCGAATGGTGTTTTGCCGGCTCTTTGTTGTCAGGGGTTTGCCTTTTTGCGGTTGAGTTCCTCAGTGCGCTTGTTCTGCAACAGCTCGGGCGCGGCCTGGGCCCTACGGCTTGGAAACTCTGTGCGTTTTTACTTGGGGCGGCGCTGTTGCGCGCGCTGGGAAAAGGCATCCAGCTTCAAACGCAGACCTATCTTGAAACCCTGGTTTCAGTCCGACTGTATTTGTCTTTGGGGTATCGCCTTTTGGAGAGCAAGCTGAGTGAAGTCTACTCCGCTTCCCAGATCTCGAGTTTTTTTGATGAGATTTTCCCTCAGACCAACCGGTTTCTTTTTTACTTAGCTACTAGTCTATCAACCATCATCCAGATCGTAGCTCTGGTCGGCGCGTTGTTCTATTTTGCCTGGCGTGAAACAGCACTCTTGATCGTAGTGGTGGCTGCAGGGGTCCTGTTGCGTAAAAGGCCTGTGGCTTCCATCGTCCCGCACGCAAAGCTCGCACGTCATCTGCAGCGTTTTTTTCAGCACCCGATTTCGATTCGTCTCCTGGGTAGAGAAATCCCCGAAGCGATGGCCCTCGAAAGCGACGCCCTCTTGCAAGCAAACCAGAATTTGAATCACAGGCTGCGGATGCACTTGGACGCCTGCGGAACCTCTTTGCTCGCCGTAACAGTTTTGATTGGAGTGGTTAGCGTGGGAGCCCTGGTGTGGTCGACACCAGGGCTGCAACAGCTTGCTTTTCTCTTTTTGGCCCACCGGACAGCGCACCTAGGCAGTCACTTGCAACTCACTCTTTCCAAGCAAAGAGCTCTAGAACACCCGTTTCTCGCAGCTAAAGATCTACTCGATGCAGTTTCTCCACAGTTTCAAAAGCGTGTCGAGAAAGTCTTGAGTCAAGTGTCGTATTTTGGAAAGAGCCGAACTCCACAAGGCATTGACATGCAGGCGGTTCAGCCCCAGCTCAAAGTGCCTATGGGCACTACGGTACAAGTGCATGCCCTGCAGTTTCGCTACTCTACTCAGGGCAGTTTTCGACTCTCGCTCGAGGAGTTTACTCTGCTTGCAGGAGAGAAGGCCGTTATTCGCGGGCCGAGTGGTAACGGCAAGTCCACTTTGCTCGCCCTAATTGGCGGAGTGCTCGAGCCAGAACAAGGCGCCGTGTACCTGGATGGCCTACCGGCTTCGAAGTTTCGCGGTCTAGCTCGGGGCCACACCGCTTACGTCGGGACTGAGCCCGCTTTGCTCGAAGGCAGTTTGCGAGAGAGCTTACTTTATGGGCTCACTCCTCAAACAGACAATCAAATCCATGAAGCGTTGTCGCAGGTAGGACTTTTGGAACGTATCCGCGAACTACCCCTTGGATTAGAAACACCGGTTTGGGAATCGACACCGCTGTTTTCCACTGGAGAAAAACAGCGTCTTGCGTTGGCCAGGGCATGGTTGCAAAAACCCTCCTTGCTCCTGCTCGACGAACCCAGCTCCCACTTAGACAGCGCTAGTGCGCGCAAGGTAGAATTGCTCATTCGATCGATGCATCACACCACGGTTGTCGCTGTTTCTCATGACGAAAACTATTTGGCAGCGGAGAAAACCGTGGTTTTGAGTGGTCACCAAACCAGAGTTTCCTGAAGGCAACCCTCGGCCAGAAACTCTCGCCCAATGCCTTGGCGATGAAACTCTCCCATAAATGTCTGGCTGATTTTTATCGTCAGAAAAGGCGCTTCGATGGGGGTGAGAAACAGGGCTGGGCCGGGGTCCCAATCATAGGGATCCCAAACACAATAGTTCCATTGTACTTCGGTGCGCGAGTCCGACTTTAAGGCCACCCCGTGCACCCAGGCATGGTAATCGGCAATGGCTTTGAACCAGTCCGGGTTTTCAGACTCGCGAATTTTGACCGTGTTCGCGGACTCGGAAACAAAATAAAAGCGCCCCAAGGGCAGTGTATCGACCCAGTCTTGGATCGAGTGTTTCCAGTCCAAAGAGTCGTTAAAAGCCGAAGTGCTTTCATCCAGCAGCTCTGCGACAGGTACCTCGAGGCTCTGTCCTGTGTTAGCAAAGTAGTGCTTGAGGTGTGCGACGGCGTGGGCGCCAAACTTCCTCTCGGCATCCGCTTGTGCCAAGATTTTCAAGAACTGTTTTTTCCAAAACCGAAATGCGGGGGTTGTTTTTTTGGAGTTCCACTTACCTGCGCCCGGTCCAAAGGCTTTTAGAACTGGTTTGGCATGAGGAGTGGCAACGCTGACGAGCCGGTGCGAAGCCTCGCTGCCCACCCAGCAAATAATCCCCCCCAGAACCAATAACACGACGCGGTAGTGCACGAGTTGAGTATAATGCATCTGTGCCGAATCCCACAGTCGGACAAAAACTCTTTTTGCAGTGTCTTTGGGCTCCACCAGAGGAGACGCGGGCTCTTTGGAAACAGATCGAATGCCTAACCCCAGACCAGCTCCCGGCACAGCAGTACCGATTGCGATCCCTATTGCATGCGCCTTTATCGACGGTTTTTTCGATTTCTGAGCTACCGCTATTGCAGGACATGGCTCAGGATCGGCAAGAAGCTATCGAAGCGAATCAACGCATGATCGCCCAGTACGGCGAAGCACGGCGCGCTTTAGACGCCGCAGGAGTGTCGCACTTTCCACTCAAAGGCATGGACTTGCTCCACCGTTTTTCGGATCAAACCCGCGCGCGGGCGATGGGAGACGTGGATATCCTAGTCCCGCCACGCGGCCGCGAGATCGGTCTACGTGCACTGATTCAGCTAGGCTATCGGTATCTAGACCCTATCGCGGAGGAGTTTGCCGACTTGCTCAAGGAGCGCACCCTGCAGCGCGGTCAGGAACGGTACTTGGACTATCATTTTTCGGCACTGGATTGGGACCTCAGTCCCAAGCGATTAGAGAAAGCGTGGGAGTTACTAGAAAAGGATAAACAAAAGATAGCGGGCGTCGAGCTCATGCCTTTGGGGGCGTGTTTTTTCTACACGTGTTTGCACGGGTACGCGGACTTTGTGGAAAGAGAACGTATTGCCTGGGTGTACGATGCCTTCCTATGCTTGAAGCAGATGCAGCAGCCGACGCACTGGGACCTGTGCTTCTCCTTAGCCGAACTGCATCGAGTGGAGCTTCTTTTTTTTCAATCGATGCAGTTATTGGGCGAGTTTGGGGTGCCCCATCTGCCGCCCTGGCCAGGTAATCCGCCTCGCCGAAATCGCTTTGCGCGGATACAGATGCAGACGCTCCAGGCAGGTCGGAAAAGGGATCGCGCTCTGCTGAACCGTGTGTGCGGGCTGTGGCGCCGATACCAGCTCGCTCTCTGGGCCGGTGGGGAGAACGCGTGGAGTCTGTCCCCCTGGAGGTACTTGCGGTTTGTGTTGCACCGGCCTGTGGTAGAATTTCTCATGCGTTGGAATTTGGCAGCCGTTTTAGTGGTTTCCTCTATGGGTTGGGGCGCGGCGTGCGGTCCCAAACCTGAGAAATATACGATTGAGGGGCTCACTGCCTATAGCAGTCCGGCAGGTTCGGAGCCTGCTTGTCCTGAGGAAACCAAGCCAAAAAACGAGTTCTACACGTATGACGCCCCTGCGCCAGAGCCGAAAAGACCGCAAGAGCTGAGCATATTTGAGGACAGCGATCAGATCCTCGAAGCGCGCAGCAATGAATCTCTGTTCGAATTGCGCGATTCCACTCCCGAAGTCGAAGCGTTTACTCCGAGAAGAGATCCGGAACCCGAAGCCGAGGTTGAAGAGGAAGAAGAAAAAGATCGGGTGAGTTCCCGTGTGAAGCAGATTCTCCAGCGAACCAGAAAAAACCACTAAAACCCTCTGTTCTAATCATTCTTCAGAGTTCCTTCTTCTGTTTTCAGTGACTTATACCGAAAAGAGATCGTGGCGATCCGTTCTAATTCAACCTTCTTTTACGCGCTGCTTCTTTGTGTGTTTAGCCTGGCAACCCCAGTGCAGGGCACGCGCATTTTTCCGGAGCTCTGTGGGACGTACTTTGGCGAACTTGCGGGCGACAAAGACATGCTCCGCTACGTGCAGCGGCTCTCTGAATTTACGGGCAACCGTCTAATCCAAGAGGCGCCTGGACAATTTCGCAATCGACGACGCCTGAGTTCCCTGCGCATGCAGTTTTCTGGTTTTGAGGGTGGTCAGAAAATTGAAATACGACTCACTCAGGAGTCCAGCCCCCGCTTTGAAATCGATTCTCGTTCTGGGAACCGAACTCTGTTTATTCCCAAACATTTTGATTTCGACAAATCACCCGACGGTGGCCGGCAGTTTTTTCTCAATGCGCTGCGGGGCCATACTCTGCACCCACACACAGGGAGTGAGCGCGCTCGCGAGGAACGCCTAAGACTTCAAGAACCCGCCTACTTGCTCAAGCCCGCACAAGTAGAAGGCGCCAAGGCAGCCATTGCTTCTCTCGAGGCCGGAAACGATTTTGCATTTATTGGACCGACCGGGGTGGGCAAGACACACATTTTACTCTCCGCGCTGCAATCACGGCTTCAGGCATTTTCGGAAAAAAGGGCCAAGGCCGTCAAGCACGGCATCCAAACACCCATCCCTGGTCTGCATGTCGTTTTTGCGGACGAAGAAAAACTCGTGAACCAGCTCCACGACAATGTCCAGAAAATGGAAACGGAGAACGAATACTTGCTCTACCGTTGGGGCGGAACTCACAACCGCGGCGACACTCCTCAGACGATCGCTGAACTGGTGGAGATGTCCCACAAAACTGGGCGTCCCATCGTACTGGTCACAACGGTGCAGTCTCTCATCAACCGAGTGGGAAGAGACCCGAACGAAAGCAAAGCCACCATTCGCACGAGCAAGATCTCGCCCGAGGCCAGAGCGGAGAACCTTCGCCTGCTACAGGACAACGTCGACCTGTTTATCGTCGATGAAATGCACCACGTCGGCGCCCCGCAAACCCTAGGACTGCTTGATGGAGCACGCGGTGTGACACGGACGCACGAGGGAGATATTCATCGCGAAAAGCGGGGACACTCGCCAAAAATCTTAGGCCTCACCGCGACGCCTATCCGAAAGGACATGGGCGTCATCAACGATGTTTTTCACGGCCACGCTTTCTGGGCCTACCTGGACAATGCCAAAGATTACTTGCAACAGCCCGGCAGCGCCGATCGAAGCGAAGACGAAATTCTCAAACAGCTCATCGCCGCCGTCGAGAGTGGCGAAGCACATCCTTTTTCAACTTATTTCATCAACCCACAGAAATTCGGCGTTTCAACGGACGAGTTGTTCGTCGAACCCACTGGCAAAGGGCAGCGGGCACACATCAATCCAGCTCACTACGACGCCTATTTCGAGGGGATTCGCCCCATCATCGAAAAGAACGATCACCTGTTTTTCGCCTGCACTTCCATTGATGAAGCCGAACGAATGAAGGCATTTGTAGAAAAAGCCGAAATGAAACGGCCCAGTGGTCGAAAACACAAGGTCGGGGTTTTACACTCCAAACTCAAGCCCGTCGAACGGGATGCAATTTGGGAAGCTTTCGAAAAAGGGGAAATTTCCGCCTTGTTTACCGTCGATATGCTCAATGAGGGCATCGATATCCGCACTCTCTCAGCCTACATCGATACGAACCGCAACACTCCTCTAAAAGAGCTCTTGCAACGTACTGGGCGTACGCTGCGCCTGGCCGAAGGGAAGATTCCCCACTCGGACATAGTCAGTTTTCAAGAAATTACCGAGCCGAGAATAGCCGATCTTCTGCTCCAACTGCAAAAAGCTGGCGGATCGAAATGGGAAATTACCCCAGGAGGAGAGAGCTCGCCGAACAATGGAGCCGAGCCAAACAGCAAACTCGGATTGCGGCGGGTGCTCTGGAGCCCTCAAGACATCGAGGCTACACGCCATGATCTGGTGGAGGCCAGCGCCGCTAAACGCGCCAAAGAATCGGAGCAAGCCCGAATCCTCGCCGGGCGTCGCGCGGCGGAGCTATTTGACGAGATAGTCGCGCACTTACGCAAAAAACCGCACACACTTACCTGGAAGGAGCGGCAACTCGACGGCATCCAAAACTTGGACGACCGCCCTTTGCATAACAAGCTTCTTCGCCAGTTCAGTGATAGCAAAGCGGATGCCGAAGCGCTTTACGCGGTCGCGCAAGAGAAGCGAGGATCGGAATCCCTGGTCGACAAAACAGCAGCCCAGAGTATCCAAGAAGCACTATTGCGCATGGAATCCCTGGAAAAGAACCTCGGATCCAAGCAAGGCGTACTTTCCCAGTTGGCGACATTTTATGACCGCAACCACCGTCTTCCCCAGGCGGTGTCCTTCAATCGCTCTCACCGCGTGGCAGAAGAGGTGAAGTTAGCTGGCGCAATGCTGATCCATTTGCGAGATCCCGATGTGCTGCGATACGCCCTGCCAAAGATGTTACCCCAGGAACAAAGAGAGCATTTTGATCGATGGAAAGCATTCTTAGAGGCGAAGGAAAACACCCCTGCTCTGCTCAAGATGCTGGCTGAACATCAACAGAGTCGAGGCGATTGGCCCCAAATGCCCCCCGGCCCCAAACCCAGTCCCGGCAACGAAGCTGCCGATCGCCAAGCCGTGGACAGAGTGCTGGCAGAACATTGGCAAGGTTTGATCGGGCGATTGGAAAAAGAGGCTCGGCAGAGCAATCAAGACATAGAAGACCGCATCTTGGAGCTGGACCCTCCCGAACCACTCTTTGGAAAACTGGTCGAACGTGCGCACGAAGCCAGCCTGCAGAAGGCCGCGATAGAGCCGGTGTTGGATCGGCCTTCCGATCCGGGCAAGCTCCGCACCAGGAGTAGTTCCAAAGCGGACGCGATGCGGGCATTCATCGAAAGCCCCCAGTGGCAAAACAGCCCAAAACGCCCTCAACCCAAGAACGATGTCGAGCTGAATCTAGACGGACCCATTGGCGGCGTTGCGGAGTTGGTGGAGATGTATAAGGCGATGCAAAAACAGTTTGGTTTTGCTCTCATCGAACGTGGAGAGCCTGAAGTTTACCAAAATCATACTGCGGTCAGCCGACGTTTTGTCTTGCGGACAACGGATCCTGCCAGCAAAACGTTACCCAGCGACGTACTAGCGTTCGAACAAGGAAAACAAGTTCTTGTGTATGAAAAAAGTGGGCAGCGATACACAAACGAAGTGCTTGTGACAGTTGAGGGTTCAGAGGATCCCGCTCCGAAACCCATCAACCCTAAAACCAGAACCATTGCTCTGTACTTGACGCCGCAGTCCATTACCGACGAACGATTGGACAGAGAGCAGCGCAAAGCCGCTGAAAAGTCTCTCATCGAAAGCTTTGCTTCTACTTGGGCAAGGCTGGCTCAGAAGCCATAAAAAAACAGCCCAGTGCTAAAATCGCTGGAACACTCTGCACCCAAAAAATGCGTCGAGACACAGTGACCGCGCCATAGACTCCGGCGACCACCACACATAAGAGCAGGTAGTTCACTAGGCCGGGTTGTCGACTAAAGAGTCCCCAAGCCAAACCCACAGCCAGAAAGCCATTGTACAACCCTTGGTTTGCGGCCAGCACGCGTGACGCTTGTGCAAGCTCCTTTTTCTGACGGAAAATCTTTAACCCTAGCGGTTTGGTCCAGAGAAACATTTCCAAGATCAAAAAATAAACGTGCGCGACAATGACGATACTCGTGAAAACCACAGCCAAAGTATGCATGCGTGAACCCTCTCAGGGGGAAAGTAGTCCTACCCAAGGGGGTTTGAAAAGCTTCAATGCAGAGCTCAGGGGGATCGGTGCTCTCTGAAGTAGGCCAAAGCTCCCCGTAAATAGCAGTTTTTTACTGGTTGTGCTAGGGTGCGCTTTCGATGAAAGCCTTTTTGTTTACCTTAGTATTTGGCGCCCAACTCGCTTTCGGTTGCTCGCCTTCCGATATTTTAGCCGCGGCTGCGCCACTGCCCTGGCACCATGGCCTCGATTTCGATGACGTCGAGCGCAGACTTCTGACTTCCGAAGTAAAAACCATCCGCCCTATCGGGGAACACCTCAATGAAATGGGCAAAGCCTACACAGGAGATGCAGAGGTTTTCTTCATTGAGCTGGCTGATGGAACGCGCGGCATCGCTAAGCCAGAAGATGAACTCTGGTCTTCCATTGCGGAGCGAAGTGCGTACCAGCTTTGTCGGGAAGTAGGTCTGAAGTTGATGGCACCCACAGTAATCCGGGCTTTTCCCGAACTAGGGAATCGAGCAGGAAGCTTTCAACTCTATGTCGATTCACCCTTCAACCAGAAGCGAAGAAGCGACCGGAAAAAAGCGCTGGCTTTGATTTCTAAAAAGGACCAAAGCGATCTGATTCTTTTTCAATTCCTGTTGGGACGGTGGGACGTTCATCCAGAAAATATACTCATCGATGCATCGGGTGCCCCGCTACTACACGATGTCGAAGAGATCCATTTTCTTCAGCAGATTAAATACGGCGATTTTCCGTACATCAGAAGATTCCTCCATAAGAACGGAATCCGAAAGCGCCCTTTTGATTTCTCTCGTTTTCCCTTCGAAGAAGAGAAACAGCTAACCCACGGCGACCAGATTGGCCCCACCTTCCTTAACTATTTCACGCTCCAAACAATCGGGAACCTGCTCGCGAAGTACCAGAAGGGATTTTTCCCTGAGGGCCGTTTGAGATATGTGCTTTGGGACCAGTCAGTTTGGATTTATTGGCCTCGCAAAAACCAATCGCCGCTTCATACGACGGAGTTTTCCCAAGCCACACTGAGTGCTTTTTCCTCGCTCAACTACGAGATTTTGGCACAGAAACTTCCAGCACCATTTAGTGAACGACACCATCGATTTATTTTGGAGCGGCGAGACCAGATTTTGAACGCATCAAAAACTGGGGCGATTTTCCCTTAGCAGAAGTAGGTACCGTTGTACTACAGCTTCCATGCAGAGCTCAGGGGGATGGAAGCTCTAAGCGAGGCAGGGTTTCGTTCATTTCGCTTAGATGCCGACTCATCAGCCTACCCAATTCTTTCGTACCCATAGTACCGGCCTGGCGGCCAAATTTTTCGCGCAGCAGCCTGCCGGATTCAGTCGCAACGCACTGCGGTTGCCGTCTGGTTATCACCGGCTATGGTCTGGCCAAATAGTACCCTGTTTAGGAGATAAAAAATGAAACATGTTTTACCAGTTCTTGGATTAGTTTTGGCAGTTTCCGCATCAGCTACCACCCCACCAAAGAACGCTGAGGCGGTTGATATCACTAAAATGGTGCAATCCGGAAACCTGATGCCTCCGGTTGTGGCCCCGAAGATTACCACTACTTTCATGTTGACCGCGATATCGACTGGTTGCACAGACTCCAAGGACTTCTCGATAGAAGTCGTCGAAAAACCAAACCACCAAGAACTCACGGTAGTTCGGAAAACACCCGATCTCTGTGAGACGACCCCCAGACCAGAGACATTCAAAATGTCCACGAACGACCTGGCTATCGCGGAATCTAAGCCCATTCGGGTGATGAATCCCGAATTAGTAGAAGACAATTTTGTTCGGTAATTAGAAGCAGGTACCCACTTACTTTTGGCTAAAAGTAAGTGGGTACCTACTAGTTGGGGTGGGTGACGGGATTTGAACCCGCGGCCCCCAGAGTCACAGTCTAGTGCTCTAACCAACTGAGCTACACCCACCGTAAGCCAGAGAATGTCGCTTTTTTTGGGGCACCTCGTCAAGCATTCAATAAGCCTAGCGTTGCCGCATCCGCTGTTTTCCCTTAAAATTAAGATATCTTTTAAACTTCTAATCCGGCCCTCACCCAAATGACTATGAAATCTGGACTAAGATTCGATCACCGGGAAATTGCTGTCATCTTCAGCCTTTTTATCTTCGTCTCACTCCTCATGTTCACTGTGGGGATCTTGGTCGGAAAAGGCCTCACCCAGGCAAAGTACGAAGGGCAAATGCCCGCGGCGCATGGAGACGCCCTGACCCATGCCCCTCCCGGACACGAGGGGAGCTCTGTCTCCATCGGCGCCCCGCTCGAAACCCATCCCGAGACAAAAGCCACTCATGGCGCCAAACACGACGCTCCGAGCCATGGCGCTCAACCCGCTCACGACCCCAAGCCGGCACATGAAACCAAACCGGCACACGCCACGGCAGAATCGCACGACGACCACACCACCCACTCAGCACATGCCGAAACCGTCGAAGCTTCCGCGGCTCCGACGGCGCCACTCAAACTCGTCCCTCTTCGCCCCGTGCAACGGCAAACTGCCGGCCTAAACCTTGCGGAACCCAAAAACGAAACCGAGGCTTTGCTCAAGAACCCGAAAATTCGCTCCCTCATCGAAGCCGAAGACGACACGGAGCGCTCCCCGAATTCTGCTCCCGCCCAAGTCGCCGGTGCTTCCAAAGGCTCGTACACAGTGCAGGTCGGGAGTTACCCCAACGAACTCGCCGCAAAAGAACGGGTCGACGCACTCAAGAAGTTGGGGTTCCAGACCGCCTATTTTTCTGCTAATGACTTGGGAGCTGCCTCAGGAACCTGGTACCGAGTCTGGCTAGGCCAGTACCCCGATTACCAGACGGCTAAAAAAACGGGAGACCAGCTCCAATCGCGGGGCGAGGTAAAAAACTACATTGTCCGCAAAAACTAGCCACTCACTCCACGCCTCCCCCATTCGCAAGGTCGACAAACCTTGGGGCTATGAACTGGTCTGGGCCGAAACTAAAGACTACGTCGCTAAAATGCTCTTCGTACGCGCAGGAGAAAGCCTCAGTCTGCAATACCACCAAGTCAAAGAAGAGACGCTTTTCCTAGAATCCGGCGAGTGCGAGCTCCTCGCTGGCGAAACGGAACATCAGCTGCAGCAAGTTCCCTTTCAGGTTGGAACAGCTTTTCACATCCGGCCCGGTCTACGTCATCGCATCGCAGGGGTGACTGACTGCCGCATATTTGAAGTTTCCACTCCTCACCTTACCGACGTTGTTCGACTCGAAGATCGTTATGGCCGGCAGTAAGCGCATTGCGGTTATTTTGGCCGGAGGATCGGGCACCCGTTTTTGGCCCCTGAGCAAGAAACAGCTCCCCAAGCAATACCTCACGCTCTTTGGAACACGCTCGCTCATCCAACACACGTGGGATCGCCTGACACGACTTTGCAGACCCAAGGACATTTGGGTGTGCTCGTCACAGAGCCAAAAAAAACTTCTCAAAAAACAACTCCCCAAAGCAGGGCTCATCCTCGAGCCGGCGGCGTGCAATACAGGGCCAGCAGTTCTGCTTTCGGCACTGGAGCTGCTAAGAAAAGGCTACTCCCGTCAGGACCTCATGGCAGTTTTTCCAGCGGACCATTACATAAGTGCCAAAGACGCTTTTCACCGCGTATTGCAACTGGCATTCACTGCCGCTGAACAAACCGGTGGCCTAGTCACCCTGGGAATCGTCCCAGAGTCCGCGCACACCGGCTATGGCTACATTGAAGCGGGGCCTGCCACCCCCGAAGGCTGGCGCAAAGCCACACGTTTTGTTGAAAAACCGCAGCGAGAACTTGCCGAACGCTTCGTTTCAAGTGGCCGCTACTTTTGGAACAGTGGGATTTTCGTGTGGCAGATCGGTTCCATCTTGGATGCCTTTGCGACTTTTGCCGAAAAAGACTTCAAACTCCTCGAAAAAACTACATCGAGAACCGCTGCCTACAAAAAAGTATCGCGACTGCCCGTCGATAAAATGATCTTGGAGAAATCCAACCAAGTCAGCATGGTCCCCGCCGTCATGGGCTGGAGCGATGTTGGTAGCTGGAGCGCTCTGTCTGACCTCAAACCCACCGACGCGAACAAGAATATTTTCGAAGGCGAAAAGTCCGCGCTCATTCAAACCCGGGACTGCCTGGTCCACGCTCCCGGCAAGCGAGTGGCCCTCATCGGCATGAACGATATCGTCGTCGTCGTTGAAGGCGACGAGATCCTCATCTGCCGCAAGGATCAAGATCAACTCGTCCGCGACGCCGCGACCACTCTGTCATAACCCCCGACTCCTTCCTCGTTGCCTGTCCGCGTGGCTCTGGATATGATTTGTCGCATGGCCATACGCGTTACTGTAAATTATGAAAAATCCTTTCTTAGCCCCCTCTCGTTAGAAAATACTTTTGCCTATTTTTCCGATTGCGAAAAAACCATCCCCGAAAATTTCCCTGGCGTAGAAGTGTTTGCCCCCAAAGGTAACGACACCTACCAATGGGTTTTCGAAAAAGTCGGCTACAGTGGCTATGAGCTTCAGATCAAGCTGCTGACCCAGTTCAAAGAAAAACCTTTCGAGTCGATTCAAGTCACTTCTGTCCCCGAGCCTGGGGCTTGTAGCTTTGACGGCGGCTGGACTTTTTTCCCAGAGGGAGACAAGGCCCGAGTGCACTTCAAAGCAAACATCGAAGTCGAACTCCCGGTGCCAGGCTTTCTCAAGGGCATGGCCACTCCACTCGCCCAAAAAGAACTCACCAAACTCTTTGATAGGTACATCGCCCGTGTGGAAAAAAATCTCCGCTAGTCCGATAGGTCTAGCATCGATCGGTGCACTTGCTTGCGTTCTTGCCTTTCCCCCGATTGAATTCACCGCGCTGCTGATTCTGTTCCCGGCGTTTTTTACCGCAGCGATTCTGCGCTCGCGCAGCACGCACCAGGCTTTCTGGTGCGGCTTTGCTGCGTCGTCTGTCATTATGGCTGGTGGTTTTTACTGGGTGGTATATGTCATTCATGTCTTTGGGGATATCCCGTGGGTGTTTTCTGCCCTGCTCTACGTCGTGTTTGCGGGCCTAGGCGCTCTGAACTTCCCGCTTTTTTCCGTAGCGCTTTTCCGGATTCACCGACGTTTTCCAAGTCTTCAAACAAATGCAGGCTGGTACGCGCTGGGTGTGCCGAGCTTGTTTTGTGTAGTCGAGTGGGTGGTGCCTAAGCTTTTCCCGTGGCAAGTCGGCCATGCTTATTATCGCCAGCTCTGGCTCATTCAACCCGTAGAAATTACCGGAACACTGCTGTTGAGTTTTTTGGTGTTTAGCTGGGGCGCCGTTGCCGCAGCGACCACCCTACGTCTAGGCAATGCCACCAAGCTAAAAAGAGCTATCACTATTCCGATCGGATTGAGTTTGATCTGTATTGGTTTTAGTACGTGGCGTTTGTCGAGCCCAAGCGACCCCACCACGGATTTGCAGGTAGCTCTGATTCAGCCCAATATTGGTTCCTTGGACAAGGTAAAAGCGGAACAAGGGCTACATGGCAAAGTGCAATATGTCGTCGATAAGTACTTGCAGCTCACTGAACAGGCCCTGCTCGGCCACCCAAAACCCGACTTAGTTCTGTGGCCCGAGACGGCCATGCCCTTTGGGCTGGGGTCGGACTACGGGTACGCCGCCCAAGTGCGCGGAGCTGTCAGCCGTTGGAAGGTTCCGTTGATTTCCGGTGGGTATGCTCCCGGAGAAACACCGACAGAGGCTGATTATAATGCTGCATTTTTGCTCGATCCGACTCCAGAAGGGACACTGAAGACTTCTCTGTATTACAAAAACATCCTCCTGGCTTTTGGGGAATATTTCCCTGGCGGGGATTGGATCCCCAGTGTCTATCGCTGGTTTCCCCAAGTCTCACATTTTGAAAAGGGAAAAACGCAGAACCTCCTCACCTTGCAAAACGGGGTTCGCATCGGCACGACGATTTGTTACGAAGACATTGTGCCCGAGTTTTTTAGAAAAGTGACTCGCCAAGGCGTCCGGCTCGTCGTCAACCTGACAAACGACTCCTGGTTTGGGCCGACTTCCGAGCCGTACCAACACGCTGCACTTTCGGTGTTTCGGGCCATCGAGTCTCGAACACCCTTTGTTCGAGTGACGAATACGGGAGTTTCTTTTGCCGTCGATAGGCTAGGCAATCAGAGCCAGCGCACTCCGGTCTACGAAGAAGCGTTTTCCAATCTCACGGTCCAACTCCCCAGCTCCACCACGCTGACTTTGTACACGCGATTTGGGGATTGGATCGTTTTTGTGTTTCTCGGCCTGATACTTTTCTTCTGGCGAAGGGGCGGTCATGTACCCGTACGTTCTTGAACACTGGGTGGGAAACACCATGCTCATTCCGACCTACGGGCTGCTTCTCGTCTGCGCTTATACTGCGGGGTACATCGAATCGCTCCGCCGTGCTATTCGCTTGGGCCTAGACCCCAAACATATTGAGCGCCTGTTTTTGATCACAGTCGTCGTCTCTCTTGCAGGAGCGCGCCTGTTTCACATTGCTGTTGAGGAGTGGGCTTACTACCGCAAAAACCCCGCCGACATCTTGGCCATTTGGGAAGGCGGTTTTACTTTCTACGGTGGGCTCTTACTCACCCTGGTCGCCATCCGTATTTACTGCGGCAGAAAACAGCTGCCCTTTTTGCAAGTGCTCGATCTCCTCACACCGCCCACTTTGCTCGCCCTTGCCATTGGACGCGTGGGTTGCTTTGCGGCTGGGTGCTGCTGGGGCAAGAGCACGCAGCTGCCCTGGGGAGTGACTTTTTCTCATAAGCAAACACTGTCCGGCATGCGCTATGTCCCAGTCCACCCCGTGCAACTGTACGAAGCCGTGGGCGCATTGCTCATTTTTCTGTGGCTCAATAGAACAGCCCTGTCCAAGACCTCTCACGGAAATGTCACAGCCTGGGGTCTGCTAACGTATGCGGCCTTACGTTTTGGGGTCGAGTTTTTCCGAGGGGACGACTACCGTGGCTATGTTTTGGGGGGATACCTCAGCGTTTCTCAGGCCATTTCCTTGTTTATCGCTGCGATACTTTTAACGCGTTATCGAGGTCTTTTTTCAGGTCTTCCACGTGTTCCACGCCCACGCTTAGCCGAATAAGGCTATCGCTGATCCCCAACTGCCTGCGGGTTTCCACGGGCAACGACGCATGGGTCATGATCGCAGGGTGATCGACCAAAGACTCCACTCCGCCCAAGCTCTCAGCCAAAGCAAAAACGCGCACCGACTCCAAAAAACGCCGCGCTTCGGCCAAGCCGCCCTTGAGGAAAAACGTGATCATCCCCCCAGCGCCCTTCATCTGGCGTCGGGCCAAGTCGCTCTGAGGGTGTGAGGCCAGTCCTGGGTAGAGCACTTTATCGACGGCGGGGTGCTTTTCCAACCAAGCTGCTAGCTCCCTTGCGTTTTCGTCGTGGCGTTTCATGCGCAGCGCCAGTGTTTTGATCCCACGCAGCACCAACCACGAATCAAACGCTCCCGCAACACCCCCTGCGGAGTTTTGGACATAGTGAATACGTTCACTCAACTCTTTGTTGCTCGTCACCAACGCACCGCCCACCACATCGCTGTGCCCATTGAGGTACTTTGTCGTCGAATGCAGCACCACATCCGCGCCCAACTCCAGCGGACTTTGGAAGACCGGAGTAGCAAACGTATTGTCCACCACTACCAAAGGCCGTGGGTTTTGCTTAGCCGCCCACCGGGTGATGGCTTGAATATCAATGACTTTGAGCAACGGGTTTGTCGGCGTCTCGACCCAGATCATTTTAGTGTTGGGTTTGACGAAATCGCTCACGGGTTTGTGGGTCAGATCAGCAAAAGTGACTTCGAGTCCGTGACGGTTCCAAACCGTGCGCATCAAGCGGCTCGTGCCGCCGTACACATCATCCACGCACACCAAGTGATCCCCGGCGTTGAGCAGGTGCAATAAAATATCCGTCGCGGCACAGCCGGACGCTGTCGCAAACCCGAATTTTCCGCCTTCTAAGGCAGCGAGGCTTGCCTCGAGCACCGCCCGAGTGGGGTTCTTGGTGCGGGAATACTCATACCCGCGGTGCGTTCCGGGCGACTCCTGCACATAAGTGCTGGTCGCATAAATCGGCGTCATAATCGCACCCGTAGTAGGATCGGGAGTCACACCTGCGTGCACGGCAATAGTTTCAATATTCTTCGATTCTAAATCGCTCATTTCGCCCCCGAAGCGTTCAAACTCAAATAGCTAATCAAATCGATCTTCGTCAGAACATGTGTCACTCTGCCTGCATCTTCTACGAGAGCGATTTTTCCACCAGTAAAAACTGCGGTTAAACGTTCGACCGGGTCAGTCATTCGAACCATTTCATAGTTATGTTGGACCAGTTTTTCTATGGTGTCCGTGTTTTTGAGCGCCCCGCCGATCAAGGTCTGCAAAAGTTCGGTCTCGGTAATCACCCCAACAACGGTATTTCCCCTGCGTACGGGCAGCTGGGAGATACCGCTGTCTCGCATCCGCGCAACCACCGCGTCTACGCGATCGTGGGCTTCTGCAAAAACGACTTCGGAACGTTTGTTGAGTGCCCGAATCAGCTCTGCCACGGAGGTTTCCGCCGGCCTATCCAAAAAGGAGTTTTCGATCATCCACGCGTCATTGAACACTTTACTCAAATACCGGTTGCCCGAGTCGGGCAAGATCACCAACACACGTCCGGGGTTTTTGGTCTCGGCCATGTAGCGCAAAGCGCCCACAACGGCCGATCCCGACGACATCCCGCAAAACAACCCTTCTTTGGTGAGCAGTGCCCTGGTCATCAAAAATGACTCTTTGTCGTCGATTCGCACGATGTGATCAATCACCGAAAAGTCGAGATTGCCCGGCACAATGTCTTCGCCGATGCCTTCGACCTTATACGTGTGGGCCTCGATCATCTTGCCCGTTTCAAACAGGTCTTTGAGGATCGATCCTCGTGGGTCCACGCCGACGATTTTGATATTGGGGTTTTTCTCTTTAAAATACTTTCCCAAGCCCGTGATGGTGCCACACGTTCCCATTCCGCAGACAATCGCATCAAACTGGCCACCGGTCTGTTCCCAAATCTCCGGGCCCGTGGTGTTGTAGTGCGTGTCCCGGTTGTCGGTATTGTGGTACTGGCCAACGTAGTACGCATTCGGCGTCTCTTCAGTGAGGCGCTCACCGACTTTGTAATGCGACAAAGGCGAATCCGGTGCTGCGCCTGTGGGGGTGATCACCACGCGCGCTCCGAATGCGCGCAGGTTCTGGCGTTTTTCCTCGCTCATTTTATCCGGCATCACAAAAATAGAATGGTAACCTTTCACCGCGGCCGTAATGGCTAAACCCATGCCGGTGTTCCCCGACGTCGATTCGACCACCGTGCCACCGGGCTTGAGCAGGCCTTTTTTTTCAGCGCGCTCGATCATGAACTTGCCGATGCGGTCTTTGATGGAGCCGCCGGGATTCATGAATTCGCACTTGGCAAAAAGCTCGCCCGGCACCCCTCGATTGACTTTATTCAGCCGCACGAGCGGCGTACCGCCAATGGCATCGAGAATGTCGCTTTTACCCTGAAATGTCCCTGTGTTAGCCACCAAAACCCCCTGTCGTGTGGTTAAGGAAAAACCTTTTACGTGGGGGTGTCAACCCGCGATGACAAAGCCGGGTCAGGCGTGGTAAGACGGGCTCCTAATTCGGAGAGTCCAGTGTCTTTAGTCCCCATTCGCAATGCTCTGTTGAGTGTATTTAATAAAGACGGCTTGGCGCCTTTGGCGCGGGCGCTGCACGAAAAAGGCGTCGTGCTCTACTCCACCGGTGGCACCTATCGGGCACTGACCGAAGATCTGGGACTGCCCGCACGCAAAGTGGACTCCCTGACTGAGTTCCCCGAAATGATGGACGGTAGAGTGAAGACTCTCCACCCTCGGGTATTTGGCGGAATTCTCGCTCGCCGTGGTGAACCCCAAGATCTCCAAGACGCAGCCGCGCAGGGAATCCCCCTTTTTGATTTGATTGTCGTCAACCTTTACGACTTTGCGTCGACTTTGGGCAAACCGCGTGCAGAGCAGGTTAAACTCGTCGACATTGGCGGCCCGGCCATGTTGCGAGCCGCTTCTAAAAACTTTGAAGCGGTGACGGTGTTGTCGGACTCGACGGATTACACGGCTTTTCTCGAAGAGTTTTCTCGCCACAACGGCCAAACGTCCTTGGAGTTCCGCTTCCAAAATGCAGTGGCGACTTTTGAACGCACCTGCCGCTACGATGCACTGATCGTGGCCGAGTGGAAAAAAGGCGCTGCCGCTCCGGCGGCGCTGCCGACTGCGCTGGAACTGACCCCGCAGTCCCTGCTGCGTTACGGCGAAAACCCCCACCAGCGCGCGGCCTGGGCGGGCCAGCCGGGCCTTTGGAGAGTGCTGCAGGGCAAAGAACTTTCGTACAACAACCTGCTCGACACCGAGGCCGCCGTTCGTTTGGTGGGCGATTTTAAAGTCCCTGCCTTGAGCATTATCAAGCACAACAATCCGTGTGGCGCTGCTTCTGGGGAGCGTTCGGTCAGTGAGCTTTTTGCGCGGGCCTTTGCTGCGGATTCCAAGTCTGCGTTCGGAGGGATTGTCGCCTGCAACCGGCCGGTCGATGCCGACGCCGCGCGGGCGATGGGCGAAATATTTTTAGAAGTCGTTGCCGCGCCGAGTTTTTCGTCTGAGGCGCAGGCGATCTTCGCCACCAAGAAAAACTTGCGCCTCGTGGAGCTGACCCAGCTCCCCACTGCAGGCTTTGAAGTGCGAGCGGCACTGGGTGGTTGGCTCGTCCAAGACACCGACTCCGCAACGCCGCCGACTCAGTTGCAGACCGTGACCCAAACGCCGGTTCCTGCCGACGCGTGGGAGGATTTGCGGTTTGCTTGGACCGTCGTCAAACACATGCGTTCCAACGCGATTTTAGTCGCGAGGGATCAGATCTCGCTCGGCATGGGAGCGGGACAAACCAGCCGAGTCGACGCCGTGCAGATTGCGTTGAACAAAACCCCCGCCGACAAACGCGTGGGAGCCGTGCTCGCAAGCGATGCGTTTTTTCCTTTTCGGGACAATATCGACTTGCTCAAAGGCACGGGGATTCGCGCCATCATCCAACCCGGCGGCTCCAAAAAAGACGCCGAAGTCATCCAAGCCTGTGACGAGGCTGGCATTGCCATGGCCTTCACGGGTATCCGGCATTTTCGACACTAGCCTGCCCTGGCACAGCTGTTGCTTTTAACTCGCTAAGTTCTTTTTTTTGGAGAGTGCGAATGCGCAGTTTGAGCACGGCCCTGGGGTGTATTCCCCGAGTAGTCATCCTAAGCACCCTGTTCTTTTTTTGTTCAGTCTCGCACGCGGTAGGCGGTTTCACGAACAACTACGACGCGTGTCGGGTTTTCATGGAAAACCTGCGGCGCGTTCCCACGGACGAAAGCAAAGAGATCGAAACAGGGAGAATGGTAGACGAACACTTGAAAGCGCCTAACGAAGAGGGGTTAGACGGGGCATTAGAATTTCCGCCATCCCCGCAAGGGCCCAGATCCGCGGTCTCCACGCTGCTAAGCGGAAATTCATCCTACTACCATGCGAATGCTCAGGAGAAAATATCGCTGTTTAATCCTCCCCACTTAAAGGTAGCTCAGGGCACGCTAAGCACCGGCCCATTCTCCAGCGTAGATTATGGAGTTCCTTTCGCACACCCCAAATCGCGCAAAGCCTTTAGCGCCGAGTACCGTGCCTGGTTGGGAGAAGGACTGGAGCTACTCAAAGCACGGCTCGAAAACCGACTCACGGGTGAAGAAACACACGAAGCCCATGCGTGGTCGATCCCCGCGGGTCAGGCAACCTCGCTCTTGCAGGGCATCTCTAAGCTGCCCAAAGATCCGATCGAGAAAGCACTGGCAACGGAATCCCCCCGGCTTTACACGGCGAGAGATCGTGAGTCAGAAATGGGTGATTTTATTCTTTCGCAAATGGCGTTTAGAGCCGTCCCCGCCATTTTAGCGCTTTCGCTTGGAGCGGAGGTCATTTTCCCCTATCAGTCCCCTGTTAACCCCCTAATCTTGGCGGGAGTGGTTGCCGCACTTCCCCCGCATAAATGGATAGAAATGACCACTGGCTACTCCTCGTTTAAGCGAAAAAAATCCGAGTACCCTCGACTATTGCCCTCCCACGACGTCGAGGCGTTCTTGAATTTAGAGTCTCCGCACGCTTATGGCCTGCGTAGCAGCGATGGGTTCAACCTGTTTCTCGCAGACGGGGGCGAGCGTGTCTTGATCTGGTATCCAAAAAGCTCACACTACGCGGAGCTCGCACCGCGTTCTACTAAATCGGCTTCGGTTGGGGCTCCCAAAATAGAGCATACGCCCGAAAATGAAACGACTCCCAAAGTCGAAACGTCGGCACCTGAGCCCATAAACCCTCAAGTCCTGCGCGAGCGCACGGAGCAGCGACTGGCTCTGCTCCCTGCTCGACCGGCGCTGATTTCTGAACAAACCCGCCAAGCGGCCCAGAACCTGCGCAAACTTGCAGACCAACTCGGCGGGCAGGTCTTAGAACGCCATGCCTTGATCGATGCCCAAATGCTTGCACTCATCGCTAAAGAACACTTGCTCATTGTGGGCCCTCCGGGAAACGGCAAAACCACTACCACCAAGGCGCTGCTCGAAGCGTTCGGAGAGACCGATGGGAGCGCGTCGTTTACCAAACTGCAAATGAAACACGACACCGATCTCAACGAGCTTTTTGGGCCATTTGATCCCAAAGCCCTCCTGGATCGCGGCGAATACACACGCCTACACGATCAAAGTTTTTTGAACTCCCGGCACGCTATTTTAGACGAGCTGTTTGACATTCGCTCCAGCGCTCGACGAGACACGCTCGAAGCACTCGAAGAGCGTTCGTACAACGGCGTTCCCGGTAAACTCGAAACCGCCGTGGGCATTTCGAACCGGTTTATCCCGGAACTTCTCCAAACTCCCAGTGGGCAGTTGGACGATAGCGCACGCGCCATGATCGATCGATTTGCGCTGACCTATTACCTGGGATGGGACTTCGCCGACGCCAAGAGCGACATGGCCTTGGTGAGCCGCCCCCGCGGTGCGGTCAAATTGGAGAAAGCCCTGTTCTCGGACAAGGCCAAGCTGATTGAACTGGCTCGCGCGCTGCCCATGCCCGACTCGGTCGGACTGGCGGCAAACCTCTTGTGGAAAAACACCCGCACCGATCTCGAGCACCACGAAAACGACTCCGTGGCACAGTGGCGGCAAGCTCAGTTTGAAGGCCGGGTCGTGGATCCACCCTACCGCACCACGCGGGTATTTTCTCCCCGAGGGTTGCAGATGGCCGGATCCATTTTGAAAGCGGCCGAAGTGCTGAGCTGGACCAAAACAGACCTGGCATACGAACCCAAGTTGAGTTTGAACCACCTCTACAATCTGGAAAAATCCATTACGGCGATGGATGGATCCGAAGCAGCCTTGTGGCGCCGCATGGGCGAGACTTCCAATCCTAATGAACGCGTGCAAATCCAGTCCATGCTGCACGACCGAGAAGTCTTTCGGCAACATCTGGAACAGCTCAAAACCGAAATCAACACGAACCCGCTGATGCTCAGGCTCGAAGTTCTTCAGGCAGACGCCCACGAAGCGCTCGCGGTTGAGGACAGACTCCGGGTTCTGGGTAATGTCCACCAGCTCCTCGATGAGACACAAGCTCAGCTCCGGCACAAGGCGGGATTGAGCCTTGATCGGTACGGCTACTCCGACGCTGTTCACCTGGCAGTGCAGGAAGGGGCAAATGACCTGCTGCTCAAACTGTCCCAAAGCGAGCCGGCACTTTGGTAACCCATGGCACCTAAGAGCGTTAAATTTCGTGCAAGCGTTTGGGCACTTGGTTGGCTCTTGCTGACCGCAGCTCCGCCGTGTCTCGCACAGGAGCCTCCCACTCTGCGCGAGAACTGCCGCTACGCGATCCAAAACCTTTCGCTCGCCGCGTACCACGCCCGTCGAGGTGCCAAGATCCGCTGGCACCGCCTGATGGACAGGCTCCGTCCCAAGCCGGTGCCGAGCTCGGGTAAAAATGCCCCCCCGCCCAAGGCAAATCGCGTCTACAACGCGCGCAACAAAAACCTCCCCGGATCCAGCGATGCTCCCCCCACTCCGGTCGCGGTTTTTGAGGGCCCAGCGGTCTCGCATTTTATCCAAGCGGTCTACACGCGGCTCGATCCCGACACCGCGACTCTTTCCTGGGCCCCGACAAGGTACTCCGTCTGGAATCCACCTGATGCCGGTGGCACTCTGGGGACACTCACTCGCCTGCAGCCTGACGGTGAGGATCTGCCTCTCCCCAAGGGCTGGTTGCCCACAGCTTTGCAGAAGGTGTTTTCAAATCAGGGGGGAATGTTTCAAAGTCCTGAAAACAAGATCTTGTTCAGCGATGCGCAGCAGGTACACCTTACTCCCAAGCAGCGTAGGGAATTGACCAAAGTGATCCGCATCCCCCTCGAAGCTTTTCCCCAGTGGCTGCAGTCCGAAGTAGAGGCGCTCAAGTCTCAACGCGCTTACCTGTCTCGATCGGCCATCGCGGGTGGCTTGCGCAAGATGATTCAAACGCACTTGGACTACGCAAAAGGCGCAACGCCCGCCTTGGGGGTGGTCGAAGCAGCGCATTGCGGAGCCGTGCAATGCGATCTGGCCGCAACGCTATGGACTTATTTGATGCGTGCCGAGTTTCAGATTCCTGCGCAGGTCGTCGCTGGTGTGCCCGCCAGCCAAAACCCCAAAATGGGGCCGGGGAGCTACCTCCTCTCCGGTGTGCAAGGCCATGCCTGGGGGCAGTACTACGACGAAACGCTCAAGAAATGGATCGATGAAGATCCCACCCCGCCTTCTGCAGACGATCCCTCCAAAAAGGGCACGGGAGACTGGAAGCCAGTTCCTACTGACCAAGATCAACCCGAGCAAAAACCTGAGCGCAAGCCCCAGCCAGAAGACCAAGGAGAGGAAGAAGACCCCGAGTCTCGCCAAGGCCAAAAGGACGAATCCACTCCCGACCCGCTGAAAAAGCTCAAGCAAGCTAAGATTCAAGAAGACGCGAGCTTGCGCGCCCTCTGGGCGCACACTTTGAGCAAAACGATCGCAAGTCCTCACCAAGCCGAGCAGACGCTGCGCAATTTCGAAAAGGAAATGGCCCAGTTCCCGCAGGCGAGTTTCGCACAACAGTTTCCGGCGGCTCTGGATAAGCTCAGGCGATTGAGCGCAGCCCGCAAATCCCGGTTTCAATCGCCGTATGAGCTGGCGCGCGAACTGCGGTCGGGAACCAGCGAGGTCCCCATCGATACCCTCGAATGGCTGCACACTACGCTCGACGAACTGTCTCATGCCCGGCCACTTGAGCCCGAAGAAAGCCGCGCGTTTTTGGAACTCCAAGAAATGCTGAACTCCCGAATGCAGGGAACGCAGCTCAGCGACGCAAAGTTGGGCCAGCACTTGTACCAAACCCTGCCGGGCCCGCTCTCTCGCCACTACGTCGAATCTACGCTTGGGCTGAATTTCTCGACCCCGGAAGCCTTTGCAAAATTCGCAGGCGAGTTCAATCAGCGCCAAGATCTCGAGCCGATCCGGCGAGTGAGTCTGGTGCAGCCCTACTTAAAGCTCGCGACGGTAAACGACAAACGCCGGGGCCAAGTGAAAGTCACTGACCCCAGTGGAGAAATCGACTCCGCACAGCCCTGGGGGATTTCCAAGGCCGATCCCAGATCCCCCGAGCGATTGGGAAACCAAGGCATGCCCCAGAAACTGGAACTGGTCTTGGGACTTGCAGGACAGCTCAACGCGTATGGGCCTTTGCGCAGCGAGGAGATTGCGGGAGGAGCGCGGTTTCAACCGTCCACGACGGAGGTCTTGGTTTTGGATCTGAGTGGTTCCATGCGAAGGGACAATCGGATCAAACTCGTCAATGCATTTGCCGCGGGTCTGCTGGACGGCGCTGTCCAGAACCGAGCAAGCAAAGTGATCCTGCTGCCCTACCGCGGCGAGCCCGAAGCTCCCATTCACTTAAAAGGCGCGGACGCTTTTCGCGCGACCTTCAATCAAATGATGCAAAAAGATATTTTCCAGTCTGGCGGCGAGAACGATACTGCAGCGGCTTTGTCCAAGGCCATGGAATTGGCCGCGCTGGAGGACAGTAGCAGGCGGATCAATGTCCGATTAGTCACCGACGGAGACGAGACCTTCGACTCGCGCGCGGCGTCCAACGCCATCCAGGCTTTGTCGGCCCACAAAACTGTCAACCTGAGTCTAATCAGTTTGGCAGTGGGCAACGAGGCCATGGCGGCCTTGGCCAAAGAGATTGCCCAAAAGGCCCTGTCGGTGAACACCCAAATCGTCCACCACCACATCTCGACTCCGGAGCTAAAGGGCATTTTGAAACAGGCGGAGAACGGGGTAGAAGTTCCGACTGTAAACACAGCGCTCCTCAAGCGCGATGGCAGATTAGCCAATGCGATCCAGAGTTTAACCCCCACTGACCCCACGCTCAATTCCCCCGAATTTGCCCCTAGCGACTGGGCCGCCATTAGCGCCTTGCGCGAAAAACTGCTCCGTTCCTGGGCCAACGCGCCGTAGGTCCAATCTAGATTGTGTTTGGCAGGGTTTGTCGTCCGTGGTAATCGGCTACGTTTTGGCTTTGATACGCTTTTCTTGGGCCGGGGGGTTTGGGAGTGCTTTACATGCGAATCGGTTTTGTATTTTTGTGCGCAACTTTTACGGTGTTTGCCCAAGCGAGCTTGCGAGAACACCTGGAGCTTTTGCTCCCGCACGCAGAGTCCTGCGCGAACCGCGTGCTGAATTACGGTCTCGGCATTAGCCCGCAGACCCAAGATATTTTCGCGCCCAAACACGCCGTAGCAACGCAAATTCTGATCGACAGCACCCACTTGAACCGAACATTTTTTGCCGCTCGTCAGATCCGGGAATTACTCGTCCATTCGAATAATGGAGCCAGCATTCGCCGCACGCGCATCGATGTTCGAAAAAATATTCGCTCTAGCTGGAACACTTATGTGTCGACCTACGGAGCGACCTACTGCGACGATTTCTACGGAAATCATGTTTTGCAAATCTTAGAAAACGATGACGACCAAGCGACCAAAACGCGGGTGGAATTGGAAAAACTTGAAGAGGTTTTCGAGGCGCTTTCGTACAACCTGTATTACCTCAAGAGCTGGCGTTTGCACGCACTGGACCGTGGAGCCAATCCCAACACCGCTATGCCTCGACGCAGTGCTATTAGCGCGGTAAAAGCGCGCAAAATGCTCGAGGCTATGAAAAGTACTGACCTTGCTGTGTCGTCGATAGGTGGCCTGTTCAAAGCACCACGCGGGCCGGTGGGTTGGCCTATGGGCGCTATTCCCAGTTGGTTTTTCCCCGCCGAGAAACTCCCCGCGGTGGCGGCTCGAGCGCTGGAATACATCTTGGCGAACGAAGCCTATTATGAACTGCGCGACTCTCAGGTCTTCAACGCAACGCTTGTGCAACTCAGCCGCCGCTTACAGGCCCTCTAAGCGGTACGCGCTACCTTTTTTCAACCGGTACGCAACCGGTACGCGCTACCTTTTTACAAAAAGTAACCGCGTACCCGTTTAGACGCGCTGCATATCACTTCCTCGTAGCTTTCTTCCGATAGAGATAGGCATGTCCACGCACGATCGAGCAGCCAAGGAATGGATGGTCCGCACACGCCTGGGAGAGGTCCTGGGCCCGTTCACGCAAAAAGAACTGACCGAAGAGCTCAAAAAAACGACTTTCTCTGTAGAGGACGAAATTTGCCCTTCTCAAGGCCACTGGGTGTCTGCACAAGCGCTCTCCTACCATGATAGCGATGAACTCACCAACACCCGCACCCACCACCCCTTCACCCAGTCCATCACGACAGACTTGCCCCCCGGCTCCAGTTCCGAATTTACTCCCACCCCTGAAGCTCGAGTGCACTTGCGCCCAGCAAGCACGAGCGGTCCCGTTCGCATGCCCGCCCACTTGGTTGCCAAACAGAAACGCGCTGCAGTCAGCCCGATCGTCTGGTTCTTGCTAGTCTTGTTTCCGTTGATTCCGGGGATGATGTATCTCAAATCGCGAAACCAAAACTCCGCTGCCATCACCAACCCGATGGCAACAACAACAGCAGTTGAAGGCGAATCGCCTTTTGTGCGCCGTATCTACAATCAGATTCACGCAGGCAAAACTCAAGAAGCCTTACGCACGCTCAACCTCTACCACGGCCGCGGTCCCGCAAAGAATGACGTCGAATACCTCATTCCCTACGCTGCGATCTTGATCCTCGAAGGCGAGTCTTCCAGCCGTGCAAAAAAACTGCTCGAACAAGTCTTGGAATCCAACGCAAGCGCCGCTCTGAAATCACGCGCGCACCTGTGGTTGGGGTATCTCGCCCTGGCGAATGACAAAATCGAGCAAGCCGAAAGCCAGTTCTTAGAAGCCCTGGAACTGTCTCCCAAAGATCCCGCGGCGCGGTTTAATTTGGGACGCACTTACCTCAAGCAAGAGAAGTACGCGCTAGCGCTGGACTACTTGCAGCTTGCCGAACTCGAAGCGCCGGATCCTTGGCTCATTCAAATCTACAAAGGCCGAGCCAAGTTTGCCCTGGAACAGCCTGCCGAGGCGCGCGCTGCCTTTGCCGCTGCCGTCGAAAACTCCCCAGACAGGTGGATTACCTACATTTACTATGCACTTTTTCTCTCACAGAGCCAGCAGAACGCCGAGGCTCAAAAAGTTTTGCGAAAAATGCTGACGCGTGATCCGCACTACGAGGTCAACAGCCCGCCACCTTTTGGCTTTTTTCAAGAACGAATCAACTACGGTGAATATCTCAGCGCGTTTGGGCACGTGATGGAAAAAGTTCCTGGCGAAGAAAAAGAGTTTGGCAAAAAATACATCCAACAACTCCTGACCGGAAACGAAGACGCCAATCGCCTGGGCGCACTCTCCGAAAAGGGTGGACTGCTTTCCCGTGTTGTAGCGCTGAAAGTGCTCCTAGACAAAGATCCCTCTGCCCTGGACATCAAGAAAGCGATTCAGCGCCTGCCTGATAACCTCGATGCATTTGGGTACTATGCCTACGTTCTCAGAGGGGATGCGTTGAGTCGACTGGGGCTTTTCGACGAAGCGAAAAAAGATTTTCGAAGAGCCCTGGACTTAGCACCAACCTCAGCCATTAGCCGTTGGGCCTATGCAACACTGCTTAAAAAGCTGGAAGAAGGCGCCGAGGCGCAAACCCAGATTCGCGAGCTCCTTCGCTACCATCCCAACTACATCCCTGCTATAGTCGCAACCCAAAACCTATAGCCGGCAGTAACCATGAAAGTTCTAGTCCTCGGCAGCGGTGGCCGTGAACACGCTTTAGCGTGGAGAATCCGCAAAGACCCCCAGGTAGAAGAAGTCTACTTGCATCCCGGGAATGCAGGCACCTGGTCCTGTGGCATACCGAACCTCGGAGATGTTTCCATTGAAAACCTTCCCTCGCTCATTGCTCATGCTCAAGAACTTGGTGTCTCGCTTGTTGTCATTGGGCCAGAAGCTTTGCTGGCAAAAGGGTACGCTGATGCGTTCCGTAAAAGTGGTTTTCCGGTTTCTGGTCCCGGGGCCGACGGAGCACAGCTTGAAACAAGCAAAGCTTTTGCCAAAGAGTTTTTAGAAAAAGGCGGCATTCCCACGGCTGCCTACACGACGGCGACGACCCCGGAAGCCGTGCGGGTCGCCATCCGAAAGTACCCTTCCGTCTTGAAGCTCGACGGCCTCGCCGCTGGCAAAGGAGTGGTGGTGGCGCAATCGCCTGCCGATGCAGAAGATTTTATCCGCCGGGTTTGGGAGCTAAAAGAATTCGGGAATGAATCTCCTGTCGTTGTGGTCGAAGATTTCATTGCAGGGCGAGAGCTGAGTTATATTGGGCTTTGCGATACGGAGCGTTTTGTCGCCTTGAGTACCGCATCGGACTACAAACGCGTGGGCGATGGGGACCAGGGGCCAAACACAGGGGGAATGGGCGCCATTTCACCCTCACCTATTGAAACGCCTCAGCTTCTCCAACGCATTGAGGCCGAAGTCGTCCAACCCACACTACGAGAGCTGAAACGACGAGGTATCGATTACCGGGGTGCGCTGTATTTTGGCCTAATGGTGGCAGCGGATGGCACTCCCTACGTCCTGGAGTTCAATGCCCGATTTGGGGACCCGGAAACCCAAGCATTGCTGATGCGCATTGAGGGAGATTTTACAGGACTTTTGGTGGCAGCCGCGCGTCGGGAACTAAGCACAGCGCCGGATCCAAAGTGGACTAATCAAACGTCTGTTTATGTTGTGGCTGCAGCCGATGGGTATCCAGCCACCCCGCGCCTAGGGGACACAATCCAGGGACTAGATCGCCTTGCGGCAGGCGTGCAGGTTTTCTTCTCTGGGGTGGGTAGTGGTCCGCAGGGGCTCGTGACTCAAGGCGGACGAGTCCTTGGTCTGGGAGCGCTGGGCAAAGATGCGCAAGCCAGTCGAAGCGCGGTTTACACAAACTTCCCCAAAGTATCCTGGCCGGGTTTACACTACCGTCGAGATATTGGTTTATAAAAACGCCCAATCAAACGCCCACGCGGCTGCAAACACCGCGACGATGCCAGTGGTCTGACTAATAAAGTCTTCTACATTAAAAGGTCCTTGGCCACTTTCTTGGCGCGGATTTTTCCACGCAAATCCATCAAAATAATAGTGGAGTAACGAAATCGTTGTCGCTAACCGCAGAAGTTGAATACCTGGTACATGGGACAAACCCAAGCCCACTAGACTTCTGTCTGGGGCACAAAGCACAACGACCACCAAGACCAATGCAAATCGCATGTAGGAGGATGTCGGCATCCACCGCATGAATCGGGTTTGGCGCGGGGGCGGGGTTCGAATCCCGTTCTCCCAGGTGACCAAGCAATATTGCACGCTGTGGATGATCTCAGCTAAAAATAGATACTGGAGAAAATTAACTTGAACTACCCGTGCGAGAATCAAAAAAGTTGCACAAGTCGACGCCATGTAGGGGTACTTCCAAAAAGAGA
>CAZTDN010000017.1:0-1918 GCA_964611895.1 uncultured Pseudobdellovibrionaceae bacterium
CAGGTTGAAATCGGAGTACCTGTTCGACGCGCCAAACAGCACTCTGTGGGACGAGCTGGGGTTTTATGGGCAGAAGCCGCCATTGAATTGGAAAGACATTCGGTTGCTGGAACTCATTCGCGAGATGGACCAGTGTGACCCCAATCGAGGCGGCTACACTCTGGCGCAGCGATTGGCGAGGGACAAGTCTGAGAACTGGCGAATAATGATGGAGAATAGTCGGCATCAAGGATTGCGACCGCAGGATGTTTTGGCACTCATGATAACGGAGCGCGCTCTTGACTTTATGGACACTTCTGGGGATGTGCTTGCATTGCGGTACCACGGAGTTTTGATCTGCTCGCGCTGGGGACACCCCGCTCTTTCCCGTGCCTTTGACAGCGGTACATTCGGCAGAATGCAGGAGTACTTTTCAAAAGCGGCTGAACTACGTCCTGAGCGCCAGAGGAGAGCGGTGAAACCTCCTTGGGAGGCCTATAAGCAGCTAGACCGGTTCCAACCAGCCCGTTATCGGATGCTTTTTGTTCAACACCCTTTCTGCAAAGACGACCGGATAAGTACGTGGAATCCCGAGCTCCAAGCGATTGAAGTATGCATCGGTGGGTGGAAGGGCCATCTGCGCGAGGGGATCGCGGAGTTTGAGTACGATCACTTGTCGCCCGAAGAAAAAAGCAAATGGGAAGCCCTGGCCCAATCGGCTTCGGGCCAGGGCCTCAATAATGCGTGGGCGGACGGAAAAGCATCCCCACGGGAATTGTTTATCCGTTTGTCTCTGATCCCGAGCGGAGCTTTCTCTTTTGGAGACGAAATCACTTCCTTTATTAGGCGGTATATTCCCAGTGAAGACTAGAACCAAATTTCCTCTTTTCCTGCTGGTTTGGATTGCCTGCGCGGCGTTCGCCTGGGGTCCTTTAGCTCGGGCCGAAGAAACTTCTGGGCTGAGCCAAATGGACGCAGCCGTGGCGCCCCTTTTGGAGGCGTATCCTTACAGTGCAAGCGAAAAAACCCGAGCACAGTTTTTACAAAAGCGTTTGGGAGAGTTTATTCACAGTGCGAAGTATGCCCCGTTGCGCGAACAGTACATGCAAGCCGTTCAAGGCTATTTTTCAGGAGTTTTTCCGGAAGATTTCAAGATTATGTTGCAAAATCTTTCCCGCGCAAATCGAAAGGTGCCGTTGTTAGCAACTCGACTGCTCTTGCCCACAAAGTTTCGAGCGGACTTTTCGGTGGAGTCTGAGATCAAAAGCTCGGGTCGAGACATTAATGCTGCAAAATGGACTGCGTTGCTCGACCAGCGGATTGCCAAAGCCAAATCGGAGGCGGGGCAGTTCATCCGGATGAATCCCCTTCGTCGCAAGGAGTATATTTCTAAAACACTGGAAGAAACCGAAAAAGCTTTAGTCGAGAACCGCCAGGCTCTTGAAGAGCGCTTTGGGGATAAGGCGCACTTGATCGCGAGAGAGCAGGGCGAGTTTATCAAACAGCTCAAGGCCGATCCCAGCTTTGTGGCGCTGTCGGAGTATATTGTGTACGACCGCCTGACGCGTGAGCCTTATCCGGATCAGCTGCGTTCGGGTTCGGCGGATGTGGTGCTCAGTGTTTTGGATCAGATCAAGAGCGATCCCCAGAGCGCGCTCGAAGCGCACGGGCAGATGTCGCCCGAAGTCGCGAGTCTTTTTAAAGCCAGCTTTCCCGAGTCGCACCGACTTAAACAGGACAAGGAGCTTTTTCCCCCCGCACGCACCCAAACGGCGCGAGGCAAAATGGTGAACCTCGCCCGAACTGACAACGACACGGTTTTCATCAGTCCAGAGCGTGCACTCCATACTATCTGGAAAGGCTTTTGCTACTCCGAGTGCATTCGCACTTCTCCCGCGCGGTTTCTGACCGCGGCGTTGGGCGGCAGTTTTTTTCAATT
>CAZTDN010000017.1:2018-32390 GCA_964611895.1 uncultured Pseudobdellovibrionaceae bacterium
CTTGCTTATGTTGCCGGGGAGGCATGGCATCAGGGCAAAGACGTTGTGCCTGTAGATCCGCTCTATCGTCAAATCGCTCGGGTGAATGGATGGTTGAGTGGCAATGGCTATGGGTATTCTGAAAAGCGGATGGTTTTTGATGCCACGCTTTCCAGTGCGGGCACTTTGACTGAGTTGGAGAATTTTTCCTTGGGGAAGGTTCCCAATAGGGAAAAGTTGGCCAAAACCCTTAATGCGATGCGATCCCCCCGAGAAGCTGAAACCTATTTGCATCAGCTTCAGATAGGCGGCATCTCCGACGCGCAGGTTGCCGAAGCGCTCGCGTTTGCCGCTCACAACGCGTCCGAGGACAAGGCGCGAGTGCTTGCGCTGGGATTATTGCCCCAGCTCAAGGCCGACCCCGCATTCATACGGGGTAAATTGATCGGGGCTACGTATTCACCCTCCAAAGAAATTCAAATCGCGGCTTCCATTGGGCTGCTAACACTAGACCATGCGCAAGGGCAGCAAAGCGAGCCGTCTGTGGTAGCTGATGCCGCTAAGCTGCTCCAAGAAGATGGTATCAAGCAGGTGTTAAATCCGGAAAGCATGGCTAGGCTATTTGAGGCGCTCAGCGCCCACTCTGCATTGCCTGCGCCACTTCGGCAGAGCCTTTTGGCGTATGTCCAGAATCGCCCGCCGAATTTTATTTCACGCAAGTGGCATTTAGCAGCGCTCCGATTGCTAGCCAAAGATAACCCGCAGTCTCCAGAACTTCTTGCTTTATTGACGAAGCTTGCGGCCTCTCGGTCTGCGGAGGCACGTCGGAGCGCTTTGGAAACCATAGCTGGTTTGGCGTTACCCGAGCAGACGAAACGCTCGATTTTTGAGACAGCGTTGAAAGACTCCAGCACGCAGATCCGCCGGTTAGCGGCGGTCGAGTTGCTCAAGAACGATTCTGCCCACTCCGAAGCGATGGATCTCATGCTTAAGACTCTGGAACGCAATCATCCCGATTTTTGGATCCGCGCCGAGGCAGTGCGGGCACTGCGTCCTTTTGAGGCAAGCCACCCTCGAGTGGCTGCGGCGCTGCTCAAGGCCGCGCATGACGTCAACCCAGCAGTTTCTAAGGTCGCAAGGGCTGGTAAAGAAGAGGAAACGCTCCCCAAACCCGCCCTCCCTTCGCGATGGGAAAAATCCCGCGCCTACCGAGCCGCCTGTTGGGCGTCGTGGAGATGGCTCGAACGCCGGCCTTGAAACCGGTTCGGTTTTCCACTACTTTGCAGCGCATGTCAGAAATTACTGCTAGCCATATTTTGGTCGAAAAAGAATACGAAGCCCAGGACGTGCTCAAAAAACTCTCTGAAGGGAACTCGTTTGAGTCTTTGGCCAAGGCCTATTCCACTTGTCCTTCTGGACGAGATGGTGGGGACTTGGGGAGTTTTGGCAAAGGGCAAATGGTCGCTGAGTTTGAAAAAGCCGCATTTGCGCTCCAACCCGGCGAAGTTTCGGGCCCTGTTCGGACACAGTTCGGTTACCATATCATCAAGCGCACCTGAGCGCGGTTTATCAGCCGAGGTCGATGATGAAATGCCCATGTGGTTCGGGGAACCTACTCGCAAAGTGCTGTGAGCCCTATATCCAACGCAAAGCGCTCCCTGAAACTGCCGAGCAGCTGATGCGCTCGCGGTATACGGCCTTTACGCTGGCGGACCTAAAGTACATTACCGATACTCTCGCCCCCGAGGCTCGCAAAGGTTTTGATGCGGCAGGCACCGGCAAATGGGCCGAGCAGGCCAAATGGAAAGGCTTAGTCATTCACGATACTCGCCAGGGCGGGGCGAACGACACTGAGGGCGTGGTCGAATTCACTGCGACCTACGAGATCGAAGGCCAGGGTATCGAGCACCACGAAGTCGCCGAATTTAGAAAAGACAAGCACGGGCAGTGGTTGTTTGTCGACGGAGACTCGCACACACATAAAGAAGGTGAAGGCCACACCCACCACGCTCCCGTCGAGACGGTGGTACGCGACGAGCCCAAGATCGGGCGCAATGATCCGTGTCCGTGCAAGAGCGGCAAAAAATATAAGAAATGCTGCGCCGCCTAGGGGAGTTTATTTAGCTCGCGGACCAGGCACCAGTGTGCAAACGCATTTTTTTCGATTTGCACTTGGACCAGAGTATCGTTGCTCGAGTCGACAACCACCCCGCCAATGAGAATAGGCGCCCGCAAGAACCAGTTGCGCGAAGGGATGCGCTGCACGTAATGCTCAAACCCGGCCGGCAGGTTGGAATAATCGACAACGGTGACATCCCGGTCCCGCACCACGACCCATCCCAGCATCAGTGGAAACTCCCAGCTCCAGCTCCCCGTCGACTTCGCAGAAGAGTTCTGTAAGTAAGTGCCCAGTTCCTGTTTAAACTGGTCCTGTGCTTCCTCGGAGTGGATGCGCAATTTCCAGTCTTCGACTAGCTGCTGTTTTTGCTCTGGGGCAAGAGCGTGCACCTTTTCCACTCCTGCTTCAATCTGGACGATATCGGCTATATTGACCGTCAGGTTTGCGTGCGTGTCCGCCAGCAGGCGGGCTTGGGCAAAGGCCTGCTGCGCAAGAGATTCCACCAATGCCTGAAACTTCTCGGATTTCGACTTTCGTGCGGAGTCGAGTGCCTGACGGACGCGCGCCTGGCGGCGTTGCATCCAGGTCAAGTGGCGGCCCGAAAACACAGTCGTTGCGAGTTCGTCTGCCGTCACCACTTGATCCTCGTGCAACCGCACCATTAAGGTCGAGCTCAGACCAAGGTTGCGAATAGTGGGGAGTTTGGGCGATCCGCCATCGGTAACCGAAATAACCACTTCAGTGGGGAGTAGTGTGTCGCTGGAACTGCGGGCTCGTTCGCAAGCCGCCAGAAAACGGCGCACTTCGGCGCGTTGCCGTACAAGCGCCTGGCTTTCGTCGGCACCGTCCACGGTACCCCACACCTGAATGGCATGGTCCAGAACTTCGTCTGCGCACCGAGGCCGATCCCCTGCAAAACTCGATAGGTTCCAGACCAAACAGAGCAAAATGAGTGTTTTTAGCCAGGAGGCATTCGTGCTTTTGAACTCCATCTTTTGATGGGTCACTGGGTGTGAGAAAGCGATTCGACTCGCGTGCAGTCGCAGGGGCGCTTGTTCGGGGGCAGTGGTCTGAGTGTCGCCGAGCTTCTGACCTGGCAGATAGAGCGCGTCGCCACAAACTGGCCAGCCCAGGTGCCACAAGTGCACTCGGATTTGGTTGGTTCGCCCAGTGAGCGGGCGTACTTCTAACAGTGCAGTGCCGTCCTCCAAGCGCTGGAGCACTCGAAAATCCGTAACCGAAGGCGAGCCATTCTCGTCGATAAACCGCGAGCCGATGTCTTTTGACTCATCGCTGATGGGCAGGTCACATCTAAACGTATCCATTGGTGGATGCCCTTGTACTTGGGCCAGATAGACTTTTTCGACTTCGCCGCGCGAAAACAAGGGCTGCACTAGACTTGCGAAATGGCGCGTGCGCGTGGCGATTAAAATGCCGGTGGTATTTGCGTCGAGCCGGTGCGCGGCATGCGGTTTTTGGGGAGCGTAAATTCGCTCGAGCAGGTGTTGGAGTGTATTGCGGTTGAATCGCCCGCCTGGGTGGACGGGCAAGGGCGCGGGTTTCTCGAGCACGATCAGTGCCTCATCTTCATACAAAAATCGAATTCCCGGGTTTACGGGCGGTTCGGCCTGCATCGGCTGTAAGTGGTAATAAAGCTCACCGGATCGCACTCTTGTCTCGGGAGATGCCGGCGCGTAATCCGGACCTAAGATTTTGGTCTGAGAAAATTCCGTGTCCCAAACTTGCACGGGGACCTGTTTGAGAATACCGCTTAGGGTTTCAAGTAGCGTTTTACCGTCGTATTCTCCAGGCACTCGCATCGGCCTACGGTGCTCGTAGGGAACGCTCCCGGGAAGTGGCGACGCCACCTGGATCAGGGCGGCTTGGCGCTTGGCGAGTTTTGCCTGCATTTGGGCTTCCGAAGTCTGGAAGCAGTACGGACAAGAAATCCCTTTTTCAAAACGAGGGTCTTTTTCCTGCTCCGGAGTGAGAGGGGAAAGACACGCGTAACATTGGGTGTTGGAGGTTTCTTTGAGAGTCGGGTCGAGTCCCACGCGTTTATCAAAGACAAAACAGGCTCCTTGGTAGTGCGCGTTCCCGCACTCCTCGAAATATTTCAAGATGCCGCCGTCGAGTTGGAAGACGTTTTTAAATCCCCGAGACTCCATGAACGGAGCGGCCTTTTCGCAGCGGATACCTCCAGTGCAAAATAAGACCAAGGTTTCGTCTTTGAGTTTGGGATCGAGTTTTTCCGTTGCGTGTGGAAAATCTCTAAAGTGTCTCACTCCGATTGGAACCGCATTTTTAAAAGTTCCCAAGCCGACTTCGTAGTCGTTGCGTGTGTCGATCAGGGTCAGGGGCTTGCCTTCGTCTAGCCACTGTTTCAAGACTTTCGGCGCCAGGTGCTTAGACGTGTATTTGTGGGGTTGAATCGAATCCACACCAAAAGCGATGATCTCTTTTTTGATTCGCACAAGCATGCGGGTGAAAGGCTGGTGTGTGCTCTTGCTGATTTTGGGGGTGAGGTTTTCCAGCCCGGGCAGAGAGCGTAGCTCAGTGAGCAAATCCTCAATTGCCTGGGGCTGTCCCGCAACAAACAGGTTCACTCCCTCCGTGCTGAGCAGAATAGTGCCTTTGAGGCCGTTCGCTTTAGAGAGGAGCAGCAGCCTTTCTCTCAAGGGTTTCAAGTCCTTAAGCGGGGCAAAACAATAGGTCGAAATATTAACGAATTCTTGCATGGAATTTGCCCTTTATACGAAAGGATTGAACCCAAGTACAATAGGCAAGAGGAGGAAATGAATGGTTTACGCACTCCTATTATGGACGGGGGCCGCGCTGGCAGCACCCAGTCTGGACTGCGATTTTACCAAGATGGTTCCTCGTCCTGCGTTGCCTGTTGCCAATGTCCGCCCCGACCCAGCCCAGCCCAAGTCCGAGACCCAACAGCTGTGGGAGACCGTGGCCCGTGGGCCAAATAGCGGTCAGGAACGCAAGGCTTGGTTGGAGAAGGTGAGAAAGGAGCTGCTACGTTCCGCGCGCGGGAAAAATACGCCGGAATATCTCAAGAAGGCGGCCCTCAACCTGGTTTCAGCGCCGGTGCAGTCTCCCGACGCCGCACGCCCCGTGCTGAACACCTTGCAAGTCTTGACCGAGCTGGATCGCGATTCGCGCCAGTCGGTAGTGCTGCCGCCCACCCAGCACGCGCTCGCTCTAGCTTTGGAAGTAGTGCCGAAAATCAGTGCGCGAAATAGTTTTCCTCGAAACAAAGAGTTGCTCGCCGGAGTTCTTGCTACGCAGACCTCGCCGGATCCTAGTCGGGACACGCGTTTGGATATCTTGCCGATTTTATCCAAAATCGCTCATCGTCCGGACGCGCTGGAGATTACCGGTTCTCCGATAGGAATCGCCCAGAGTTTTTTTGAGTCGTGCCGTGGCTTGCGTCAATCAAACCCGCGCTACGAGAAAGAAATGAAAAAATCGGTGAGTTCGCTTCAGCTGTTTTTCTCGAAACAGATCCAAACTTTTGAACGCAGCGCACGCAGGTTTCCCCAGCTTGCCGAAAATGATCTGAAAGTAGCGCTTACTCTGGCGCAGGCCCGCGCTGAGCTCTCGCTGTACCTAAAAAACCAGTCTCAGCCCCACCAGGTTGACGATCACGTGCAGAAAGTAAAAACGCTTCAAAATCAGCTCGCTGCACTGCGACTGCGCCCACGCTTGCCACTGCACTAGGTTTGAAGCAAGGTCTTGCCCATGCGGATTTTGGTGCAAGGCCCTCGAACGCGTCTAGCCAGGGCGATCGTTTCGCTCCCCGAGGCGGGACAGCACGAGTTCTATCTACTCGCTCGGGATGCTGCGGAGGTTGTTCAGCTCGCGGACGAGTTCCCCAGGGCGAAAGTCGTCTCGCCACAGAGCCCACTGGACTTCCACGGTGCAGAGGGCTTTGGGGTTTTGGTTTGTGCTGCGGGGCCGTTGCATGCGGAATCCGTAGAATGGGACCGCGATTGCGCCAACGCGGATCGGGATTTGCGGTTTTTGCGGGGTGTGGTCGAAGAAGGCTCCGCTCATGGGCCAGTCCGGCTGGTTTATGTGGCGAGTGTTCTGGCATGTTTCCCCCGCGTTGAGCGGGCGTATTACGGAGGATGGAAGTCCCTCTGGGAGGGACTTTTTCACTCCTGGAAAGGGGGCTGTCCCTGCCTTGAAGTCGCGGTTCTCTTTCCCGGCAGATTGGTGGCGGAACGGGTGTGGTGGCAGCCGGGGACCTGGCTGCATACGAGTTACGCGCAGGCGGGGAGGGTGGTGTTGCAGCTAATGGTGGCTGGTCACGCGCCCCATCGGCGCTTACTAGGTTGGGACAGCCGCATGTTGCTGTTACTTCGTGGTTTTCAAACCTTTTGCATGGTATTTAAGCCGTAGTGATGCGGTACTACCTAGCCAAAAAGCGGGTCTTTGACCTGGTTGTTTGTCTTCTGGCGGCTCCCCTTTGGGTGCCTGTCTTGGTACTGCTTTCGGTGCTGAATCTCGTTTTTTCGGGGCTCCCCATTTTTTACCTTTCGATGCGTCGTGTCTACCAGGGGCGGTGTTTAAGGGTATTGAAGTTCCGCACAATGGTCCCAAATGCCTCGGCTATCGCCAATCGGGACACCATTCCCGTTCAAGAACAACGCTTTTTGAATATCCCCACGACTTCGCCACTCTATACGCCGATCGGGAGGTTGTTCGAACGCTACTCACTGACTGAGCTTCCCCAGTTGCTCCATGTTCTATCGGGCAAAATGAGTCTGGTGGGTAGCCGACCGTTACCCGAAAATGTGGTGAACGCACTGAAAGAAAAATTTACGAATGTAGAGGATCGTTTTTTAACAAAAGCGGGATTGACCGGTTTTGCGCAGGTGATGGATCGTGAGCTGGTTTCAGATGAGTTGCGGCTCCGAGTAGAAAGTGCGTATTGCCAGCACTGTCTAGACGCCTATTCCGTTCGATTGGATCTCTTGATTTTAATATCGACGGTATTGTTTGTTTTCAAGCTGCGTAAGCCCCTTACCATTGAGCAAGTCGATGCGCTTTTGCACAAGGCTTCACTTCGAGCTATTTTTTGGAGTAAGCGCACAGGGCCCGATGCCTCGTTTCGGGAAGCGCACACGCGAGTTTGATGATAACTCGATTGAATGCCCGACTCTGAGGCGAAATTTCATATAGTTGAGCAGGGGAGACTATCGTCTTTCCGCCGCGTTCGATGGTCAAATAAACCCGATTGGGATCGGGTGCAATGTGCAGCTCGTGCTCAAGCTCAGGCAAGGTGTGAATGGGAACGCTACCCACTTGCAGGATGATGTCCCCTCGCTGCATAGGGACTCTATCTCCAGGCGCGGGATGAGCGTTTTGGACCAAAACCATCTCCGAGGTCTCTGTCTTTAGCTGGTGGAGCGCGGCACCCAATGTGTAAACGTGGTCTGTGCAAGTAAATGCCGTGTCGTAGGTTGCGTGGCGAAAATACTCCGGGCGAGAGTGAGCGGGTTTACCAAGCGAAGTTTCGAAGACACCCAGGTAACTCATCTCGGGGTTAGTAAAATAGCTCTCACTTAAATAGTTCGCAAAGCTGGTACGCCGATTAGAGCCGGGGACCGATCGATCCACAGCCCCCCAGAAACGAGCGAAAAAATTGCCTTTTTCCAGGCAGTATTCTACCGCCCGAAAATGGGAGAGCAATTCTGCCTTTTTGGGGGGGAGTTCCCCCTTCGTCTCGTACCGAGCGATGCGAATGTTTTCGTTCAAGATTTCGTCGCTATAGCCGCCGGTTTCGGGGGAATGCACTGAATAAAAAGATCGGTGCGCGCAGCTTTGGATGGCAAACAGGCAGAATGTGAGCACGGCGACGCGCATAGGTTCCTCGCTTCCTTATCGGCAGAAACCGTCGAATTTCTTAGCGAACATTCCATTTTATTTCGGAATCTGGTATGAGCCTCTCCATGATAAGCACATCCAATCTGACCATGTCGTACGGCGGCAGACGCCTATTTGAAGAAGTAGAGATAAAGTTCGTTCCGGGGAACTGCTATGGCCTTATCGGAGCCAACGGGGCCGGGAAGTCGACTTTTCTCAAAATCCTCGCTGGGCAGATTTCGCCGACTTCGGGGTCGGTGAACATCACTCCTGGGGAACGCATGGCGTTCTTGCGTCAGGATCATTTTGAATTTGATGAGCAGGTCGTTCTAAAGACCGTGATCTTAGGGCAACCTCGCCTGAGTGCGTTGATGGACGAGCGCGAGGCTCTCTATGCCAAAGAAGAATTTTCGGCCGAGGACGGCGACCGGGCCTCCGAGCTCGAAGAAGAGTTTGGAGATCTGAACGGGTGGGAAGCAGAATCCAATGCGGCCGTGCTCTTGGCCGGACTTGGGATCGAGACGGAGCTGCACTCCAAAAAAATGAAAGAGCTTAAAGGCGCGGACAAGGTAAAAGTGCTCTTGGCCCAAGCCCTATTTGGCTCTCCAGATATCTTGCTTTTGGATGAACCGACCAACCATTTGGACGCGGCAGCGATTCGTTGGCTAGAAGAGTTTTTGTTTGATTACGACAAGACCGTTATCGTTGTCTCTCACGACAGGCATTTCTTGAATAAGGTCTGCACGCATATTGCGGATATCGACTTTGGAAAGGTCCAGCTCTATTCCGGCAACTACGATTTTTGGTATGAATCGAGTCAGCTAGCCCTGCGAATGGCTCAGGAAAAACACCGCAAGTCCGAAGAAAAAGCCAAAGAGCTCAAAGAGTTTATTGCGCGGTTCAGTGCCAATGCATCGAAATCGAAACAAGCGACGTCGCGAAAAAAGCAGTTGGAGAAACTCACGCTAGATGACATTAAACCCAGCACGCGCAAGTACCCTTTTGTCGGATTTACCCCAGAGCGGGAAGCCGGGGACCAGTTGCTGCGCGTACAGAACCTATCCAAAGCCTTGGAAGGCGCGGAGGTTCTGAATAACGTCAGTTTCGAAATCAAAAAAGGCGATAAAGTGGTTTTCGTCGGCAACGAAGTCGCTATTAGCACCTGCTTTAAAGTTCTGATGGGCGAGTTGCCCGCAGATGGAGGGCAGTTTTCGTGGGGAATTACGACGTCACAGGCTTTTTTCCCCAAAGACAATGCCGAGTATTTCCGCAATCCAGAACTGACGCTGATAGATTGGCTGCGGCAGTTTTCGGAGGATCAAACCGAGACTTTTATTCGAGGTTTCTTGGGGCGCATGCTCTTTTCTGGGGAAGAATCCCAAAAGAAAGTGTCCGTTCTTTCTGGGGGCGAGCGGGTGCGCTGCATGCTAGCGCGCATGATGCTGAGCAAGGCCAACGTCTTGATCTTGGATCAGCCCACGAACCACTTGGACCTGGAATCCATCACCGCAGTGAATAACGGTCTGATTCGATTCCCGGGAACGATCTTATTTGCTTCTCACGATCATCAGTTCAATCAGACTGTTGCTAACCGCGTGATCGAAATCACAGGGCGTGGCGCAGTCAGCCACGACATGTCTTATGATGAGTATTTAGGTCTTTAACCCAGCTTGACTGGGGTGTGTCTTTTTTTTGGTGGGTATTTGCTCTAGAATTCGGGGATGAGCACAGCCACCCTAATCGAACGCCTGCAAAACTTTGAAGTCAACTCCTCCGTCGCACGGCAAGTTTTGTCTGTCTATTACAAGGAAGGCAAACGGTACCGGCTTTGGGCGGGGCCGCTGCTCGGCATGACGCTCGAGTACGATGCCAACGTGAACTACCATGTGATCCTGGGACTCTGGGAGGCGAAGAGTTATCGGTTTTTGCGTCGGTTTTTTCGGGATGCGAAGGTGCTCAGGCGCGGTATGGTGGTGGCGGACCTGGGAGCGAATCTGGGGTATTTTTCACTTTGGATGCACCGACTGCTCGAACCTTTGGATGGCAAGGTCGTTGCCTTCGAGCCATCGCCTTCGATCTTGCCCATGCTTCGCAGAAACCTACGCGAAAATGCCGCCCGCACCGTGAAGCTAGCTGAGATCGCGTGTTCTGATGCGGACGGGGAAGTGGAATTTTTTGTGGGCGATCACCACCATATTTCTTCGCTCGTTGAAAACTGGGCTTCACAGGGCCGAAGCCATATTTCTGCCGATAGACGCGTGGTGGTGCCAAGCACCACGTTAGATTCGTATTTTTTTGAAGGACCCGGAAAAGCTGTGGGCAGTCCTGATTTGATCAAAATCGATATCGAGGGCGGTGGAGTATTTGCGTTGAAAGGAATGGATCGTTGCCTGACGAGCAAACGGCCTTTGATTTGGATGGAGTCCCATACTCCGCACGAAGACAGAGCGATCAGTGATCTTTTATTGAAGCACGACTACCAAGCGTATCGATTGCAAACCAAGTCTTTGGTATCTGAACGGGGAAAAGTGCACCCACACCCTGCGGGCGTGTGGGGCACTCTCTTGCTTTTTCCACGGGAGAAGACATCGGCCCTAAAGTGGGCATTAGACGGTTGAAAAAAAAGTTTGTCGGTTTGATGCATCACCCCCTTTCTTCAGTCATTTTCTCTGAAAGACTTCCGATCTTGACCAAGACCTGACGCCGTTTTCCATCGCGGTAGTTGACTAGGTTCAATGCAATCGAATCGCCCGGGCGATAGGTGGTAATGAGTCGTTGGACTTCTTCGACCTTGGAAACCTTGCGATCGCCAATCTGGACGATCGCATCGCCCGCATGAATACCGGCTTTGTCCGCAGGGCTGTTTTCCTGGACCTCGTGTACGACCACGCCAGTCTCGATTCCAAATTCTTTGCGCATTTCGTTGTTGAGCGGCTGGATCGCAACGCCCAACCAGCCGCGTACGACTTTGCCGTCTTTTAAGAGGGTTTGGACGATCTTGTTCGCCAAATTTGACGGAATCGCAAAACCGATTCCCATGTAACCGCCGCTCTGTGTGTAGATTGCGGTATTGACTCCAATGACTTTTCCATCGGCTGAGCAAAGTGGCCCGCCGGAGTTGCCTGGATTGATGGCGGCATCTGTCTGCAGGAGTTCATAGCCAAAATCGGCTCCCATGAGTCGAGAGGCGTTGCGGCCCTTGGCGCTGACAATCCCAGCCGTCACGGAATGTGTCAGCATGAATGGACTGCCAATCGCGATGGCCGCATCGCCCACCTCCACAGAATCAGAATCAGCCCATTCCACAGCGGTGAGAGGGCGATCGGTTTCTATTTTGAGCACCGCTAAATCCGTGCGGGGGTCTGTCCCTAAAATCTTTGCTGGAATTTCTTCAGACTCATCGTCCAGCAGTACTGAGACTTGGGTAGCTCCTTTGACGACGTGGTAGTTCGTCACGAGTGTTCCATTTTTGTCGATAATGAACCCGGAGCCCGAGCCTTCGCGGCGGGGTGCAGAAAAGCCAAACTGTTCCAGAAACTCCTGCATTCCCTCCTGGGATTGAGCCCCTTTCTGCCTTCCAAAATGGCGTGAGGGAGCTTCGTGTTTAGATTTGATGGTAATTACCGACGGCCCCACTGTTCGTGCTACGGCGCGAAAATCGGCTGCATTTTTCTGCAGAGTAGAGCCTTCAGGAGAGGGGAGTGCTGGAGGCGGAAGTGGCGAAGCCACTGCCGCTTTCTCCAGCACCATGGGGTGTTTAAGCTGACTTCCCAGAATGGCACCGCCGATACCGGCGGTGAGGGCGGTAGCAGCGAGGGAAAATAAATAACCGTTTCTAGTGCGCTGAGCCATGTATTCCTCCGGGCTGCATAAGCAGCGTTTCAATGCAGAGACGCAGAAGGATCAGAAAGTGTGACGCTGGCGCAGCGCGGTGTATTCTGTCGGCGGGTGGGTAAGATTTACTTCGATGTCAAACGCAAGTACAATAAGATCTTAAAAGAGTGCGAACCTCTACGGCGTATTCTTGGCCTAGAACTTGCGACATAAAATTCCCGGAGGCATTGCCTAATGAACTCGAAAAAATTCTTGCTGAGCACCGCGGCTGTATTCTTGTTGGCCCAAACGCAACTTCTGGCTGCAGGGGGGCGCTCGGGCGTAAGCACTAAGACCGAAAAACCCGCTGGTGTCACAGGAAAGTCGGGCGGCGACAGCGCTGCAGACAGCCAGCGAGACTTTGAGGCGGGCAGAGCGCGCGCTGGAAGCGGCACGGGAGCCGCGACTGGAACTGCGGCGGGCGCAACGACTGCACCCACAGCCCGGACCATGCCTCCAACGGGCGGACATGCGACCACGCCTAAGATTAACTTGAACGGTCCCAAGGCGGGGGCGGGCTCGGTAGCTGGGGGAGTAAAAAGTGGCGGAGGGCGCCCTGTAGACCCACAAGATTTTCAAAACAAGCAAGAGCTGATCGGAAAAGAAATTGGCGTTCCGGTAGACGATCGCCCAGCAAAGATCTCGGACTCGGTGCGAAAAGAAGGAGAAGCGGTTGATAGGGAGAAGTTTGGTACCGCTGTAAAATCTTTGCAGCAGTATTACAGTCGAACTAACCTCAAGCAGAAGGCGGAGTTTGACTATCTGATGGGTAAGATTTCAACTGAAAAGCTCAGCGGAGTTGAGAAGGAGCAGCTGGAAACTGCAATCTCTCTGGCTTTGGCGAGGTTTACTGATGCCAACGGCAAGATTGATACAGAGGGCTTGGAAAATTGGGGGAAAGCTTTAACGGACTTGAAAGCGGATTTGGAATCGGGGGATGCGGACGTTCGTCAAAATGCGATAACCTTTTTGATGGGAGCCTCGATTCTTTACGGAGCGAAAGAGGGTGGCGGTTTTAACGCGGCTCGAAAGCAGTTTCATGATCTGAAATCGGATAAGTCTCAGGCTGACGGACTTTCCGGTTTTATTGAGTTGATGAGCGCTGCCTCCCGAATTGGCGCCAAGGAAATTGTCAAACAACAGAAGGCCGGTTCGGTAGATTTTGGTAAGGTGGAGAGCCACACACTAGACGTCTTGACAAGATGGATGGCATTTAGAACGAGCAAAGATCCAAGTCTGAAAAATGCCGAACTGACTAAAACGGTGACCTTTTTGCGTTGTGAATGCATAGGGAAAGAAGCTACCTGCAAGAGGTAGTCTTTCCATCTCGGTTTATGTCGCCAAAGATAAAATCTTTCTTTCTCGGCCTCTGTGGTGCAGCTTTTTTGGTCGGGGCCTGCGCGGGAGTCCCCATTTCAGGCACAAACAGCCCGAAGCTAAGGCTGGCTTTTACATCTAATCCAAGCCTGGAGATGGAGCCTTGCGGTTGCAGTCTGTTGCAGGCAGGCGGGGTCGATCGAGCATTCAATGTTGTTTCCAAGTTTCGCAGGGATAATCCTGAGGGGACTTTTCATTTTTGGGTGGGAACAACTTTTGTTTCTCTGGAAGCCCTTTCGCCGGTTTCCCGGGACTTTCAGGAGCGCAGACGTAGTGAGTTTGCTGAAGTCGCGCGCGAGATGGGCGTGAAGACCATCGTACCATCTGGGGAGGATGGTAGCCTAGGTTCTGAAGAGCTTTTGCGACTTCAGCGCCAGGCAAGAGTCACCTTTCTGAGCGCCAACTTGGCGGGGATGGATGGCAAACCCCTGTTCCCTCCCTATGAATGGTTGGAGATAGGCGGAAGTAAAATTTTAGTCTTTGGACTTTCTGGTGGCCCCTCTTCTACCTGGCCGCTCGACAAGAGTGTTCAGCTATTGCCTTTTTCGACAGCACTCGAGCCTGTGCGCCGTGCAATGCTTTCTAAGCCAGACCAAGTAATTCTGCTTTCGAATATTTCGGAGGAAGATAGAGCCTTGGTCGCAAAGTTAGTCCCAGAAACGAGTATTTTTTTGGGGGGTGACTTTTCAGAAGAGCCGATGAGTATGGCCCGGCGTTTGGATCCTTTTCGTTTAAGTTTTGTGACCATTGGGAGAGGTCGGTCATTGGGTTGGCTTCAAATTGAGGCGAATTCGAAGAAGGCTTTTTTTAACTCAGATCTCTCGAAGATTGAAATAATACAGCGAGACGCTCTTCTAGCAGAAAAGCGCTCCCTTTCCCATGGAGCCCGTTTGACAAAACCGCAGCGGAATCGGCTCCGCCAGGTGGAGGCACAGCTGTCTCATCTGGCCAAGTTCCAGTTGGAACCAACCGAAAATGCAAATCGGTATTTGTCAGGGATGGAGCTTTTGACTCCGGAGTATGGTGTCCCGGAAAATCCTATTTCAGAACGGATTCGAAACTTTAAGAAGAAGATACGAGACCTTGCTGTCAGTTTGGAATAGGGAGCTCCCTCAGGTACCCACTTACTTTTGGCACCTGAGGGAGTGCCTCCAGGCGTATACTCCTTCGACAAAAGACGTGTTTTGTCACTTCACATTTCCCCATTATTTCCAGTAGATAGACCTCCTCTAACACGGCGTATACTTTGCACTCTAATGTGCCGATAAGCCAGCTGGAGGGGAGGGGTCTATCTTGTCGCGGAATCGGCATATTTTTTCGGGCGAAGGTCGAGTGGTGTGGCTCGCTTTGGCGCTTTCGCTCGCCTCACAAGCCCAAGATCTCCACACGCCCGCGCCCGGAAACCGCACAGTCATCACACAACCTCTCGCGTGCAGTTTAACTGTCGACCAAGCCATTCAACGCGAAGTGTCTCCGTGCCACCTCAAGCCCACACTGCACCCACAGCCAGAGGTTCGAGGAGGCCTAAACGACTTTTTCGCTCGCTCTAAAACTCCCCCGGCCCGACCGATCACCGATCGCCAAGACTACACGACTCTGTTTCTCATTGGACTTGAGTGCCGCAAACCCAGCGCCTTTGCCGATTCGTTTTCGACGTATTTGAAAAAACACCCGGCGCTCGCGCGTTTCTTTACCGATTTGCTGACTCTTTCTCCCGATTCCCCAGCATACCGAGCGATTGTCCGGGAGTTGCGCCAAGAACGCTCCGACACCGTGAACTCGTCATCCGAACTCCAAACCCGCGCGCTCGCAATGCGGGCTGCGTTGCAAACCGGCGAGCCGATGCCCACGTGTTTTGGCGATTTCTCACGCGCGCGCCCTGAGGACCTCGACCTACAAGTGGCCGAGTTTCGGGCCAAGCTCGGCGATAAGCCACTTTCCACCCTGAACGATCTTTACACGTTGGCAAATGACTCCGAGAAACAGCTACTCCACTTTCTCTATGGCTCGCCGGACAAAGACGGCGTGGCTCTCGCAGACATTCTTATCGGCACGGACAAGGCTAACTACTATCGCAATCGCCTGGTGAACCCTCCCATTCCGTCGCCCTCCGGTGCGAGTACGGTGGAAAGTCTTCTCGGCAGTTCTGTGCCGGCGTCGTTGGACTGGCTTCCCAAGGCGCTTGTCAGTCAGATACAGGCACCCGAGTCGCAGCGGCACTTGGCAAGATGGGCGTTGAGTCTGGATCTCGCCCAGCAATCCCCCGAGGCAATCGCCGATATTCGACGGTACTTGTCGAACGCTCTCGACACGCTTCAGAAAAGTGGAGCACAATCGTCGAATCTGAACGAAGCTTTGCAAGCAGAGCGTGTGCGCACACTTCTCCAAGACTTGCTGGTCGATTTGGACAATCGCTCCGGGGGAACCCACGCACAGTGGCAAAAAGAACTCTTGAATCGCAACGCCCAAGCGATTTTGGGGGACGAAGGCCTGGCGGCCCTGCCGGCACCCGCGGCGAGGAAGTTATTGTCCATCACAGCCGATCGAGACGTTCTGGGAAATCTCACGCCTGAGCAAGTGCAGAAAATTCAAGAACTGCACGCCGTCCAGAAAAATGCGCCCCAAGATGTCGAACTATACCGTGCAACCCAAGGGCTCGGGGAAGGGCAAGCAACCGCTCTCGAATCGGAACTTCGCAAGACTGCGCAAGAACTACACGATCGCATTTGGCAGACTTCCGATCGGCGGGCCTCGCATTTTTACGGCCGCACTCTGGCCAAGGAACGCAAAACGCTCACCAATAGCACACAGGAATCCGATGTCGAAGCCATAGCGAGGGCGCTTGCGGCCAAAGGGATGAGCCTTACAGCCCAGGATCGGTTGCGTCTCTACGATGCTGAAAAAGGGCTCCGGCCATTTAGTCGAAAACTCCTTGCACAAATGTTGTTAAACGTTGCCAGCGGAAAAGACGCGGGTTCCAAACGCGCGGTGAATCCTTCGCTGAGTGATTTGGCTCAAATCGCGTTGCACCCGCAGGGTAAAGATACTCAAGTTTTCGCGTTGGCGTACCTATCCTGGTTGGGAGAGGGCAAGTCTCCGCGCGCGCTACTGGCGCTCGTCGAGGGTGAGGCCGGGAAACTTCTCTCCCTCAAAACGGGAGAACGTTTATCAGATGCGGAATCCTGGCCCGCCGAAAAACGCCAGCGCGTGGCTCGAAAAATAGAAGACCTGCTCCGTTCTCCAGAGGATATCTCGCTCACCCAACGCGACGCGCTTACATTGGCTGCCGAAGTGCTACGTGAGTGGGGGCACTCGTCTGCCGCCCTCCACCAAGGGATTACAGTCGACAGCGCTGGAGATGTGTTGCAGGTGGCAAAGTTCATCGATGGGCTGGCTAAACGCCAAGAAGTTTTGCTCAAGGCCGAAGGGTTAGACGGCAATCAAGTGTTCAAAGCAACCCAGGAAATGGAAAAAGACCTGGGTGCCCATGGGTACGGACTCCCCCTGAAAGCGGAGCTCGGCCTGCAGAAGTTCTTGTGGGAGGGCGGTGCTCCGGCGGAGGAATCCCTTCTCCAACTCAGGCGCGCACTCCCTCCGGCAAAGCTAGCGGATTTGATCGCTCGACTGGATCTGGCAAATAGCACGGAACTCATTGCACAAACCATGAAAGCAGAATTGCCCCATGCGATGTACGTCTTGACCGATCCCGGGGCACAGTCAGATCGCATGCTCGCGACAGCCGTGAAAGAGCTATCTCAAAATGGCAAGCTTTCAAAACATACCCAAGACTTTTTGCAAGTGTTGTCGAGTCGGTTCCCCCACTGTGAAGAAAAAGCAGAGTGTATCGAGGGCGCGCTGCGGGACATCGCAGCCGTCGGACTGTTGGAGCAAGGACAACGAGCCCAGGCAGACAAGTTATTGAAGAGTCGCATTGCTTCAACCAAGCAGCGCTCGGCCCACTTGGCGCAGCTAGAACAAGGCGCGCGCATGCAGGCGCAAGCGAGGAAACTGAGCGAAAAAGCACCGCTGACTCTGGATGAACTCAGCGGGTTTTCAGGGTACTTGGATGATGCCATTACCAAGGCGGAAGCGGAACGCGTCGTGCAAGCGTCGGAGTGGAAACGGCTGGTCCGCAAAGAGCAGCGATCGATTGCGCGCTTGCGCACTCGCAATGCGCAAATCGAAATCAGCCTGAGAGACCAGCTCCGGCGCGCGCAGGTCACCTACTCGGATCTCCTCAAGAAAAAGCGCCAGATCTACGCCAAGCTCAGTGACGAAGAACTCGCCGAACTGGAAGGGCTACCTGCGCGTATTCGAAAACTGGCTCCCCCATCGCTCAGTCGCACTCCCCCAAAGGGAATTGAAGAAGCTCGCAGGCTGGTGGCTCGCCAGCGCGAACTCAGAAAGAAATCGGCGGTCGTGGTAGACACTTGGACCGATAAGGACCAGGAAGCTCTGGACCTTTTGCAAAAGAACTTGGCGGGAGCGGGCCAAAAGCTACAGGAGTTCATCAACGAGCCCCGGGATGCGGCGATACTGCTCCTGGACAAACACCGCGAAGCTGGTGCCGTTCCTAGTGGTGAACAGTTTGTGCAGAACCTCGGCCGAGTCATTGGGGGCGACCTGAAGGATCATCCAGAAGGTTCACGCATCGCCTCCGAAATCTTGCGGCTCAAAGATAGTTTTGCAGAAACCGGCAAGTTACTCGATGCAGAAGGTAAACCCTATACTGAGGAAAAATTACGCCAGCTTGCGAGGAGTTTGCGCGAGCTTGCTTCGCCAGATACCAACGCTCCACTGTCCGCTCAAATCGGGATCGTGCTGGAAGCGTGTAAGAGCCCATGCGCTCTGACCGAAGCGGAGCTCGGATTTCTGGGTAAGTTGCAAAAATCTCCAGGGATCAACCAGTCCGCGCAAAAAGATCGGACCGAAGAAGAGGCGTTGCGTCGAGTTCGCGAAAACGATGAGGTTTTCGCTTTGGTCAATGTCCTGCTGGACAATGCACGCGAAGCGGATCGCATTCGTAATCAAGAACACGCCGTTGCCATGCTCGAAAGCCATGCACGCAAATCCGTTCCCAAAGCCTCGGAACAAGAGATATCGGAGATCGTCCAAACTCACCTGAGCGCTGCACAAGGTCTCGAACGAGGAAAAGCGTTGGCTGAAGCTATTGCGCGTTCCCCTGATCCGACTGCAGAAAGTCGCAGGCTTTTTTCAAAAATGTCCCCCGAAAAGTTCGATGCCTGGATCCGACAGTCGAGCAATCAACGCGCTATTGAGGATTGGTTGTGGAAAATGACCTCTGGGGCGGAGCTACACCGCATTTCCGATCGTGATGCAAAAGCTGCGTTGGCGAAAATGCTCGACCAAGCTCAGGCCAATGCGGAACGGAGCGCGAAGCGCAAAAAAGAAATCGAAGCCGAATTGTCTGCCATTGTCTCTCCGACAGGGAGTCAGTTTGCGGGGAGCACGCTGTGGAACTGGGACGACGCTAAATTGCACTTGCTTTGTGAACGGCCTGATTGCCACATGACCCAGGCGCAGTTTCAAGAAAAGCTCGACGAGTACGCGCGTTTGAGCGCAGCAGACGAACATGCGCTCAACCCCGGATTTTATGTCAGTGCCCGCGGATCGGATGAGTTTCAGGATTTTGTCCATGAGCGATTTCTCGCTTCGCAATACGGAGCCAATACCATCGCGCTCAATCCCCATACTGTGCTCACCCGCGAAGATCCGGCCACTGGATCCGAAGCGTATGTGTTTGCAGACTACCGCAAACACCGGCCCGAAATGGAACGCGTTGCCAAAAGACTCTCAGCGCTCATGGCGAGCAATGGCGAGTTGAGACGCGCTGTCGATCGATCCGAAGAGACAGGGCAGTCGGTCAAACGGGTTGGCACGGCTTCAGCCAATCGAATCGGTAGTTTGGTGGGCATGCGTTCTGCCGATGTGGATACAGATAATGATCGCTTGATCGAAGCCCTGCACGCCGAGATTACCCAGGGCATTACGGGTTTGGAAATGTTGGGCAATGCGCCTATTCAGTTTGATGGCAAAGAGCAGCCTGCATCGAGTGTGGCGGCTAAGCTGCGAGAGAGTTGGGGAGTGGCACTCAAAACCCAAAAGCTTGCGCTCGATCACACGCAGGAGAACTACGATCTTGCAGAAGAGGGAATTTACCTCACCGCGGCGCTGGCGGTGCCGATTGGCGGCGCGATCGGGGGCGCAGTGGCACGGGGCACGAACTACGCTTTCCGGGGGACCAAGGCACTGCAATCGCTCAATGCGTTGGGGCGGATGGCTCAGTTTCGCAGCGTCGCCCGCGCTGTGGGGGCGGGCAAATCGTATCGTCGTTTGGCGGCGATTGCCAAAGTGGCTCCCCGAGTAGGGCAGGTAAAAATGCTGCTAGACACCGCAAGGCGGGGCTATGGCATGGGCAAAATGGGGGCGACTTCTTCGTTGGTGTCCTTGCCGATTTCTGTCGGGCGAGGCGCGCACGATCTCTACCAGTCGTTAGAAAAGGCAGAAGCCAAAGACGAATACGACTCCGCATTGAAAAAAGTCGCTCCCGGGCAAAAGGGCAATGGGGTGCCAGACTGGCTGGATTTTCTCAACGCGGGCAAACCGTACCTGGATCTGGAAGTCAAATACGACAAGGACAAGAACGGAATTCCAGACGGGTACGATGTTTTTGTGTTGGGGATGTCGCCCGAGAAATACCTTCTCAGTTCGGACGAATCGGTGGGCGCACTGCGAGATGTGTACAAGAATGCCAAGGGCAGCGCGATGACCATGGGTGCGGCCGGCCTAGCAAACCCTCTGGTGGGCCGGTATTTCATGCGGCCCTTCGTTGGCAAGCCCTTGTCGCGCATATGGTCCAGTGGGGAGTCTGTGACAACCATGTTTGAGCCCATGGCCGGGATGTTCGCCTCCCGAATGTTCCAGAGTACGGTGGCGGGAGATCCGCGTTACTCGCTGCTGGAAAATGTCGAACGGAATTTATTCAATGGCGAGCGGCTCATGAAAAACCTCAAAAGCGCAGGGTGGAATAGTATTTTCATGTCGCCAATAGACGATTACTTAGTCTTTCGCTACCTGAAGAAAAACCCTTACGGAAGCAACCAAGTGATTTGGGGTATCAAGTCGGCCGTCAACCATGGCATCGACGCGGCTCAAGGGGCGAGCGAAGTTTTGACGACAGGGGAGTATGTTTCCCCCAATGGCATGAAGACCAAGAGCGTGGGACTTGCGGCACTGCTTAGCTTGGGCGAAAGCGGCTATATGAGCCAAAAAACCTCCAAGCCCCAAAGTGCGCTCTTTGAGCTGCTACCCAAGATCGTAGAAGAAGATATCCGCAGGATTTCTGCGCAGAGTGCGGCGGGCAGGCCCGCGGTTTTTGAGCAGAATGTGTTGGAACTTCTCAATCGCGAAATGGGCCGCAACCAGAGCGGTCCAATCACCGTGCGCGATCTGATCTTGAGCGAAGCCGACTTACAGAACTATAAGGATAAAAATCACACCAGAGCCGTCGCGCTATTGATAGAACCTCAGCTACTGGCCGCCGGTATCTCCAAAGAAGAGGGAGCCTTTCTCATTGCTCGAGCCCTAGACAAGACGGGCAAGGTGGCTTCGTACTTTGATGAGCTCAAGCCGTTTGTCTCGCGCGTGATTCAGGAAAAACAGCTGTCACTCGTTGCCGAGGGCAAGGGCAAAGCCGAGGATATTTTCCGCCAAAAGAATGCAGTGGGGGGGAGCTTGAATCTGCACCGCCGCCTCAGCCTTGCAGACGCGGTTTTGGATGACGGCACCGGATTCAAAAACCCCGAAGTCGAAAAAATGGTTGATCGCGTCGCGCAGGAGCATCGCCTGGAGCCCGCGCGCTTTCGCGAGTTTGCTCTGGCGCACTACCGACAAAACCTGCTCCGCCTCGAAGGGCACGTCACTCTGCGGACCTTGGCCCAGCAGATGCGGGCCGAAAAATAACGCGCCGCCTTCTTGACTTTCAGACCCCGTATGATTCAGATTCAGTCTGAATTGAGGGCCTGGCGTGAAGCGATATTTGAGCGTGGGTTTGGGGCTGGTATTGGCGGGTGCGACTCCTGCTCTGGCTGAAGACTCCCCCGAAACGCTGCCTGCCATCCGCGTGGAAGACGTCCGCGAGCGCTTAGAGCGCGCAGGGAAACTCAAAGACTCCATCAGCAAGACCGAAGTCATCAACGATAAAAAAATCCAGCGTAAACAGGCCAAAACCCTGACCGAAGCCGTGCAGAACGAGCCCGGGATCGATGCCGCGACCGGGTGCTCGATTTGCGGGATGAAACGCATCCAGATCAATGGGCTGCGTGGCGAGTACACCACCGTGCTGGTGGATGATGTCCCCGTGCATTCGACGGTATCGTCCTATTACGGCATGGACGCACTGACAACCGCCGGGGTGGCTCGGGTGGAAGTCGCTCGAGGGGCCGGGGCGTCGCTCTTGGCGCCTGGGGCATTGGGAGGGGTGATCAATATCATTTCCCAAAAAGCGGTCGAAGACGGGTTGTTTTTTGATCTGGCCGGAGGCAATCAGTCTTATCGGACGCTTTCTCTTGTGGGCAATTCTGTCAGTGCTTCGGGCACACGTCGCACGACCGTATCTGCGCAACACAACCACCAAGGGCAATGGGACTCCGACGCCAATGGCGTCAATGAGTCGCCGCGCCTGGGGAACTACTCCCTGGGGTTGCGAATGTCGGACGACTTTTCCCCGAACGACAATCTCGATTTTCGGATTTCGTTTCATAAGTCCGACGTTTTGGGAGGGCCGATAGCGGACTTTGTTTTTCCAGCGGCTCTGCCGACGGGGTCCGTTTCGTTTGTGGATGGAGATGTTCGCAAACGTTATAACGGCGCGGCCAGCCAAACTATGGAAGCCGTGGAGTCCCAACGTTTTGAGGGAGTAGCTCGCCTCACGCATCGGTTCAGTGATTCTACCAACGCGGTCGTTACTGCGTCCGCGGCCAAGCAGACGCAGGACTCCTTTTACGAGGGGGCTGACTATGCAAACTTTAATGAGACGCTTTACGCTGATGTCCGTGCGAACCATGCGTTTTCAGAGACACACTTCACCACGTTCGGTTTAGACGCTCGGCACGAAATTCTACGCTCGTTTTCCAATCAGTATTACTCTGTTTTGGGGAACGCAAAAGACGATTTCAACTTTCTATCAGCAGGTCTTTACGCTCAGGATGTGTGGACGCCGCATGCAGATTGGGAGATTTCAGCTGCGGTGCGATTGGATCGCCTGGCGGTAAACTGGTTGGGCCAAACGGCCAAGCAAAACGAAGTGGATCAGTTTGTGCTGGTGCCTCGACTGCACGTGCGATGGAACATGTCTAAAGAGTGGGTTTCTCGCCTGTCTATTGGCCAGGGGTACCGGGCTCCGTTGACGTTTTTTGAGTCGGAACATGGCATTTTGGACGAAGGGTTCGATATCCTAATCACAGACATCGAGCGATCTAACTCGGCTGTGTACTCGCTGTCGTTTGACAATGATCGCACTACAGCCACGACCTCTCTTGCTTGGACGGGCATTCGAAACCTGGCTTACGTCGACTTTCACACCGGGGGCAGGCCACTGTTGTCCAATGCGCCGGGGCTGTACGACGTGTTTACCGCAGATATTGTAGCGGGATACCAGTTGACCCGGGCCCTGACTCTCGGCGCTAGTTACGAGCACTTTTTCTACAGCGCAGGCTACAAAGCGCGGCTCCCTTTTGCCGCAGTAGAAGATCGTGCTCGAATGATGTTAGACATCGAAAGTGGCAAGTGGGACGTCAATCTCACTGCGACTTTAGTGGGGGCTCGAGATCTAGCGCCTTATGGCTATGGGGATCGGTACAATGTTTATTCGGCAGGGACTCCTTCGCAACCCAAGCTGACACGCTCGCCGCTGTTTATCACTGTTGACGGAAAAATGTCCTACCAGGCGACAAAGGATATTCAGTTGTACGGAGGAGTGAAGAATATTTTGGATTTTACTCAAGCGAGGGTGGAAAACGCTCTGTTTTTCGAGGCGGATGGAAATTACGACGTTATCCACTTATGGGGGCCGTTGCGTGGGCGAGAGTTTTTTGTGGGGATGAGCGCAAAGTTATGATGGTGCTGCAGCGAAGCCGCTGGGGGTTGGGATCCTCGCTAGTCAGTTCTTTAGTGGGCCATGGCTTGGTCTTGAGTGGCGTTCTTGCGGGATGGGAATGGGCTTCGCGAAGGGCGGTGTTTCCTGCGGATGCAGTGGAGGTTTCGTTGGGGGAGATTTCGCTTTCCGCGGGTGCGCACAAGGCCGTTGCGAGTCGGAACGAACCCGTGCTTCCGGAGGGTGACGGAGAACGATTGAAGTCCAAACCTCAGCCCAATTCTGCCGCACAAGCCGTGGGGCAGGGGGGGGACACGGCGCAGTCTCAAGGGGCGATCGCTTCGGAGTGGGATCAGTACCGGATGCGGCTGCGCGAAAGAATCCACGAAGCGTTGGTGTATCCACGGGTTTCAAAAAACTTGGGTGAGTCTGGACGGGTGACCGTGGCGGTGAGTGTGTTGCGTGATGGGGCGATTTCTGAAGTCCGTATTGCCGAGCCCTCTGCTTACGATCGATTGAATTTGGCTGCAATAGACACAGTCCGTCGTGTTGCTCGCCTGGACCCGTTGCCCAAGAGCTACGGCGCCGACAAATACAACGCCCTGGTTCCCATCGACTTTAGCCTGCATTAGGGAGGTACGCGGTACCTTTTTCAAAAGGTACCGCGTACCTGACCCTCCAAAAGGTACCGCGTACCTGACCCTCCAAAAGGTACCGCGTACCTGACCCTCACGAAAACAGCGTTTTACGCCGATAAGTCAGGATAGGTTTTTGAGCTTATTCTGCTATGGAACGACACGGCGCAGCGCAACCCCATTCTCCTTCGCATACTGCCTCGCAACCCGCAGTCCCGCTGCGCTTGGCGCGTCGCCCGAACTCTCGCGTTCAGCTAGCACGCAATATCCGCATCTCACTCACTGAAGGCTCGGCATTTAGTTTGATGGTTGGCGTGGGAGAGACTTATCTCCCAGCATTCCTACTCTGGATGGGACTGGGAAATGTCGCAGCGGGCCTCATCACGACTCTTCCCATGCTCGCCGGATCTTGTCTGCAGCTCGTCGCTCCGTTCATGGTACAGCGCTTGGGCTCGTATCGACGTTGGGTACTAGTGGGCACGTCGATCCAAGGCCTGAGTTTTATTCCCCTGATTGCCTGCGCTCTCGTCGGCAAATTGCCCCTGTGGATCGCATTTGCTTGTGCGTCGGTGTATTGGTCAGGTGGGCTAGGAGCCAGTGGCGCTTGGAATAGTTGGATGGGCACTCTCATTCCTCCTTCTGTTCAGGTGGGCTTTTTCACCAAGCGCACTCGGATCACGCAGGGCATGGTATTTGTTGGGTTTGCCCTGGGAGCTTTGGTGCTGCACGAAGTTCCCCGCTACGCCGATAAGAGTTGGGCCTTTGTCGCCATATTTTCGATCGCCTTTTTCTGCCGATTTTTTTCCGTTTATTGGTTGAGTCGACAAAGCGAACCCGTGTTCCCCTCCCGCATGGCTAGCCAGCGGTTCGGAATGCAGGAATTTTTTCATCGCCTCAGCCGCAACCATGAACAGGGCAGGCTGTTTACGTACATGCTTTCGGTCACCTTTTCGGCGCATCTGGCAGCCCCCTTCTTTACGGCGTACATGCTCAGCGACATGAAGCTTTCTTACACTGCTTACGCTGTATTAATTGCGTGTTCCTACACAGCCAAGGTTTTGGCTATTCCGTTCTTTGGCAAGCTTGCCGGTCGCAAAGGCACGCGGCCTTTGCTCACTCTGGGTGGCTATGGGATCGTCCTGCTGCCCGTGCTTTGGTTGGTTTCCCATCACTACGGATACCTCATGGCACTGCAAGCGCTATCGGGTTTTACTTGGGGTGCGTACGAACTGGCCTCGCTGCTTTTGATCTGGGAGTTGGTCAAAGTAGAAGAGCGCACCTGTGCCATGACGACGTATAATCTGTGCAGTGCAGCTGCGATGAGCGCGGGAAGTTTGATCGGCGGATTCTTGCTCAGTAGTTTTGGGTCAGGTGCTTCTGCCTTTGTAGCGGTGTTTTTTCTCTCTACCTTTGCGCGAGGCGGTACCCTATTTCTCCTCAAAGGCATTGCACACCACCGCTACCCTCGCATTCCCTTTGCGTTGCGCGTACTCTCCATTCGTCCCGCCGCGGGCTTTTTGGCGTTCATCGCGATGGCCCCGTTTCGTCGCATAAGGCGTTCCAAGGTCGACTGACTTTGCTATACTCTGGGGCATGTCCTCTTCCTGTCGTTTGTGCACATCCGAGCTAACTCAGAGCGTCGTGGATCTGGGCCTTACACCACTGGCTAATTCCTACGTCCAACCGGATCAAGTCGATAAACAAGAAGTGTTTTTCCCGCTCCACGCCAAAGTCTGCCAGAGTTGTTGGCTGGTCCAAGTTCCAGAACTGCAGTCAGCGGCTTCTATTTTTGAAGACTACGCGTATTTTTCTTCGTTTAGCGATAGCTGGGTGGAGCACGCAAAGCGCTACTCACAGAAGATGGTTCAAAGGTTGGGGTTGAGTTCCAGTTCTTTTGTGGTCGAACTTGCGAGCAATGATGGGTATCTGCTCAAGCATTTTCAGGCCGAACATATCCCCTGTCTTGGGATTGAACCCGCTCGGAATGTCGCCAAAGCTGCGCAGGATGCGGGCATTCCTACTCTGGTGGAGTTTTTCACCGAAGCTCTGGCCCATAAACTCGCGCAAGAAGGCAAGTCCGCCGACCTGATCGCCGCTAACAATGTGCTCGCGCAAGTACCCAACCTACTCGATTTCTGTCGAGGCATTGCCGCTCTGCTAAAACAAGATGGGGTGGTGACGGTGGAGTTTCCCCACTTGCTCAGGACGCTCGAGGGTAATGAATTTGATACGGTTTATCACGAGCACTTTTCGTATTTTTCTTTTCATTCCGCAGAAAGAGCCTTTGCTCAGTGTGGAATTCGGCTTTTTGACGTTGAAGAATTGCCCACCCACGGTGGGAGCTTGCGCCTGTATGGCTGTTTAGCGTCGAGTACAAAGTACGCGCCAAGCCCTCAGGTGGAGAATATCAAACTCCGCGAAGTACAGGCCGGACTTTTGGAATTGCAAACCTACACTTGTTTTCACGAACGTGTCGAAACCGTCAAACGAGAGTTTCTGCGATTTTTGATTGCTGCAAAGGAACAAGGAAAAACGGTGGCAGCTTACGGAGCACCAGCAAAAGGAAATACCTTGCTCAATTTCTGTGGGATCAAACGCGATTTCATTTCGTATACCGTGGATCGCAATCCTCACAAACAGGGGTGTTACTTGCCAGGGAGCCGAATTCCCATTTTTGGCACTGAAAAAATTGCGCAGACTCGGCCAGATTACCTGGTGATCTTGCCTTGGAATTTGGCTGACGAAATCATTTCCCAATGCGCTTATATACGCCAGTGGGGGGGACGGTTTGTGATCCCCATCCCGCAGCTCACTGTCTTATGAAGGTCCAATCCACGCGAATTCAGGGCGCCCACCTAATCGAATTGGAACGAATAGAAGATGCACGGGGTTTTTTTGCACGTAGTTGGTGCCGGGAGGAGTTTCACAAAGCAGGTCTAAACGCGGAGCTCGCCCAGTGCAGCGTTTCGTACAATCATCTGGCCGGAACATTGCGTGGTCTGCACTACCAGGCCGACCCTCATGGAGAAACCAAACTCGTTCGCTGCACTCGAGGCCGTATCTTTGATGTCCTGGTAGATCTTCGCGAGGGGTCCACCTCGTTTGGGCAGTGGCAAGCATTTGAGCTCAACGAATCTAACCATACAGCGCTCTACATCCCGCCCGGAATCGCGCACGGATTTCAGACTTTAGTCGACGGGACCGAGGTCTTTTACCAAATGTCCGATCCCTACGTTCCTGATGCAGCGCGCACGGTTTATTGGAATGACGCGCGGTTCTCCATTCCTTGGCCGATTCCCCGCCCGATTCTCTCAGAAAAAGATCGTGGGAATAGCGCTTAGGGTTTGGTTTGGTATAATTTACCCGTGCTAAACACCGCTTCCGTTCCCGTCTTTATACTGGCAGGGGGCTATGGCACGCGCATTTCTGAAGAGTCTCAGTTCAAACCCAAGCCCATGATCGAAGTCGGGGGAATCCCCATCTTGGTGCACATCATGCGGCACTATTACGCTCACGGGTTTAATAATTTCATCATCTGCGCGGGCTATAAAGCCGTCGAAATCAAAAAGTACTTCATGTACTACCAAGTGCTCCATAACGATTTGGACATGGATCATCGTGTGTCATTCGACGAAGCCTGGAAGTTTTCCGAGAGTGAATCCACACAGGAAAAATGGAGAGTCCGCGTTCTGGACACTGGACTCAACACCATGACCGGCGGTCGGATCGGAAAAGCGATCAAGGCCGTCGCCCGTAGCGAAAGTTTTGAGCACTTTGCCGTAACGTATGGGGATGGATTGTCCGACGTCGATCTCCGCAGAGAGTTGGATTTTCACCAGCTGCACGGAAGAATCGGAACCGTCCTGGGAGTGAAGAACTACGCTCGGTACGGAGAACTCAGCACGGGCGAGAATGGGGTGGTGAGGTCGTTTCTCGAAAAGCCCGAAGACAAACAAGGTTTTATTAACGGCGGTTTCTTTTTCTTTCGTAGAGGGTTTGAAGCGCTATTGTCCGCCGACGAAAGTCTAGTTTTGGAGCGCGAACCGTTGATGAAGCTGGCGGCCCAAGGCGAATTGCGGTTTTACCGTCACTTGGGTTTCTGGCACGCCATGGACACGCTGCGCGATCGGATGACTTTGGAAAAAAAGTGGGCGGAGGGAGACGCTCCTTGGGTGCCCCGATCAGCACACTTCCCAGAGAAGGCTCAAGGGAATTCTAATGAACAGCCCCATGAAAATTCTCATCACAGGTAATCAAGGATACTTGGGCCCTGTGGTGTGCCGCCACCTACGCGAGGCATTGCCGCAGGCTCGTCTCATAGGATTCGACACCGGCTATTTCAAAGACTGCTACACTGTCAAAACGCTTACTCGCCTAGAGAGACCTCACGAGCAAGTGGAGGGTGATGTCCGCCACTTTCCGGCGGCATTGCTCAAAGGGGTCGACGCCGTCTTGCATCTGGCTGCGATATCCAATGATCCTATGGGCAAACAGTTTGAAAAGGCGACTCTTGAAGTCAACTACGAGTCTTCCGTATCGTTGGCGACGCTGGCAAAACAAAAAGGAGTTGGGCGGTTTGTCTTTGCTTCGAGTTGCAGTGTGTATGGAATAGATGACGGTACTTTGAAAAGTGAGCAATCTTCCATTCACCCCCTTTCGGCTTATGCTCAGTCCAAGACGCGGTCTGAGGAAAAACTTGCAACGCTTGCGGATTCTGGCTTTTCGGTGACCGCACTTCGGTTCGCAACGGCCTGTGGATTTTCGCCCAGGTGTCGGCTCGATTTGGTGCTGAACGATTTTGTTGCCTCTGCCTTGTCTCACGGCAAAATCACGTTACTGAGTGACGGGACTCCTTGGAGACCACTGATTCACGTGGGAGATATGGCCCGCGCGATGGAGTGGGCACTTTGTCGCACGGGTGGACCCGCATTTCTAGCGTTGAACGCTGGCAGTCGAAAGTGGAACTATCAAGTAAAGGAGCTTGCGCAGGCGGTTTCCGAACGAGTGGGGCGTGTTCCCGTTGAGCTCAAGTCCGACGCCGGTCCGGACAAGCGTTCTTATCGTGTGGATTTCAGCCTATTTGAAAAGTTTGCTCCCCATCACCAGCCCAAGTGGACACTCGCTGCTGCAATCGATGATTTAGTTCAGGGGCTGAAGCCTGTGATCTCCAAGGGCATGGACATTCGTGCTTCGGAGTACGTGCGGCTCAATGTGCTGTCTCAATTAATGGGCGCGCAGCAAATCGACGCCAATCTAAACTGGATCCGCTAGTTCCGGCGTGTAGGGTACCAAGAGCTCCGGGTGATGATCCGCAAAGCTCTTGCCGTGTGCATAAGATTTGGGCCAGCCCATGCGGATGCCGGTTTCTTCTTGGAAATTAAACCACCGTATCTGCATCGACCACCGGGTGAGAGCGCTCTGGTTGAGCGAGGAACCGTGAATCACTAAAAAGTCGGCGATGAGCAGGTCGCCGAGCTCCAAAAGAGGGGCAGACTGTTTGTACCGCGCAAGAATCCGTCTCTCATCAACGATACGAAGCGCGGTTCCATAGCGAGTGGTATTGAAAGCGTGCGAATTGCCAGCTGGGGAAGTTACCGGGAGCAAGCCGGCTTTTTGAGAGCCATGGCAGACCTTAACCGGTCCAAGTTCCGGAGTCATGGCGCGAAGGGGGCTCCACATCACCACCCCATCGAGGCTGCGCATGTGCCCGTGATAGTCCTGGTGCCAGCCAGTTAAAAAATCGGTTTCTCCTGGATTGTCCATGCGGATGCCGCACCCACGATCCACTACGCCTACCAGGTCCGTTGCCCGCAGGGCTTTCATGAGTTTTTCATTTTTCTCGTTCGCAGCGAGACGCAAGAACGCGGGAACTTGCTTGACGGCATCGTATATTTCCGCGCCGATGGCGCGATCTTTTTGTAAGAGTTTAAGGTAGCCGTCGTCAAAACTCTCCAGGGAAAAAGGGGCCTGAGTATGATCGACGGAGTATTTCCTCAGGCATATGCCGATGATGGAGTGGATAGTTTTCAGAATAGGGGCGATTTCTTTTTCGACGTCATAAACCCCTTTGAGGAGTATGAAACCATCTTCTTCAAATCGAGCGCGATCCGAGGGAGTGAGCATGCGCTTATTTTAGCAGCGTGTGCTATGTTTGTCTGCGGGGGGACTGCAGCATGCCGGCACCAGAGAAGTTCGACGCGATTTCGGCTGAGTTAGAGCGCCACTATTCGTCTACTTTCAAAACGCATGGCGCTACTAGTCAAGGGGTGGATTGGGGCCCCGAAGAGCGCGCTTTAATGCGATATGACAAAATGCTCGAAGTCATTCCTACGTCGCTTTGGGAGTCTGACACTCCAGTGCAATTATTGGATGTGGGCTGTGGGTTTGGTGGATTG
>CAZTDN010000017.1:32400-71262 GCA_964611895.1 uncultured Pseudobdellovibrionaceae bacterium
AGAGCTGTCGAGCAAGGTTTAGCGTTGGACTATACCGGCCTGGATGTGTCCTTGCCTATGATCGAAAAAGGGCGAGAACTCTTTCCTCAAGCGCAGTGGGCCGTGGGGGATGTCCTGCGTTGGGGGGCCGAGGAACAATACGATTTCGTGGTTTGTAATGGCATTCTCACTCAGAAACTCGACACACCGTTTGAAGACATGTTGGCTTATAGCAATGCCGTGATTGAAAAGCTTTACCTGCTCTGTCGAAAAGGTACGGCATTTAATATCATGACGACGCATGTGAACTTCCAAGTGGACAATCTTTTTTACCGCAATCCGACAGAGCTAATGGGGTATTGCTTGCACAAGCTCACCCGCAAAGTGCGAATCGATCATAGTTACCCGCTCTATGAGTACACCACTTATCTCTACAAATAATACATTCGGTACGCGCTACCTTTTTAACAAAAGGTAGCGCGTACCGAATGAAAAAAAGTAACCGCGTACCTGTGTCAGGGGCGTCGGCCAAGACTGTCAGGCGCGCCGCACAAAACAGGCAGGGCAGGCGAGTTTTTCTTGGCACCTGGGTTGCAGTACTATCGGCTCATGATGAAATTCCAAATGTTTCGAAAGACCGTCCCTTTGGTTCTATCGAGTTTTATTTTCGCCACGATTTCTTGGAGCGCTCGAGCAGATACGTACAACTTCTTTTTCGAGCCCAAGAAGAAGGGAGCGGCCGTCGAAGAACACGAGGAGGGGATGCCTACCCCGGTTCCTCCTGTGACCACCACGACTGCCGCTCCCCAAGGACAACCGATTATCATCAATAATAATCTCAGCGCCCCCACCGTCACGCCGAGTCCGAGCCCGATGCCGGTGCCTATGGCACCCTCTCCCGCTCCAGCGCAGAATCTCGTCGGAGAGTTCGATCTGGGGGGCAAGTGGGGACTGGAGTTCTCTGGGATTTCTACCCCCAAACCGGATTTGATCGCACAAGAAGATTATTCCGTGCATTACACAAAACCCAAGGTGGCAGGCCTCATGCTCTCGCTCACGTACCGAGTTTTGCCCGCCCTGGGGGCTCGCCTCTATGGAGGCATTTTTCGCCGGGTGGCCAAAGAGGGAAACTCCGACGAGCTCCCCTTGTTTGGTGCCGATGCCGATTTTTATCCGGTGCGGTTCGGCTGGGCGCCAGTCAATTTTATCGAGCTAGGCTTACTCGCCGGGGTGAACAACATCGGGTCAGAAGCGTCAAGGTTGTCGGGCCACGTTGGGATTCGAGCCAATGCCAACCTGAGTCAGGCGTTTGGAGTGACGGGTTCGGTGCGGCTATCCACGAGCTTTGTCGTTGCGGAGTTTGGTCTAGTTTCGCGCTTGTGACCCGCAGACAGGATCTTTCTGAGCGCACCACAAACGTGGTCGACTTGATCTTCGGTCAAGCACAAAGCGGAGGGCAGGTTGATCCCCGTCTGGCTCACTGCATACGCCACGCGGTTTTGTGAACTCGCACGCGTGCTTTCTGCAGTGCCGCTATAAGCTTGTTGAGCACTTAAGGGTGTAAAAAAAGGCCGCGTATCAATTCCTGCTTCGGATAGCTTGCCCATCAGAGTGACTTTGTCCAATCCATAGGTTCGATCTACTACTACCGTCGACATCCAGTAAGCATTTTCGACGCCGTCCAATTGGGAGTTGAGCTGAAGTCCCGGTACGCCCTGGAGCCGTTGCTGGTACCAAGAAAATATTTGCCGTTTCTTAGCCACCAGTTCCGCCAAGCGTTCAGTTTGCGCTAGGCCCATTGCCGCCTGGGTGGCGCTCATTCGGTATTTGAACGCCACTTCAGAATTCAGGAAAAGCTTGCTCCCCGGATCGCGTCCATGATCTCTTAAGAACAAAACCCGATCGCGTAGAGCCGAGTCGTCGGTGCAGAGCATTCCACCTTCGCCCGTGGTGAGAGTTTTGGATCCGTGAAAACTAAACGTAGCCGCCCTACCGAAACTTCCAGCGGGTTGCCCTTGAAACTTTGCACCCACGGCTTGGGCTGCATCTTCAAGGAGGAGGATTCCGCGCTGATCGCAAAGCGCCTGAAGCTGGGAATAGTTTGGCATTCCGCCGTAGAGATCGACCGCGATCACCGCTTTGGTCTTTGGAGTTAAGCAAGACTCGACGCTATCAGCGTTCAAGCACCAGCTTACCCGATCGATATCCGCAAAAACGGCTTCGGCGCCGACATAGCGCACTGGAGCTGCTGTCGCAATCCAAGTGCATTCGGGAACAATTACTTCATCACCTGGTCCCACCCCCAGTGCGACCAGTGCGAGGTGGATCGCCGAAGTGCAATGCGGCAGAGCAATCGCAAAACGTGTGCCGACGGTTTGGGCAAAGAGCGCTTCAAACCGGTTGTGGTAACTTGCGGCGTTGTCGTACCACGCGTTCTGTGCCGCATCGGCGACATACTCGACTTCTCTCTCGGTGATCCAAGGTCCTGCTACAGGGATACGTTTAGACATTCTCAGTCCTCAACACAGAGTAAGTACCCTTCGGGTGCAACGGAAATAAGTAGTTTTGCGTCGATAGAAGTATCGACCCGAAATCGGCGGTTCTCGCGTAAGAACTCTCTCACCGCGGTTTTAGGGCTGTTTCCCCGTTTCCACGGACGGTCTGCAAAGAACCGATCGGGCATGTCCTCAACGACAGTATCAAAAACCACAAGGTAACTCCCCTTGGTGACGAGCGGCGAATAGAGGCGTAGCTCTTTCAGTACATGCTCGTGCGTGTGGTTGGAATCCAACGAGATCAATATCGGTCCCTTGCCGCGAGCGAGTTCGTGCACTTTGGACACGGTGCTGGGATCGATCGAGGAGCCTTCAATCAGTTCAATGCGGTGACTCATGGGATGCGATTCAATTTCTTTTCGGTTATGGGAGCGAATATCAATGTCGATACCGACGACTTTGCCATTGCCTCCGAGGAGTTGGAGCATCGAAGCAAAGAAAATTATCGAACCGCCATGGGCCACCCCGGTTTCGATGATGAGTTCCGGCTTTACCCGCCAGATCAACTCTTGCATTGCCATGATGTCCTGGGGAAACTGAATAATCGGACGCCCCATCCAGCTAAAATTGTACGTGTACCGGTGTGGGGTGGTTTTTTCGATCCACGTCTGAGAAAACTGCGTCAGCTCGGCATCGGCGCTGAGTCCAGCGATATTACGTTCGACTTCATGCTGAAATTTTTCGATTTCGTTCATAGTGTCTCCATTCCAAGCTGGGTGAATCCAAAAAACTAGGCGCCTCAGTCCCCGTGTTTGCAATCAGGTCTAAAACTGAAACGTGCGGATCAAAACCTTCGAAGAGCTGCGGGTAAGGGCTGCGCCGATAATCCATGACTTCGACTTGAACTGCGTTCCGCTCAAAGGGCTCGGGCGAAAGGTAGCTCAAAGCTCCGTGGCCAGTGAGGTATTGGGTGGCTGAGGCGGCGCAGGCGATTTCAACTAGGCGTTCCGTACTCTTTTTCGTCGACGGCAGGGTCGATGCGCGACTGAAAGTGCATCGCAGGTTCAAAAATTTAGAAATCGTTTCAATGGCGTGGATATTCCACTCGCAAAGGCTGTCCGTTTCCAACGCGTACACTGTGTGCGCAAGCTCAAGCATCGCATCTGCGTGGGGTGCTCGCGCATACGCGTTGTGCAATGTTTTTAAGTGGGTTTTTCGCCACGGCTGGGAGTCGTCTGTTTTGATGTCAACCAGGTGCTGAGCCCCCTTGCGAATGGGAACCGTGAGCCATGCTGGACCCTGAGCCGTTTTGATTTGCACTCGGGAAATGAAGCTTCTTCCCTGAGGGAGCGCCACATCGTCCAGATGAATGTACTCATCCGACAAACGAATTTGCTCAAAGACTCCGCGCCAAGGTAGAAACTGCGGCTGCAAGATTACAACCCGTTTCACGCCAACACCTCGACTCCCTCGCCGCGTTGAAACTGCAGCAGGCGATTCCAAAGTGCAGGATCTTCGACTTGCGGATTGCAGCGATCGCTGAATTTGGCAGTTTGTGTCCAGCCGGACTTTGCCATCTCCGCCAGGAGCACCGACAAGTAAACTTTTTGAACAAACGAGTAATGGTGTAGCTGCTCGATCGAAGCCGAGGGCGGGATCGGCATAGTCACTTGCGCGACGATCGGGCCAGCGTCCTTGGATGCGTCCACTCGGTGCGCAGTGGCTCCGAGAAATCGCACTTGGGATTGGGCCGCGCGTTCGATGGGATTGAATCCTGTGAATGCGGGCAGGAGCGACGGGTGAATATTGAAAGTCGGAAACGCTTCAAACAGTTCTTCTGTGATCAGGCGTAAAAAATACAGCAGGACGAAATCCACGCTGCCCTGGGCTCGGAACCACTGTCGGGCCAGGGCTGAGAAGACTTTGTTATCTTTGGATTCAATCCGCGTATGCGGGATGCCATGCTCCGCACAAATCGCTTCGATCCCACACGCGCGGTCGGTAACGACGCAGAACTCCGGAGCAGAGATGTCGGCCAGGATTTGGCGCGCCATATCAAAAGTCGCACCCCCGCTAGAAGCGATAATCCCGATCCGCATTCCGGTCCCCCATCCCGTGCACAAGTATAGCGCAAGGTTTCTCAAAGGGGGAGCAAGAGCTGCGCATCCGATTCGAGCGCGTCAAACCCACTCACGCTCACGCCGACCAAACGTACGGGCGTTTTGCCCGCTTCGGTGGATCGCAAGAGAAGCTCTCGCGCGACATCAAACACGACGGCGGTCTCATTTGTGGGAAAGGGCAAGGTCCGGCTTCGAGTAATGGATGTAAAATCTCGGTAACGGAGTTTGAGGCAAACATGGCGACCTTGGGTGTCTTTTTGCGACATTTCCGTGCACACTCGCGTCGCCAAGCGCAGAAGGTGTTTTTCGAGTTCGGCGGTATCCAGAGTGTCTCGTTCGAAAGTCACTTCTGCTCCCCGGCTCTTGATTGTACGATCCGCATTGACGGGGCGGGGATCGATGCCAAAAGCCAGGCCGTGGATAAACGCTCCTTGTTTTCCAAGGAGCGAGACTAAGGATTCTACGGAGATTCGACGCAAATCCGCTGTCGTTGACCAACCCTGCGCGTGGAGCTTTTGCGCGGTGGCGGGACCAATCCCCCAGAGCTTTTCCACGGGCAATTCTTTGACAATTTCGTCCACGCGGTCCGGCGAGACTACGACCAATCCACCAGGCTTTTTCATTTCGCTCGCCAGTTTGGCCAGGAACTTATTGGGTCCCACTCCTGCAGAAGCAGAGAGCGAGAGCTGGCCGCGAATTCGCGATTGCAAGTAACGCGCGATTTTCGTCGCGCTCGGCTCGTGGAGCTTGTTCAGGGTGACGTCCAAGTAGGCTTCGTCCAGAGCGAGGGGTTCGACTAGGTCAGTGACTTCACGAAAAATTCCCTGCAGGACGCGGCTTGCTTCTTTGTACAAGCCAAAGCGAGGGGAGACAAATACCGCTTGGGGACAAAGGCGGGAGGCCTTGGCGCTGCTCATCGCCGACCGGACTTGATAGCGGCGCGCCTCATAAGAGGCGGATGCCACCACCCCTCGGCTATCCGGTGGGCCACCTACGATGACGGGTTTGCCTCGAAGTTCGGGGCGTTCACGCTGCTCCACAGAGGCATAAAAGGCATCCATATCAATGTGGATGATTTTTCGGTTTTCGCTCACTCAGACAAAGTAGAGGGTTCTGGTTTAAAAGGGTAGAGGGAGCGTGTATAACCCCTGCCATGGACCCGGCATTTCAAAAAAAACTCGAGAGCGAGGTGACCCGCCGGCGCACCTTTGCGATTATTTCTCACCCAGACGCCGGGAAGACCACTTTGACCGAGAAACTCCTCCTATATGGTGGAGCCATTCATCTTGCCGGTGCGGTAAAAGCGAAGTCGCAGCAGCGCAACACGACTTCAGACTGGATGGAAATCGAAAAGAAACGCGGCATTTCCATTAGTACAAGCGTATTGCGTTTTGATTACGATGGCATCGCGGTCAACTTGCTAGATACGCCTGGCCACAAAGACTTTTCTGAAGATACTTATCGGACCCTGGTCGCAGTGGATGCGGCGGTGATGTTGATTGACGCTGCCAAAGGCGTAGAGCCCCAAACGCGCAAACTTTTCGAAGTCTGCCGCATGCGTGGGCTGCCGATATTTACGTTTTTCAACAAGCTAGATCGTCCTTCGAGAGATCCTTTAGATTTGATTGACGAACTGGAGAAAGTTTTAGGCATTCGTTCGGCTCCCGTGACCTGGCCCATTGGAATGGGAGATCGGTTTCGTGGGGTGTATGACCGCCACGCGAAAGAAGTCTTGGTGTTTCAACGCGAAGGTGAGGCAAACGTAAAGGGCAAGCTCTTGCCGGTGAGTGTTTCCGGGATTGACGATCCCCGCTTTTTAGAAATTCTCCCAGGAGATCGTAAAGAAAATGAAGAGCTGGTCGAAGAGCTGCGATCTCAGTTGGAGTTGCTGGAGATTGCGGGAGATCCATTTGATTCCGAGCGGGTGTTGGCTGGGCAGCTATCGCCTGTGTTCTGCGGTAGTGCAATGAACAACTTTGGCGTTCAGCGGTTTTTGGAGAATTTTTTGAAGATGGCGCCGCCGCCTCAGGAACGCAGCAGTGATCAGGGCCTGGTTTCACCGGTGGACCCGCGGTTTTCGGGTTTGTTTTTTAAGATTCAGGCCAATATGGACCCCCAACATCGGGATAGAGTCGCGTTTTTGAGGGTGGCGTCGGGAAAATTCACTCGTGGGATGGAAGCCCGGCATGGCCGATTGGATCAAGAGTTCCGCCTCTCCAAGAGTATCCATTTCTTCGGCCAAGAGCGGATGACTCTCGAAGAGGCGTGGCCGGGAGATATTGTGGGCCTGCTGGATACAACGGGAGAGTTTCGTATTGGAGACACTTTAGCCGAGGGGCGACGCTTGGAGTTTGACGGCGTGCCGCGGTTTGCTCCAGAGAACTTTGCGACTGTAGGAGTGGCTGACCCGCTCAAACGCAAACAGCTTCAAAAGGGGCTGGAGCAACTCACTGAAGAAGGCGTTGTTCAGTTATTTCGCAATGCCTCCCGAGCGGATGCTTATCCCATACTCGGAGCCGTGGGAGCGCTGCAGTTTGAAGTTTTTGAAGCCCGCCTCAAAAGTGAATACCGAGTGGATGTAAAGCTCGAGCGGCTGCCCTTTGTGCGCGCGTGTTGGTTGCAGGGGGGGAATACCGATTTTGAAGAGTTTAATAAGTATTCTGACTGCGCGTATGTTCAAGATCGGGATGGGCTGCCAGTAGTCCTCTTTAAAAGCGAGTGGAGCGTCAATTGGGCTAGGGATAAATACAAAGACGTTACCTTCTTGGATGCCGCTCCTCTGCGGCGAGCCGGTTCGTAGTCCAATCAGGCTCGCAGACTATCTCCTGCGGTTTTCCATGCAGTGAGTAAAAAGCCAGGACCTGAGCGTGCAAACCAATCCGGTCTGCATGAAACTGGGCTCGCTCTTCACCGCCGTAGAGCGTGTCCCCAAGGATAGGACTTCCGTAGTAGGCCATTTGGGCCCGGAGCTGGTGCGTTCTTCCGGTCAAAGGAGAGAGTCGGGTCTGGTATCCAAGAGGCGTCGCCTCGCTTTCATCCACCCAGGTTTCGCAAAAAAGCTCGTTCGGCTCAGGGGGGTGGGTCAGAGAATGCGGGGCATACGGGCTTTGCTTCATCGAATGTGTCCATATTCCCGAGGGCACGGGGAAAGCGGACAACGCGAGGTATGTTTTTTGAACTTTTTTTCTGCGCAGGTGGTCGTTGAACTGTCGTTGAAATGGTTGGGTCTTTGCCAGAATCAAAATCCCACTCGTAGCGGTGTCGAGGCGGTGCGTGACACCAAGCCAGGTTTCACGGAGCTTTTTCCACTCTGCCAAGACGTTTTCGATCGTGTTGTCGATGGTTGCATGTACGGGGATGCCCGCGGGTTTGTGTATGGCTAGATAGTCATCGGTTTCGTGGAGGAGTGTTTTGTTCCATTCGATTTGGGAGGATTGAAAACGGCGCGGGTGGGGGTGCACGCGAACGTAATCACCGGGCGCCACCCGAGGAGACTGAGTGGTGCGAACGCGGTTCACATAAACCGCCCCAAGTCGGAGTAGCTCGGGGTACTGTGGAAACATTGGGAGCAAGAGCTGCTCAAGGCATGCTTCATGATCTATGAGCAGGTGCGTGACGCCATTGGCGCTAGTCGAAGTGCGCATTACTTTAGGAGTGCGTCCAACTTTCCGGCGTTATCGAGCGCCTGCATGTCCGAAAAGCCTCCAATGAGCTTATCGTCAAAAAAAATCTGGGGGACGGTACGCAACCCCGTGCGCGCTTTGAGCGCTGCCAATTCATCAGGTTTTGTCTGCAGGTTGATCTCGGTAAACGCGGCCCCTTTTTGGTGCAAAAGGTTTTTGGCCGCTACGCAGTAAGGGCAATTATCTTTGGTGTACACGACTATTTTTACCATGCTCTTCTCCTTGGGTCGGGCATGCTATACTGAAAATCCTTTATGTCATCACCTGAAAAATCGCTTCCTGTGATTTTAATTGAAGGCGACCAGGACGCTAGCCGCGGCTTGAACTGGAGAGAACTCTGGCGGCATCGAGAGCTGCTGTTTTTCATGACCTGGCGCGACATCTCTCTGCGCTATAAGCAGACTGCGCTGGGGAGTGCCTGGGCTTTGATTTTTCCGCTCATGTCAGTGGGCGTGTTCACGGTTTTTTTTGGCCGCATTGCAAAGCTACCATCGGATGGCATTCCCTATTCGCTGTTTAGTCTTTCTGGATTGCTGCTCTGGATCTATTTTGCAAACTCGGTCGGCCGCTGCAGCAGCAGTTTGGTCGGCAATGCCCACATGCTCAATAAGGTCTATTTTCCGCGATTGATCTTGCCCCTATCGGCCTTGTTTCCTGGTTTTATCGATTTTGGAATCGCTTTTCTGGCTCTGATCGCCGGTTTTATCTACTACCAGATGATCCCTTCCGTTTACGCGGTCATCGGCCTTCCGCTCGTGTTGGCGGGTACGGCAATGCTGGCGTTAGGAGTGGGGATGATTCTAGGGGCGATCAATGTTCGTTACCGAGATATCAATAACGGCATTAGTTTTATTTTACAGATGTGGATGTTTGCTACGCCGGTAGTTTACCCGGCGAGTATGTTACAGGGGAAGTACCGACTCATTGTGGGGCTCAATCCCATGGTAGGTTACGTGGAGGCATTTAGAAGCGTGCTGTTTGGAACCGCGTTAGATGTTTCTCTTCTGCAAATCAGTGTTTTTGCCACTGTGTTAAGCGTCATCGTAGGGACTTGGTATTTTCTTAAAGTCGAAAAAACATTCGCAGACATCATATAGAATGTTTTTCGACGTTCTCAATGCCAGCGGGGATCGAAAAATACCCTTCGGCGCGCGCCTTTTGATCTTCATCTGAAGATATCCCCAGCCACGGTAGATTTTGGTGGGCATCCAGATAGTCAAATTTTCTGTCCATCTGAGCATCGCCCAGCGCTAGCGTAAAAGCATACTCTCCCGCTCGGAGTGGGATTTTGGGAAACACGAGATCGATGCTCCCCGTTTCCCCTTTCTGCAAAGGGGAGTTTGTCACGGCGGCAGTATAGGTCGTTACAACTTCGCCCGATTGCAGGGAAGTAAACACGATGTGCAAGCCCAAACTCTTGACTGCCTCGAACACCTCATACTCCAGACGAAGTTTGACGTCTTGGCCTTGTTTGAAGCTCCATTTTTCTTTGCCGGAGGAGTCTAGACAAGTCAGTGTGCTCACGCGGACAAACCCATTGCTGTGCAGCAGGCGCCAACTGATCCCATCGTTGGTCAGCTTGCGCGGCGCTTGTAAGAGTTTGTTATACGCTGCGAGCACTTGGTCTGTGGGGCCATCCATTGCAATCCGGCCTTGATCCAAGAGAATCACCCGCGAGCAGATGCTTCGCACGGCGGGGAGAGTATGGCTAACAAACAAGACAGTGCGTTCGCTATTGCCGACGTCCTGCATTTTGCCGAGGCATTTTTTTTGGAATGCTCCATCTCCCACGGCGAGTACTTCGTCCACGAGCAAGATATCCGGCTCCAGATGCGCAGCCACTGCAAACGCAAGGCGTACGTACATGCCACTAGAGTAGCGTTTTACCGGTGTATCGAGGAAGCGATCTACTTCTGAAAAGGCGACGATAGCGTCGAGTCGTTGCCGGATTTGCTTGCGGCTCATTCCCAGAATCGCGCCATTGAGAAAAATATTCTCCCTGCCTGTAAGTTCCGGGTGAAATCCTGTGCCAACCTCGAGCAAGCTAGCGAGCGAACCATGTAGCCGAACGCGCCCGTGGGTGGGCATGGTGATGCGGCTCAAGATCTTGAGCAGGGTGGATTTTCCGTTTCCATTGCGCCCGACAATGCCGACAATTTCGCCTCTGCCAATGGAGAGGGTGATATCTCTAAGGGCCCAGAGAGTTGACGGCGCGAGAGTCGCCGAATCATTCGCGTGTCCCAGTGCAGAACGAACCAGGTTATTGAGGCGTTTATGTGAGCGCTTGAGTGCACCCGCAAGGGTATTATCTTGGTGCGTGCCGAGCACGTACTGCTTGCTGAGATTTTCGACCTGAATTGCGGGTGTCATGTTTGTTCTTAGAAATTGTAACAGAACCCGAGCTTTCCAGGAAAAATCGACACGATTCTTTTACAGGACATTCGCTGCATAGCGGCTTACGCGCTTTGCAGAGGCGGCGGCCGTGCAAGATCAACAGGCCATTGATTGGCGCCCATTTTTCGCGCGGGAGCAGTCGCATCAAGTCCCGCTCCACGACTTCAGGGTTGAGGCTCTCAGTCCAACCCAAACGGTGGGCCACGCGTTTGACGTGTGTGTCCACGGCGATTGCTGGGAGTCCAAAGGCTTGGTTCAAAACCACGCTGGCAGTTTTTCGGCCAACGCCGCGCAGCCGAACCAATTCTTCGAGGGTCTGGGGGATTTCTCCGCGGAAATCTGTCAGTACGGACTGGGCCATTTCTTTCAGGGCCTTGGCCTTCATGCGATAAAAGCCACAAGGATGAATCAGCCGTTCAATCGATTCCAACGGTGCCGCGGCCAGAGCGCGAGCGTCAGGGTAGGCCCTAAAAAGTGCAGGGGTAGTTTGGTTCACTCGCGCATCTGTGCATTGGGCCGAGAGAATGACCGCGGTTAACAACTGAAAGGGGCCGTTATAGGTAAGCTCCGTTGCGGTGTTGGGATAGAGCTTCGATAGCGCTTCGAAAGTGGGCTCGATCACCACACTCCCCGGGGGGTGTTTTTTGCTTTTATGCATTTGGTTTCGATGTTTTAGCTCTGATCTGCCAGTTGCACAAGCAGGGCCTGCTGTGGTACTCCCCGGCCCACATGCATATTCAAAAAATTGTTCAGGGCGGGACGCTCGCGACCCTTTTTGCGGTTTCGGCACAAGCTATTGATATCAATGCCATTCAGCAGTTCTCTGCAGGGGCGGCTTGTACGCGTCTAATCACGTCGCTGGATGGAAAACAGCTTTTTTTGGATCTGATCCAAGATTTTGACTCTTCTGAGCATGTCGCTGCCCAGTCTTCGGTCCGGTCGGCCTTTTTGCAGGAGAGGCTAGAAGGTTTGCACTCGGAAGGGGAGCGATTGAACACCCCTTTGTTGGGGCAGACGCCCTTGCTGGGTGGTTTTTTGGGTATGCTCACCAGTGTCTTTGGTGGCGGAATCGACTCCGAAAAAGTTCAGGGGAACGAGCGAGAGGCTCAGTTTGTGGTTTCGCTTCGGATGGCCGCGGACTCGTTTGGCAATCTGGCGAGGGTTCTCCAAAGGCTGGACGCGGAATTAAACCCTCGCTCTGCGGACGCCAACGTAGCGGAGTCGCCCGCGCTGCCGGGATTTTCGACCAGTTTCGATTTTTTGTTTCCGTTGTGGTTCGAACAACGCCTCGCTTTTCTTTGGGCGGATTTCGAGGGAGTTGCCACTGGCGAACATACTGAAATTCAGGAATCAAAGTTGGCGGGATTGATTTCGGGATTGGCGGCGCTGGAGCGCGAGGTGGTGGACTTTAGAGACGGTATGCGTGCACCGCAGTGGCAGGTTCCTCAGGCCTGGCACGGGTTCTTGCGCGCTGCTGCGCGTTCCCGAACTCGGGAATTGGCAAGGCATACAGGTTCAGAGTTCCCTCGAGAAACCGAGGCGGAAAAGTCCCTCATGGCGTTGGAGGCTTCTCGTGCGATAGAAGACAAACGGACCGGCGCTACGATTTCATTGCTGGATCTCGAATCCGATTTTTTGGCAGATTACGCTTATTTCCGGAGTCAATTCGGGGCGAGGACTGCCGTCTCGCTCATGCGAGTGCGCATGCAAACGGGCGAGAGCACTTCGCAGATTCTGAGCCATTTTTCCTTGCTCAGCCAGTTATTGGACAAGGCCACCCCCTCGGAAGTCGCCATCGCTACCTTGCTGACATTTGAGCTTCGTTTGAACGATCCGACCGAACTCGTAGCACGCCTGCGTAGTCTAAAATCTTTGAGCCAAGGAATGCCCGGCCTCGAGGGGGATTTGCCCATTTCGGCACTGTTGGTTTTATTGTCTAAAACAGCAACCGAAACGCCGGAGTCACTGATGAACCGGTATTTCAAACTGTTTACGGCTCAAAGTCAGCGCGGCGCCGAAAATGGGCTCAATGAAACGGCTATGGCTTGGCTTGCAACGCAGTCTGGTACCGAGGGGAAGACAGCCGGGGTTTTGCAGGAAGTGGAGGCCCTTCGCACAAGCGCTCGCTGGGGAAGTTTTGCGCCCTCGTATTCCGATGAAAGCTGGTCTCTGCTTTGGTTATTGGGGGCGCGCTATCGTTTGTCTCCTGACGAGCTTGCGGATCTGTGTCGAAGGATTTCGGAAGCGCGGGGAAAAGTCCTCGAGAGTGGGCGCTTGATGACTGTGCTGGCAGTGCTACTAGAGAGAGAGCCTGTTTTCTCTGCGGTAAGTTCGGATCGCCCCGACAGGCCTTTGCCGGGGAGTATCATCACTCAGCGGGAAATTGCCCTGTACGCATCGGTTCCCTATCTGCGGATGCTTTTACCTATCGAGGATCTTCGGCACTCCCCGCAGATACCCCAAAGCCAGGTTGCACACCGATCGGAATGACTTTAAAAGCTTGTGCGGAGGTTTGCTCTTTTCTTCGGCAAAGAATCCCCCGCGTTGTTTCAGCCTGGCTTCGAGCTCTTGAATACGATTCAAAACGTGGTTCCGATGTGCCGCCGCACCTGGAGTGAGAGATCTTGGATTCAGTGCGCTGAGTGCATCGCGGTGTTTGGTGAAAGTACTCTTGATCAGTTCCTCGGTAGCTCCTCCAGGTTGAGCCCGAGTTGCCCACCGAAGTGCCTGCTGCTCAAGAAGGTTCCAATACGCTTCAATGAGAACCGTTCGCTTGGTCCCGGTAGAAGGGTCAAAGAACGCTTCGGTGTCGGCCAAAAAAGCCGGGAGGTTTTCGGTGGCGGATCCTCGCCAACGTTCCAGAACTCCATTCGCCAGGCGGTCGGTCTCGGTAATTCGGTGACTTGCTCGTCCTTGGAGGTAGAGCAGGCGTTCCTCTCGGTTCTCGAGAGTTTCGTACGCCTCGCCGAGCGCGAGCAATTTATCGAAGTCTTCGGCATTGTCGATCAGCGCGTAGAGATAGGCATTCTTTAGTAGAGGTTTAGAAAAGGTATCTTCGTTGAGTCCAAGCCGGGTGAAGTAGTCAGGATGATCTGGACGGGCTGTACCAATCGCCGGTAGGCGCCGATGTGTCTGAGTGTAATCGTACGCCGCTCGTAGAGTGGGGTTGCTCAGGACATGGTACGCTTTTTCAATGGCGCGCAGGCGCTCGGGGTTTGCGGCGGCGTCTTGGCGGGCTTGGTGGTAATAAGCTTCGAGCACCAAGGGGCTCGAATTTTCAGGTGCTTTCAGTACCTGATAGAGCGAGTCACTACAGGGGCAACGGGTGGGGAGGATCAGCCGACCGACTTGCACGAGTCCAATACACGCCAGTGCGCCCAACACCCCCATGGCGAGGATCGATCCCAGGGAGCGCTTCGGATTGCGGTTCTTCTTATTCTTGGGCGATTTCACGTCGGGCGCTTTCTAGGTTGGCAAAACCAGCACTGCAGTCATAGGTCGCGGCGGTTCCAATAAAGGAACGTACCGCTTTTCTTTCGTTGATCTGTTTTCCAGGCGATAGAAAAGCATCCCGCATTTCGACAGAGACGGGCAATTTGCCCAGAGATTTTCGCCCCTCGGGAGAATGGGCGGCATCGTACAGTGTGAATCGAAGCATCTTAGAGCTGCCGTCGGACTGCTGCTCCTGCCAATAATCCACCAGAGCGCGTCCATCGGGCAGAGTCACCGTAGTCGGGCTCGTGCCGTCAGGCGTTCCCTGTACGATCTTTGGCGTGCGGGAGGGTTTGGATCGGAACACTGTGCTCGACGTCAGAAGTACGGGCGTGCTGTTTGTCGAATAGAGGCCAAAACGGTCGCTTTTTACTTCTTCGGTCCCATGTTCCGCTCGGGTGAGCATATTCGGAGCCAAAAACGCATCGCGGAAATTCCACCCGAGATCGAGTTGCTTTATCGCCTTGCGGCCTTCAGCCGTTTGCGCAGCGGGGTAGAGTACAAAGCGGCTCAAGCTGACATCGCCATTGGGTTGTTTCTCCGTCCAGAAATCCACGACCGGTTGTCCGTCTTTCAAGCTGACGGCATGGGGGTGTAGGCCATCCAGATCTCCTGCATCCCAGCGAATCGTGGGCGGGTGAGCTTCAATGGCGCGAGCCAGTTTCTCCACCCCGGTTTGGGTGCGAAACAGGCTTTGGTAAAACCTATCGACGCCCATTTTGCGAATGAGCGGTGAGGCGATTTTCAATGCCATTTTTTCGACTTTATATAAACCGCGTTGCACGCTGGGTTGAACGATCAGGGCACCCACGATCAGACAGCCTGTTTCAGTGAGCAAATCAATCGGAGTTCCCGTTGGCACAGGGAAAACGAGCAAGCCCCCGTAGCCCGTCAGGGTTTTGCCGACGGCTCCGCCAATGCTATTGCCAATGCTGATCAAGGTGGGCCCGAGCACAGTGGATTCCAGCACATGAATGCCTCCAGTGGCGATGCCGGTATTGGCGATGACCACTTTGAGCGGTACCGAAGCCACTTTTTCTTTTTCGCTGGAGGTATTGTATTGCCGTGCCGCTACACGGTAACGGTTCCAAAAATTGAAACGGTTCTTAGTCTCTTCCCAACGCTCTTTCCACCACGAGTTTGGCTTGGGGGTACTGAACTCGCCTTCGAGTTCCATTTTTTCAGAAAGCGTTTGCACCAGTCCGACGAAAGGGTTTTCGGGTTTTACCAGCTCCACAGTTACGTCTGACCCAGGGGTGAGCTCGCCTGCAATCTCCGTGGGCTTTTGCAGCAAGTCCTGTGCTTTGGAGGTGTCTTGCTGGGTAGTCTCGGCAAACCCCGGCCTTGCCCAGCTCGTGAGGGTAGCAAAGACCAAAAGGCTCAGTGTCCATTTTACAAATTGGGGGCGCATATGGTCTTAGTGTTTTGCAAAACGAGTTCCATAAAAATGCAGCCGAAGAATCAGGGGTTAGCGTGTATTCCGTCGGCGGTCAGTGGCTAGGGACTAGGCAAACGTCCCAAAGATTCGAAGCGTCAGTGAAGAATTTCTTGGATCTTGCCCTGTTTTTGAAGTGCATAAATGCGAGCCGCTAGGCGTTGGTAGCGCAGCTCGTGGTGTGGCCCCGAAGTTCCCAGTGCCGTCGGGTGACGGTAGTAAACCTGAGTCACTCCAAAATACTCGACCATTTTGCGGGCGATGGTTTCCACTTCGGTTTTTGTCAAACCCAGCCCAGGGTTCGTATCCGAAGCGATATCAAACTTATCAATGAGAAAAGAAGAATTCAGAATTTCTAGAGTGAGTTTGCCCATCTCTTCATTCTGCAATCGGCTACCAGGCGCCGCTCGTCGGTAGTTCCGCATCAGTTCCCGTCCAAAGCTCTGGAGGAAGGCGGGGATGTTTTCAGTCTTGGCGCGTTGGATGAGGTCCCAACGATCTTGCACGGTTTGTGGAACCAAACTCCATTCCACTGCGGCGATCAGGCGCTGGCGTTCCATCTCGGCAGATCCGCTGGGGAGGGAGGGGTAATATTTTTCTTCGTCCAGCGCACCGGATGGTTCGCTATAGCTATGGCGGTAATGGTCTGGATCTTCTGGGTGTGGAACGGGATCGATAGTGCTGCCATTCGCCGAGCCATCCGAGACAGCGCTCGAGGGATTGGGATTGAGTTTATGCAAAAGTACCGTGAGCTGATCGGTAGGCTCAGGACGGGCTTTGGGGATCAGATTTCGAATGACCATGCGACCATCTGCAGCGCTTTCGGGTTCAGGCAGACCCAAATAGTATTCTCGCATTTCCCAGTCCATGCGTCTGAGTGCGTAGACGTCGTCAGCGGGCGACTGGCGGCCTAGGTCCAGACGTTCAGGGGCGACGTACCCCAGAGTGAATCCCTGGTTATCAGGCAAAACAGAGCGCGTTTTGCCGTTCTCCAGTACCCGCGCGGAGGAGCCCCAGTCGATAATTCGGACGACAGGACGGTTGTGTTCATACTGAACCATGATGTTGTCGGGCTTAAGATCCAAGTGCCAGACACCCTGGGCGTGCACAAAAGCCATTTGCTCGTAGATCTGTTTTTGAATGGCTTCCGCGATGGCTTGGCGCTGAGCGGATGTCCCCGCCGTGTTTTTGAGTACCTGCGAAAGCGGGTAGCCAGCAATGAAGGGCATTTCGATCCCCTTCACCATTTGGTGATCGGGGTGTTCGGAGTCGACTATCTTGGCATGGGAAAAGCGTTTTTCCATGGGGTCTTGTTGCGCCAAAAAGTTCATGATCTCGACTTCGCGCTCCAACCCACTGATAAAGGGTTCGTGCTGTCGCAGCGAGATCTTCACCGCGCGCTTTGAGCCGTCCTTTTCAGCCTTGAGTACGACTCCCATCCCTCCTGAGCGAATTTCCTCGATGTTCTGGTACCCATTATTTCGCAGGGCGCTTGTCCCTAAGAGCACAATGTCTGCTTTGTGGAGTTTTCGCGTTTGAAACGGTTTGAAGTCGCAAGTCGTTTGGGATTGGGGGGAACTCCCCACTGCAGAAACGCCGATGAGGAACAAGAACAAAATAGAATGTAAAACTCGCGTACCCATCCGTAGTCTAAAGGGATGCAAGACTGGAACCACGTTGAACGCGATAACCAAGAGAATACACCCGGAAAATACGGGCAATTTCATTGGCTTAGCAAGGGTTTGTGGGAGGTGGGTTGGCGGGCATAAAAACCCGTCCAACATTTAGGCGGTTTTTCGAAATAGACTAGGTCGCCAGGCGGGAGTAGGCTGTCTCCGCCCTAAATTTACGTTTGAGGAGATTCACCGTATGAAGATTGCAATCTATGCTGATGGTGCCAACCGCGCAGATATGTTGAAGCGCTACAAAGAACGTCTGGTGAGCGGCTTCACCACCAACCCAAGCCTAATGGTCAAAGCCGGTATCAAAGACTACGCAGGTTTTGCTAAGGAAATTCTTCAAGACATTACGGATATGTCTATTTCGTTCGAAGTATTTTCGGATGAATTTCCGGAAATGGAACGCCAAGCACTCAAAATCAACGAGTATGGCAAAAACGTTTATGTGAAAATTCCAATCAGCAATACCAAGGGTGAATCCGCTTTGCCACTTTGCAGGCGCCTTTTGGACAAGGGGCTCAAGCTGAACGTCACCGCGATCTTGACCGATCACCAGGTCCGCGCACTGCACGAAATTCTCAAACCCCAGGACGATGTCATCGTATCCATTTTCGCGGGCCGCATTGCGGACACCGGTGTGGATCCGATTCCTTTGATGAAGCAAGCCGTGCAGATGTACAAAGACAAACCCGGTGCCAAAATCCTCTGGGCCAGCACTCGGGAAGTTTTGAATATTTACCAGGCAGAATGGGCCGGTTGCCACATCATCACGGTCACGGATGACCTCATCAGCAAACTCTCCCTTCAGGGCAAGAACCTAGAAGAGTATTCTCTCGACACGGTTAAAATGTTTTACCAAGACGCCAAAAAGGCAGGGTTTAGCATTTGAGCCGCGGACTCATTTTCTTGGATCGGGATGGGGTGATCAACGAGGTGGTCACCGATCCCGAACAGGGGACGATCAATAGCCCATTAAACGCGGGTCAGGTGGTATTACGGCCTGGAGCCGGTAAAGCGGTGCGTGAGCTGCATGAACTGGGCTACACGACGGTTATCGTTTCCAACCAACCCGCGTGGGCCAAGGGTTCGACTACCAAAACCAATTTGGACAACGTACACGCCCGAGTTTTGGAATTGCTTGCACTGGAAGGTGCTAGTATTTCGAGTTCACACCTGTGCTTTCACAGGGCAGAAGATCTCTGTGCTTGTCGAAAGCCCCGGACAGGGCTCTTGGAGCAGGCGTGGAACGAGCACTCTGGTTTTGAAAAAAAAGACGCTTGGATGGTGGGCGATGGGATCACCGATCTCCAAGCGGGTGAAGAGTTTGGGGTCCGCACAGTTTATATCGGCGCACGCAAAACCGACGCTCTGAACTGGATGCACGACAAAAATGTGCAACCAACGCTTTGGTGCAAAGGGCTCCCTGAGTTCGTTGCGATTTTGAAAGCTAAAGGAGAACTAGAAATGGAACCGCATTTTTCAAGTGTGTTTTTGGAAGAAACCATCGGAGCGATCAAGAGCATTGATACGGAACAAATCGAAGCCATGGCGCACGGGCTCGCCGAAGTACGCAAGGCGGGGGGGCGTTTGTTTATTTTGGGGGTAGGTGGCTCCGCTGGCCACGCAAGTCACGCAGTGAATGACTTTAGAAAAATTTGCGGATTCGAAGCTTATTGCCCCACGGACAATGTCTCGGAACTCACCGCACGCATCAACGACGATGGGTGGGACACGTGCTTTTCCGGCTGGCTTGAGGGTTCCCGTCTAGACTCCAAAGACGGGATTTTGGTTTTCTCCGTCGGCGGCGGCAATCGAGAAAAAAATGTCTCCACGAGTTTGGTGCGTGCGCTGGAACTCGCACTGGAGCGGAAGGCCAAAGTCTTCGGTATTGTCGGCAAAGATGGCGGCTTTACCAAGCAAGCCGCTGAGGCCTGCGTCCTCATCCCGGTCATTTCGGATAAGCGCATCACACCCCACACCGAAGGTCTTTGCGCTGTGGTTTGGCACTTGTTGGTCAGTCACCCCGCGCTTCAACTCAAAGCGACCAAGTGGGAATCCGTAGCGCAGAGAGTTTAGCGGTGCAGTGCCTGGTTTTAGCGGGTGGTTTGGGAACACGCATGCGAGGAGTTTCAGCGGAGTTGCCCAAGGCGCTGATTCCGGTGCTAGGCAAACCTTTCATTTTGCGCCAGTTGGAATTGCTCCGCCAACAAGGAGTCCGTCGCATCGTTTATTCGATTGGCTACTTGGGCGCGCAAATACGCTCTGTCCTGGAAAGTGCGTCGGCCCCCGATGTGGAGATGTTGTTTGTGGATGAGGGCGATCAGCTGCGCGGTACAGGGGGCGCTGTGCGCTTGGCGTTGGATAAAGGAGTTTTAGAAGACGTCTTTTTTGTTTTGTATGGGGACTCCTATCTGCCTGTTTCTTTTGAAAAGGTGTGGGAGTTTTTTGAGTCGCGTTCGGCGCCAGCCTTGATGACCGTATACCGCAACCACGGCCAATTCGACCGAAGCAATGCGCGTTTCGACTCGGGTGGATTGGTTTACGACAAGAAGGGCGCCGCAAGCTCCTACGGTGGACAGTTTGACTGTATTGATTACGGCCTTTCCATCGTGCGCAAAAACACCGTAGAGCGGATCCCAGCAGGTGTAAAATTCGACCTGGCGGAGTTGTTCACGCAGCTGAGTCGGGACAGAGAGTTGCTGGGCTATGAAGTCACGGATCGCTTTTACGAAGCGGGTTCTCCTCAGGGGCTTAAGGATCTAGAGGCGTTTCTGCAACAACAACAGGCGATGGGACGTGAAAAATCCAATGCCATAGCGGGTAACTAAATCCGAAGAAAATCAACGTGACCGATAGCGGGCGAGCGACAATATAATTCACCGGTGTAAATCGGACTAAGAGATCATATCCAATCCCATTGAGAGCAAATGCCAATGCCTCTGCGATGACAAACAACGATAGCTGTCGACCGAGGGGCCTTTCCTTTGCCTTAAATACCCAGTAGCGATTACCCAAAAACTGGATCAGAGAGCCCAACGCCAGAGAGGGGAGGTTTGCTTGCAGGGGGGTGAGCCAGCCCCGGTTCACACTGAGACCTAGCAAAATCAGGTCTGCTAAAGTCGCAAATATTCCCACGATGGCCGTGCGGGTGAGCTTGATTTGAACAAAAGTGCGTAAGTGGCGGCGAACCATCCTATTTCCATACCAGTTGTTGAAAGCCACGCAAAGTCTCGGGGCAGCTCTGCAGTCGCTGTGCTTGAGACTTGGGAAACGCACGAGCTAGACGTTGTCTTAGTTTTTCCGGCTGAGCGGCCAGTTCAGTGTCTGCGGGATAAAATGTGTCCAAAAAATCTGGGGGCAGGCCCATGGCGGTTGCAAGGTCGGAGGCGATAGAAAGTCGGCTGCCATCTGCTTGTATCAAGCTATGGACGCGAACAAGGGGGAACAAATGCGAAAGCCGCGAGCCGCGCCCGGTGAGCTGGGAGTATTTTGCGAGCGCCAGAGCGCTGGAGTCATTGCAAACCCAAAAACCGTAGGCCGCGTTAGGGAGATCTCCCCGGTGTTGAGTTTGGCGCAGAGATCGCATAGTGGCAGCTGCCGCCTCCAACCAGGGTGCTGCCTTGGAAATTTTGTTTCCGCCAAAGTGCCGAGCGAATTCTATCTGGCCCTGAGTCCACTCTGCGCTCTTGTGTTCGCGCGGACGCCAGTACGAAACTCCCGTCTGACCAGTTTGGGGAACGCCAATGAAAAAACGGCTTTCTGCAAAACGCTCGTAACCGTTACGAGTGAACAGGATGCCATAGTCGCCGTGTTCTGCGGGGACTCGGATCCGCTGATCGCCTAAGGAAACTGAGAACCAAAGCGGGAAGCGTAAGTCCTTGGCAGGAGAATTCCCCTGAGTCACGGTAGCCCCCAAAAAATCTACCAGGCTGCGTTTGAGGTAAATCTCGGCGCTCATTCCAAATGATTGCAGGATTTGCAACAACTCCAAGGACGTTGTTATTTCATAAGTAAATCCTTCAAACTCTTTCAGCAGAGTAATGCGCAGCGGGCGAGAAGATTCGGCAAGCGCGTTCAGCGCGATGGAAAGCGACCGGCTGTTTTGTGCAAAGCAAGGTTCCACGGCAAAGTCGAGGGGCTCGGCTCGGGTATGCACTCCGAGACTCGGTACCAACACTTTTGAAAACGTCTCCTGAGGGCGGCAACTCTTGCTCAGGTGAAACACCACTTCGCGATCGGGGGCAGGTGCGAAACTATCGGGGATGCCATCGCTGTACCGCAAATACACGGCCTGTTGTAGCGCGGGCACGCTCTCCAACGGGAGCGTGGGAAAGTATTCCATCTCCTCAGAGGACGGGATTTGTCCTTGGGACAGCCACGCAGGCAGTTGTTGGCCAATGGAAGTTTTCCATTCCAAGTGGGGAGGGGCCGATTTCAGAATTTCCGCAAAAGAAGCCGAGGAACGGGTGGTATTGTCGCCGCCGGCAGCGTCGATGGTTCGGACTAAGAGCGGCGAGTCCGCAAAAGCTAAGGAGGCCCAAAAAGATAAGCTGAGCAAAAACATGCCGCCAGCCATACGCCGCCACGGGGGCTGGACACAAGTGGAATCGGGGCCTTAACGTAATCCTAACGCAGCGAGTCTAGTTGCGGGCCGATGTCGTGCGGGACGGGACCACGGGGGCTGCACTTTGTGCCCCACCCGCTGGCGTTTCTGGCCCGGTTGCGGTGGGCTTGAATTCTCGGCTCACCGTGGGCTCGGGACGGTGGTCGGTAAGAAACTCAAACTTCACGCCCCCGCTGAAGCCCGTTCCTTGAGCGGAGCCAGGCATCCAAACATAAGAAGCTCCTGCAACGAATTGAGCCGCTTTGCCTAGCTTAAAGCTAAATCCCAATCCAGGCTCCACGACAGTTCCCCCGAAAAAGACCCCGGTATCGAGTTTTCCACCACCGCCGCCACCCAGAACGGTGACCTCCATTGAGGTGGATGGACTAAGCAAAATATGAAACGCCCCGATCATTCCCCCGTAACTGTAGGAAGCTGTGGACGTGCCGGAAATCTGCCCCGTGTAGCCCGCGCCGCCCACGGAAAAGTAGGGGGAGGTGTGAAACAGGTACCGCCAGCCGAACAAAATTCCCATTCCCGCGGGCGTTTGCAGCGCTTTGACTTCAGCGCCGAGACGCGAAGTGGCATCCAGAGCGAACGCCTTGTTGGGCAAGAACAAACACAAACCAGTAAACGCGACGAGACCGAGATTTTTGATCTTCATGCTTTCCTTTCGGAAACGCACGGAGCCGGATTTAGAGAGCAATTGTGTCATTCTCGTCACAAAAAAAACTTAGATAAATCGTCCCAATTGCCGAAGCAGACTTAAGTCCCTGCTAATAATTTTAATAGACGCCTCATTTAAGGAGTTTCAATCCCATGAAATTGCGCAAACAAACGTACCGGCTGGTACCGCTATTGGTTCTTCCGCTTTTGTCCGCGTGTGGTGGTTCCACGCCGGGCCTCAGTGGCACGCTCGCTTCAACAGAGAGCTTTGCTCCCTTTAACTCGAGAGGCTGGCAGCTTGCTGTGCCTTCGAACAGACCCAAACGCTTTGAAATGGAAAGCGGTGATGCTACCAAAGTTGCTTGCGTGACTGCTGCCGTGCCCCCGGTAAAGGTAGAAGCCAACGTGGGTTCGGGCGGAGATTTCAATGTGTCGCTGACCGAGGTTAGCGGCGAGCCCATGACCTGCACTGTATTGGATGCCACCAATGAAATCATGGGCACTTTCCTTTTTCAAAATGAGAACGAGACGGGATTTGGCGGTGGAGCCAAAGCTGTCGATACGGTCGCTCTATCCAGCGCGGTGGATGTAGGGACTGTAGAGATCAGTGGCAGTCAGATCGCGGTGGATGCTGCGGATCTTGGCATCACCACCTCGGGGCTAACCATTGCGGCAGCTGATGCCTTTGATCCGACGGGGGTTTGGCAGATTGGCGATGTCGATTTTACGTTGCCAGAAGGTTATGTCGGTCCTTGTGACCCGAGCGATATGAGTTGCCGGGGACCTCAAGATAGCCAGAGCATCTACATCAAACGAGTGGTGGGAAAGACGTTCACGCCAGACAGTACGTGCGCTGCCGCGGTAGCAGATGGATCCTATGCCGGAGGGGCTTGCAGTGGCACCACGGGATCGGATGATGCTTTTGCGTTTTCGATCTGGATGGCAAAAAACACTTTCTTAAATTGCGGTGACGGCACGACCGGCGCTATTGGTTTTACTGAAAACCAAGCCAAAGCCTATGGTCAGGTGGATCTCAGTGGCGATTCGGATACTTTGCACCAGGCGTTTGATTGGAGCACTTCTGGGCCCTCTGCGTCGACGATTACCGAAGGCTGGAAGTCTACGGCTGCGACAGCAGCTTGGGATGTAATGGACTGCGCCTCAGTCACATTAGGCGGTAAGTCAGTGTGGAAGTGCAAAGACGGAGCTGGGCGCTACTCTCTGAGCTATGGCGGTGGCTGTGTGAACTCGAGCAATAGCCCGGTGCAGCCGGATAGCTGGTCCAACGTCGATTTCGCTGGTGGAAGCTGCACGACGAGCACGATTACTCTGGGTTCGGTCAGCTTGGATTCGAATAGCTGCACGGTAACTTACACTCCATCTGGTGGCAGCGCACAAACACTTACTTGCGGTGGCGCATGGGGGAACTTCAATGCTGATGGTACCGCCTATGGATCGCCTGTGACTCCAACTTCGTTGGTGTCAAGTGGAGCGGCCTGCAGCGGGATTGCGACAGGTGGAAGTGATTCCAAAGAGCTGAGCAAGTTGCAGTGCTATGCAAACTACTTCTACAACACGCTTTCCAACTCCGCTCGCACGGATACCACTCTATGCCTCAAAGACATTCGTACCAACTGGGGTGCAACGACAGCAGCAGATTTCATTGCGGACACTGGGTTTATCAAGCCGGTCAATCAGGCTATGACCGAAAAGGTGACCTATCTCTCGTCCGATGTGGCTGCGATGACTCAGCTGGAAGACAACTATGAGGGCTTACAAGTCGAGTCGAGCGAAGGCTCTGCTTGGGTTGCTTGCCACACCAAAGTAAAAAACAGCATCACCATGACCAAGATCGATTCGACGCATATGGTGATCAAGTTCGTTACTGAAACGCGCTTGGCAGACGACAAAACGGCCTGCAAAGCCGCCGCTAGCGACGAGACCAGCTCTGGTTACCAGCAGCTGCGTTTAGGCAAAATGCGGATGCTGTTCAAAATGACACGTACGGGGTCTTAATCCCCGTACGGTTATTTCAACTCCCAGGTGATGGAACTGCCGAGTCGATCGCCTCGATTCGAGTAGCTTAACGAAATCCCCTGGTTTTCTTTGAGGGTCCCTACTTCTTTTGCTGAAAGGAGTAGGGACGCTTCATAACCCTTCGCGGGGCACCCTCTGCTGCTACCAACGGGTTTAGAGTCGAGCACTTCGATTAGAATGGTCTCCTCGACATCGCGCAGGGAGACGTTTCTCGAATGGACAACTGTCCCCCCTAAACGGTCGATTACCGAAATCTTTTTGACGACAGCGGTGAGCTCACATTCGACAAAGTGGCTTGCCCCGGCGCTTTGACTAATAACAAGGATGCCCAAGCCTAGTATCCGTAAATTCATTGTGTTTACTCCCTGCGCGGGACGTTATTGAACGGGCTCGCCACGAGCAAGGCTCTCTGCGTTAAAAAGGTGATACCGAAGCAAACGTTTCGGCGGTGGACCCTTTAAATGCCCGGGCGTATGGCAGCGGCGGTTCGGTTTGGAGAAGCTCGCCGTCTTTTAAGAAGGGGTAAATTTCCCCAAAGTGCCTGATTTCGGTGGTTCCAGTGCGGCGGTGGATATGCCACGGCCTCACTTCTGAACTGTGAGCTAAACCCATGGCGCCGAGCAAGTCGGCGACACTGCGAACGGTTTCCTTGTGAAAGTTAGCCACTCGTCGGGTTTTATCCGGGACAAACAACCCTCGAGTAAGTCGGGGATCCTGGGTGGCAACGCCGGTGGGGCACTTGTTCGAATTGCAACGCAATGCTTGGATGCATCCCAGTGCCATCATCATTGCTCGGGCGGAGTTGCAGGTGTCTGCTCCCAACGCAAACTTGGAAATCAGATCCACTCCCGTGGCGACTTTTCCGCTGGCAATGAGTCGAACGTGTTTGCGCAGCGACATTCCCACGAGGACATTGTGTGCAAAGACGAGGCCTTCTTGTAGCGGGTAGCCGACGGAATTGGAGAACTCCAGCGGTGCAGCTCCCGTGCCGCCTTCGCCTCCATCGATGGTGATAAAATCCGGAGTAATTCCGGTTTTAATCATGGCTTTGACGATGGCAATAAATTCGCGGCGCTTTCCGATGCAGAGTTTGAATCCGATCGGTTTGCCTCCGGAAAGATCGCGCAGTTTGGCGACAAATTCCAAAAGTTCAGTCGGAGTAGAGAATGCAGTGTGCGCGGGCGGCGAAATCACATCTCGTCCCATAGGGACGCCTCGAATATGCGAAATCTCTTGCGAAACTTTGGCTGCGGGTAGAATCCCGCCGTGGCTGGGCTTTGCCCCCTGGGACAGCTTGATCTCAATCATTTTGACTTGGGGGTACGCCGATTTTTCTTTGAAGAGTTTTTCGCTAAACAACCCATCGCTCGTACGGCAGCTAAAATACGCCGTCCCGATTTGCCAAATCAAATCGCCGCCAGGTTGCAAGTGGTACGGCGAAAGTCCCCCTTCACCTGTGTTGTGGGCAAAGCCACCGATTTTTGCCGCTCCGTTGAGCGCCAACACGGCATTTTTGCTCAATGAGCCGTAGCTCATCGCAGAGACATTGAGGATGCTCGCGGAATAAGGTTTTTTGCATTCCGGCCCGCCAAAATCCACTCTCAACGTACTGGGGTCGTTGTGTTTGGGCATTAAAGAGTGGCCAATCCACTCGTACCCGACTTCGTCCACGCGTTTTTGCGTGCCAAACGGCAGAGTATCGAGTTCTTTTTTGCTGCGCTGGTAGACGATCGAACGCAGTTCTCGGCTAAAAGGCACGCCATCGGAATTGGATTCAATGAAATACTGGCTGATTTCAGGGCGAATGGATTCGAGCAGGTACCTGAAATGCCCTACGATGGGGTAGTTGCGCCGGATGGAGTGTCGGGTTTGAAAAATATCTTTGATTCCCAACAGGACCAAGGGCACTACGATAGCAAAGAGCCACAGGGCCTCGGGTTGAAAGTTTCCCCAAACGCCAATCCCCGCCAAAGTGAGGCCTGCGATTAAAATAAAATATCTAATCATTTCATAATATTAAGGCAGGGTAGAGGTTGGGTAAAGGGCATTTTAGCCGTGGCCGCTTGCTTGCCTTGTCGAGGTTCACGGGGTATCGAGTGGGATGGAATTTTCTCAAGTGCTCCACTGGATTCTAGCCGCGTTTTGGGCCGCTGGAATGGGCATCGCCCTTCTGGGTTTCGTCGGTTTGGTCTATTTTCGGTTTCGGCGATTGCCCGCACTGCAGACCGACAAGCCGTTGCCGGGCGTATCGATCATCAAAGCCTGCTACGATAATCAGGACAACGAGGCTGACAACTTTGATCATTTTTTCAATCAAGACTATCCAGGACCGATAGAGCTTTTGTTCACGGTGTCCCGTGAAACCGATCCCATTGTCCCGACCGTCCGTAGCTACTTAGCGCGCTACCCGCAGGTGGATGCCAAGCTCGTACTTTCAAAGTCTAAATTTGCGTATTGGAACAAAGTGAACTCACTGAAAGACGCGCAGGATCAGGCCAAACATGAAGTCATCATCTGGTCGGATTCGGATGTCGTCGTACGTAAGGACTATGTGCGCCAAATGGTGGCTTGCCTTCAGGAACCCGGAGTGAGTGTGGTGACCACTCCGCAGTACGATTTTCGGATTGATAACTTTGCTACGGGCTTCAAGGTTCCGGGGAACAACTGCGATGATGCAACCTTTATGATGGCGTACAATCTCTTGAACCGACGCAAGCGTGTCGCCTTGGGCCATTCGATCGGTTTTCGAGCGTCCGAGTTCAATTCTTTTGGACCGCAGGCGTGGGAGACGATTGGCAAGTTTCTCGCGGATGACCTGGCATTGCCCTATGTCTTCAACAGCCATGGGAAACGGGTTGTTTTTCGCAATATCTACTGCCCGGTGGAGTACCGGGGTAAGACTTTTAAACAGGTGATTGAACAAAAACGGCGTTGGGTCGTCTGCCAAAAACAAACCGTCGGCAATCGAGTTTTGTACCTCACCGCCTGCCTTTTCTATCCGGTCGTACCGGCCACGTTCCTCGTTCTGCTGACGGGGTTTAGTGATTGGAGTCTTGCTTTGCTGAGCGTTGGAGCGCTGACACGGATCGGGATTTCGGCGCTGTTTGAGCGGTGGATTCTGGGAACGTGGAAAATGGCCCTCAGGTGGGGGTGGACGGTACCCTTGTGGGATTTGGCTCAGGTCGCTTTTGTTTTGGACGGGTTTTTTAGAAATACGCTGGTTTTGGGAGGCAAAACCTATGTCCTGGAAAAACGCTATTTTCTTAAGCCCCTCTAGAGTTTAAAGTCCCCAGCACATGATTATTACACGATCTCCACTTCGGATTAGCCTGGGAGGAGGAGGCACGGATCTTCCCTCCTATTACAAAGAACACTCGGGCTTTTTGCTCGCTGCCGCGATCAACAAGTATGTTTACATCACTCTGCACGAAACGTTCGAGCAAGAGCTGATTGTGAAGTACTCCAAGCTAGAACGCGTCAAGCAAGTCTCGGAAATTCAGCACCCCATTGTGCGAGAAGCGTTGACTCTAGTCCCAACCGCTAAGCCTCATTTTGAAATCGCTTCGATGGCTGACATCCCCGCGGGGACGGGGCTGGGGTCTTCGGGGAGTTTCACCACCGCTTTGTTGAAAGCGTTGTACACACACAAACGGCGGGTTATCAGCGCGGCGGATTTAGCGGAACTCGCCTGTTCAATCGAGATCGATCGGCTCGGCGAACCGGTGGGCAAACAGGACCAGTATATTGCCGCTTTTGGGGGGCTTACTTGTTTCCGTTTTGAACCCGATGGCCGGGTCGAAGCTTGGCCTTTGAATATTGCGGACGAAACCCGGTACAACCTCGAGGAAAACCTCGTCATGTTCTACACCGGTAAAACGCGGTCTGCCTCCGCTATCCTCAAGGACCAGGACAAGCGTAGCAAAGAGGGCGATCGGTCGATGATTGAAAATCTGCACTTCATCAAAGATCTGGGCAACCAGAGCGTGAGCGCTTTGGAGCGCGGCAATTTGAGAGACTTTGCTGCTCTAATGGACCTGCATTGGAAAAAGAAAAAGGAACGCAGCCCTGGTATGACCGACCCGTTTATCGACGAGAGCTATGATTATGCGATGAAGAATGGTGCGTTGGGTGGAAAACTCATCGGTGCGGGCGGGAGTGGGTTTTTGATGTTCTACTCTGAAAACAAGGCCGCCTTGCGAGACGCTATGCGTGAGCGTGGCTTAAGCGAGCTGCATTTTCGGTTTGATTTTGAAGGCACTAAGATCGTGGCGCATTCATGAAGATTCTGATCACGGGAGCTTCGTCTGGAATCGGGGCGGCTCTCAGCCGCCATCTGGCCGCAGCAGGACACGAGGTTTGGGGCTGGGCGCGCCGCGCAGAAAAAATTTCTGGGCTAGCCACGCCGGTCGATGTTTCTGACTGGGGGCAAGTGCAAGCAGCTGCTCGGCACGTCGCCGCTAAGTGGGACAGTTGCGATGCCGTCATTTGTGCCGCAGGCATACAAGGAGCCGTGGGGCCTGCCATGGCTTGTGATCCTCACGCGTGGGCCCAAACGGTTGAAGTAAATTTGAATGGGACTTACTTCACGCTGCGGGGTCTGTACCCACTCTTGAAACGCTCGTCGGTTCGGGCCAAAGCGGTTTGTTTTTCCGGTGGGGGAGCGACGGCCCCGCGAGAAAATTTTTCTGCCTATGGAGCAGCGAAAACGGGAGTGGTTCGGTTGGTGGAAACACTCAGCCGGGAGTGGAAAGCTCTGCCCATAGACATCAACTCCGTGGCTCCAGGCGCACTGTCTACAGCGATGACGGACGAGGTTCTACGGCTCGGCCCTCAAGTAGTTGGGGAGGCCGATTATCAGGCCGCTATCAAAACGCGTTCGCAGGGGCAAGCCGGTTTTGAAAAGCTTTTCGGGTTGGTAGATTTTTTATTGTCGTCCAGGTCGGATGGTCTGAGCGGAAAACTACTCAGTGCCCCATGGGATCCTTGGGCGACGATGGAGACAGAAATTCCAGCCTTGATGGACAGCGAGCTTTACACACTGAGGCGTGTTACCGAGTTGAAAAAGAAGATTTGAGAGAGGGTGTATGGCACACGTATTTATCACTGGGGCCGCTGGGTTTATTGGCAGCAACCTTGCGGAAGCACTTTTGCAAAGTGGGCACACAGTCACTGGCTGGGACAATCTTTCCACCGGATTCACGGAGTTCACTGAGGCGGCGCGGAGGCAAGCGGGCTACCGTTTTGAGCAGGGAGACAATCTCGATCTAGCGGGGTTAACACGTGCGATGCAGGGAGCAGATGTCGTGTTTCACTTGGCCGCCAATGCCGACGTCCGATTTGGTCTAAACCACCCCTCGAAAGACCTGCAACAGAACACGGTTGCGACTTTTAATGTTCTGGAAGCGATGCGCGCAAATGGGGTGAAGCGTGTGGGATTTTCTTCTACGGGCTCTGTGTACGGCGAAGCGAAAACCATTCCCACTCCAGAAGACTGTCCGTTTCCGATACAGACTTCGCTGTATGGTGCTTCGAAGCTCGCGGGGGAGGGGTTAGTGCAAGCCTATTGTGAAGGGTTTGGTTTTCAGGGATGGATTTTTCGGTTTGTTTCCATTCTGGGCGATCGGTACACGCATGGGCATGTTTTTGATTTTTACCACCAGCTCAAACAGCACCCAGACCATTTGAGGATTTTGGGCGACGGCAAGCAGCGCAAATCCTATCTCTCTGTCGTGGATTGCGTGGCAGCCATTGCGCACGTTGTGTTCGGTGCGGGGCGACCTGCTCCGTCGGACAAGGGGTCCGTGCAGACTTATAATCTGGGTACGAATGAATATTGTCAGGTGACCGATTCCGTGGGGTGGATTTGTCGCCGCATGGGGCTGCAGCCTCGTTTGGAGTTTACCGGCGGAGATCGTGGGTGGGTGGGCGATAATCCCTTTATCTTCTTGGACACCGCAAAAATTCGCTCCACCGGATGGGAGCCCCGCCATTCGATAGAAAAGAGTGTGGAGCAAACAGTGGATTGGTTGAGTCAGAACGAATGGGTATTTGAGAAACGACAATGAAAAATATTTCGATTATCGGCTGTGGATTGATTGGAAAGAAACGCGTGCTCGGTGCCGGCGCAGAGCGGATTCGCACCCTGTACGATGTAAAGAGTGCCAACGCCTCTCGTTTAGCGCAGGAGTTGAATCTGGATGTGGCGATTGCGGCACATGCAGAAGAAATTTTTGCTGACCCTCAGACCGAAATCGTTGTCGTGGCGACGTCTCACAATCACTTGGCGCCTCTGGCCGTAAAAGCCCTGCAAGCTGGCAAGCACGTGCTCGTCGAAAAGCCAGGAGCGATGAACGCAAGCGCTTGGAAGACCGTGGTGCAAGCGGCCGAGCAGAGCGGCAAACTCGTTCGCGTAGGGTTCAATCACCGGTACCACCCAGCCATGCTCAAAGCGCGCGAGATTATCGACTCTGGTGTCATGGGGCCGTTGTTCTTGGTTCGGGGTCGCTACGGTCACGGGGGCAGGGTGGGTTATGACAAAGAATGGCGTGCAGATGCCTCTGTCTCCGGGGGCGGCGAGCTTTTGGATCAAGGGGTGCACCTGATCGATTTGGCCGCGTGGTACCTGGGACCTTTTGAAAAGGTAGAGGGGTCGCTTGCGACCTATTTTTGGGATATGCCGGTCGAAGACAATGCGTTTTTAAATTTGCGCACAGCCAACGGGGCAACGGCTTGGTTGCACGCCACTTGGACCGAATGGAAAAACTGTTTTTCGTTGGAGATTTATGGTCGTGTGGGGAAAATCCACATCGACGGTTTGGGGGGGAGCTATGGCATGGAAAAACTCACCTACCACCAGATGCTTCCTGAGATGGGGCCACCAGTAACAACGCATTTTGAGTTTCCGGAGGCAGATACTTCGTGGAAACGCGAAATGGACGCTTTTGATGAAGACATTCGCCTCCACCGCCAGCCCAGCCCCGGTTTAGCAGAAACGCTGCATACTTTGGAAGTCGTCCAGGCGATTTATGCAAAAGCGCAGTCGTAGAGGGGCGGAGTGGTTCTTGTGGGTGGGTTTTGCGGTTTGCGCGTTTCCCTGTGCCGGGCAACTCACCCAGCATTTTGAAATCTATGGGGCCAAGTCCCCCGCCCATTTAAGCGACTTGGCGGCCATGGGGTTCGACCAGTTTATTTTAGAGTCCAACGAGCTTATTGCAGAAGCAAGTCGACGAGGTTTGCGTACGGTTCAGGCGAACTGGTGGGAGAAAAGCACTCCTGCTAGCAGCATCGACGCACAACTTGCCTTTGCCTCGGTTCAAAGTGGGCTGGTCTCTGTCAATCTCATGGATGAACCCATGAATGATCCGGAGCGTTTTCCGCCTGAGTTGTATGTCGATATCCGATCAAAGTTGCGACAGAAATACTCCACGGTTCCGCTTTCGCTGACGCTTTACGGCCCGAAGAGTGGTGCGGCAGAGCAGGAGCTACGTCTGTTCGCAGACTATTTGCCGGCGATCGATGTCTTGCGGATCGATCCCTACCCCGTCGTTGCACAGCGGAGTCTGTTGGAGGTTTGGGCGTATATTCAGCGGGCAAGGGAATTACTCCGAGTCCAGGGACGGCAGCTGCCTCTGACAGTGATTCTGCAAACGTGGTCTCCGGGAGACGGCGCGGATGGGGCGCCGATGTTGCCCAGCCTCGCGGAGTTGCGGGTCATGGCGTATCTGGCGATGCTCAGCGAGGCCGAAGTGCTTTCTTTCTTTGATTACAACCTGGATGTCTGGAACCGCGCTCCGGGCTTTGCGGAAGGTTTTCGCAGTCTGATGAATGAACTCACTGCGTTTTCCCAAGAGTTGTCTGCGGCTAAGCTAAAGACGCTGGCCGGTGCGGACTCAATGGTACGCAGTGAAGTGCAGTTTCCCGATGGGCATTTGGAGTGCGTCGAGGTCAACACGGCCACAATGCGGGTGGGCAGTTTTCCGCCGCTGTATATTCGGCGGCAAAAAGACAAATGCCCTCGTGGATGAGAGTCACCACGAGGGCTATCAAGAGCTACGCGTAGCGCGCAGGATCTAGTTGCGCATTCCGCCGTGAATCACAGCGGGGCGCAAAATCCCTTGGCGGAAGTGAAACTTGCCTTTAGCAAATACGGTGGAAATGGAAAAGTATTCGCTGCGGCGTTCGTTGCATCGCGTTCCAGAGCCTACAATCGAAACAATCGAGTCCGGAGCGGCCGAGAAAACCAAGCCGTCTTTGAAGTTTCGTGTAGTGGTAGAAACGACGATCTTGCCCTCAGACATCGCGACGGAATCTCCCTGAAAGCGTTCGCCTCGATTGACTTTGAGAAGTTCTATTTCTGAGCCCGAGATAGTAAAGTTCCATTTAATGCACTGGGAGCCGACTGCTGCGGCATCGCCCCAGACGACTGCGGCGGCTTTATCCGAGCTAGCGGTGATTCCTCGGCCAACCGCCTCACTGCTGGAGGTATAAGAACCTAAGAGAGCGTTTAGCTCGGACTGCATGCTCTGCTCGGAAAACTGCGCACCGCAACCCACTAGAAAAACACCCAAAATCATAGAAAAGAATTTCATCGTTACTCCCCCTAAACAAACCGTTTGTGAATAACGCATTCAAGTTCCGTACCGGGAAATACGGTGCGGCGACGGGGTGTATTCTGCCAGTTTAACGTGTTAAACTCTCAGGCAAACCCATGGAATTGAAGCAGCGAGTTAAAGTGAAAGTTTCGAAACACTTTACGGGTGTGTTTTTGCTGTTGATGACTCAGGGGAGTTTTGTTTATGCGCCGCCCAGAACGCAACTGACTCGCGCAGAGGCCCTGAAGATCTTAGGTTTTAGTGAGACAGCATCGCCTACGCTCCAAGACGTTTTGGAAAGGTATCGTCAGCGCATGCAAAGCGCGCATCCGGACCGCGGGGGCAGCGCCGAAGAAGCGGCGTCGCTCAATAACGCTCGCGAGGCACTGCGTTCCGCGCCGCCGACCTCCCCCCAAGCGCCTCCCCGAGCGGACCAGCCCAAGCCAAAAGAAACGCTCCTATCCACGTCTGAGGCGATGCTCGAAAAGTATAACGGTTTTATCGATGCAGGCCTGTCGCGGGACGAGGCTCTGTACGCTGTTTTTCAGCGTAGCGCGCCGGGTGTTTTTCGAGATGGCATGAGCATCGGCTGGACAGTGACTTGGGGGCCACACGAAGTCCTGGGTGCGAAAGCGTTTATGCTTTTTCTGGATCGGGTCAGGGACATGGCCGATTCCAAGCCTGACGTTGCGAAAGTATACGAAACGATCACCCACCTGAGCCCTATTTCTTGGGACAAGGAACTCAATGATACGGCGAGGCGGACGACGGCCCCCTATTGGCGGTATTTGAAGGAACACGTTGCGAAAGCCGACCCCAAACTCCAGGCACGTGTCTATGGCGGGTGGTTGGAGCAGCTCGATGATAAGGGCGTGACCGCGGAGGATCAGCAGCTTTTTGCGAAGTGGAGAGAGCAGATGGGAGCGGCGGGGGATTCTCAGTTTCCCTTTAGTCCTTTAGAAAAAGGTAGGCTTTCGAGTAAATATTTTCGTGCTCTGGCGCTGGAGCAAGACCCCGAAGCAATTCTGCGTGGCTTGGAAAATGCTCGGTTGGCGATCGTACAGAACTCGCTGTTGACCTTTGGAGAAAAAAACGGACTCAAAGCGGAGCTGGATACACTGGCAGCCCAGATTTTGTCCCAGAGAATAGATAAGTTTGGATATGTGGCGCAGAATTCTTTTGGCCGGCGCTTTTTAGCGGGATTTTCAAGCGAGGCAAACTGCCGGGCGCATTTTATTAATCTGGTGGTAAGGCTGAGGGGTCAGTAAAGATGGTCGAGGGACGCTGTTTCATCTTTTTATTCCTCTTTTTTAGCTCTGCGGCTTTTGCGGGGGCTGGCGACTCGTGTCTGGTCTATACGGATTGCGCTTCTCCTTACCCTGTCTGTGTTGAGGGGTTTTGCGCAGATTGCGCGAGTTTGGGAGATCAAACTAGCTGCGAAGACGCCTCTTCGGGGGCTTCGGTCTATTGCTCATGGCAAATCGGCAGCTGTATTGAATACCCTGAAATTCCCGCCCCGGTTTCCTTGGTCGGCATTTTGGCGCTTCTCACTTACTTTTTGGTGGCATTCGGTTGCAACCCATTGAAATGGAGACCTGGATGACCTCAAGGCATTTGCTCCTAATTGCAGGATTTTCTTACCCGGTGCTTCAAGCCGTTCTCTTTCGTTGGTTTTTGCACCAAGGGCTGGGGTTGCGCTTTGGGTGGGGCGGCGTTTTGGTGGATGCGGATCTCATCGTGCCAGCACTCACGGGGGCTGCTTTTTGTATTTTTTTTACGCTCTCGACACTGCCTTTGTTTACGAGATGGAACCGTCGGTACTTCTGGCTCAACGCGGGGTTTGCGGGCGCTTTTCTATTGGTGAATTTGAGTCTGCATAATGGGTTTGGTCGGTGGGAAGGTTTTTTTCGGCTGGGATGGTGGGCGCTTTTTGTAGGGACTATGATTTCAGCGGTCTTTTGCTTTTTGTCTCCGAGCGTGTTTCTAGAAAAAAAACAACGCCGCGTTTTTTTGCCCTGCTTACTGCTGTCTCTTTCGACCATTCTCGCAAACCATTTGTTTCTTAGTTTTTGGAACCAGACTGTCGGAGTGCTCACAACAGTTTCCTGTGGTGTGAGTGATTGGCTAATGGGTGGGGGAGTGGACTGTCGGGTGGTGTACAAACGATCGGGAGAAGCGGTTATTCGTCTTTTTCATTCAGGGACGCTTGGGTTTGTGGCTAAGCCCTGCGGGGGATTAGATGGGCTGCTGTTTGTTTTAAACCTGAGTTTTTTGTTTTGGATGCATAAGGCACATCGTCTGGGGTTGATGCTCTGGCTTCCCTTTAGCGCGTTGGCCCTGATAGGTGTGTTTTGGCTAAATGCGCTGCGCATTGGCCTGTACTTTGCGGGCTACCTTTATTTGAAACAGGTTTCATTGAGTGCCGCAGAGTCTTACAAGTGGTTCATCCATGCCAATGGGGGGTGGTTGCTTTATGTGCTGTATGGCCTCGGGGTTTTTGGCGGCATAGCGCCGTTGCTCTACTCTGAAAAGCGACTGCTTCATTTTCATTCCCTGCGCCTGGTAGGGGGTCGAGTTGGTAGGAGTGTGTGGCTGCTTGGGTTGGCGGCGTTTTTCTCCCCTCAGGCGGTGGCTCACAGCGTTGAGGTGCGAGTTGGGCAAATTAGAAAAGCCTTGCCTAGAGAATTTTCCCTGCTGGGAGAAGAAACTGTACGCGAAGCGATCTTAGCTTTTGACTCGCTGGGAACTCGAGCCGGGGACCCCCCGCAGGTGGCCAATGGGCGATTGACGTTGACGTCAGGGACAGCAGTGACGACTTCGAATGTCACCGCGGCGACGACGGTGTATTACACCCCATACGAAGGGAACAAGATCGCTCTGTATAATGGAACGCGGTGGGTTTATTTCACTTTTTCTGAGCTGTCGGTGAGCGTTCCCTCCACCACGGTCACCCCGTTCGATATTTTTGCTTATAACAATAGTGGCACTGTGGCTTTGGAGACGGTGAATTGGTCGAGTGATACGTCTCGAGCGACTTCGTTGACTCTTCAGGATGGAGTCTGGGTAAAGTCAGGTGCAACGACTCGTCGGTACTTAGGCACTGCACGAACGACGAGTGTGAGTGGTCAGACGGAAGACAGTGTTTCCAAGCGTTACCTTTGGAACGCGCACAACCGTCTCCCACGCAAGCTGCTCGCGCAGTCCACCACCGACTCCTGGACGTACAACACCGCGAGCTGGAGAGCGGCCAACAACTCCACGACCGTTGGAGTGACTCGAGTAGAGTACGTTGCCGGGCTCTCGGCAGAATCGGTGCGCCTCAGTCTTTTGGTGCCCTATATCAACAACAATACAGCGACCACGAATCATGTTGGGGGAATTGGTATTAATAGTACCAGCGTCAATTCTGCGGACCTGTTCAATGGCAATGCGACTACTCACAACGCAACAGGGGGAGGGGCGCAGTATTCTGGGGTCCCTGCTGAAGGCTACTCGTACGCGCAATGGCTCGAGTATGGCATAGCGACGGGAACTTCTACTGTGTACAGCGTTCTGGCTGATTATCGCCAGGGCGGGATGGTGGGGGAAATATGGCAATGATGCGGCTCGCGTTGATGATTTGCGTCTTCGCGGTGGGGGGGCAAGCGGGGACTTTGGATTGGTCCCGGGTGTTGGATCCAGGTGAAGTGCGTGCCCTGCACCGGGTGTTTCAGTTTCTGCAACGAACCAGTGATTCCTCTATGTATTGCAATGGGCGCTTGACGCTCACTTCGGGCACCGCGGTTACCTCTTCGAATGTGACGGCGGCGACGACAGTTTATTTTACTCCTTACAACGGAGATCGGATCAGTGTGTACAACGGGACGTATTGGGACTTGTTAAGCTTCACTGAAAAATCCATTGCGGTCCCCTCCACTACGACGACTCCCTTTGATATTTTTGGGTATAGCAACAGCGGCACTTTGGCGCTCGAAGTGGTTGACTGGTCCAATGGGACAACGCGGGCGACAGCTCTTGCCACCCAGGATGGTGTGCTGGTCAAATCGGGTGCGACGACGCGTCGGTATTTGGGAACCGCTCGTACTACCTCGGTCTCGGGGCAGACTGAAGACAGCACGTCGAGTCGCCTCGTTTGGAATATGTGCAATCGTCTGCCTCGAAAGCTGCTCGCGCAATCGGGGACGGATTCTTGGACTTACAACACAGCCGCCTGGAGGGCAGTGAATGCGAACACGACTTTGGGACAGACACGGGTGGAGTATGTGATTGGCGTGCCCAGAGAGCCCGTGCGGCTTGCGGTGCAGTCGGGCTCCGCAAATCATAGTTCGACTTCCACGGCATTCCCCGAGGGGATCGGGATCAATAGTACGACCGCAAACTCCGCGGACTTGTTTGCGGGAATGGCCACGACATTTACGGCCAATGCGCACAACGCCTTGTACAATTCGGTGCCTTCCACTGGTTATTCGTACGCACAATGGATTGAAAACTCCGTCGCTTCGGGAACTTCGACTCGCTACACAAGCTCCGCGAACGCGCGGCAAGGGGGGATGGTGGGTGAGGTGTGGCAATGAAGTACTTTTGTTGGGTTTTGTTCTTGGCCTGCGCTTGTATTGGGTTTGCGGCGGAGAACGACGAGATCGATGCGGATCGGGCGGACGCTGTTTATGCTTTGTTGGATCTATTGACGCGTACAAGCGACTCCGCGGCGTTTTGTATGGGGCGACTTACATTGACTTCGGGAACAGCGGTGACGACAGGAAACGTGACGGCCGCCGGGACCGTTTATTTTACTCCTTACAACGGCAATCGGATTAGTTTGTATAGTGGCACTCAGTGGCAGTTGATTTCATTTTCGGAAACCTCGGTCTCGGTCCCCGCGACCACCACTACGCCTTTTGATGTGTTTGCCTATAACAACAGCGGCACGCTGGCTTTGGAAACTGTTAATTGGACGAACGACACGACCAGGGCAACAGGGCTCACCACTCAAAATGGGATCCTGGTCAAAAGCGGGGCGGCCACCCGCCGCTACCTGGGCACGGGTCGAACGACGGGTTCTTCTGGGCAGACCGAAGACAGCGCTTCCAAGCGGTTTTTGTGGAACGCGTGCAACCGAGTCCCCCGCAAGCTGCTCGCACAATCCAGTACCGATAGCTGGTCATACAATACGACGACGTGGCGACCAGCGGGCAATGTGACCACGACGGGAGTTACACGGGTGGAGTTTGTCGTCGGGCAGTCGGTAGAATCGGCGAGTTTTTTGACCGCGGTTGGTTCGGTGGCGAATACGACGGGCACGGTGACTCATCCTATGGGTATCGGAATCAACAGTACCAGCACCAACTCCGCAGATCTTTACGGGACTAACGGTTCGACTGTGGTGACTGCAGGGTCCTATGCACGGTATGTGTATATTCCTTCGGTAGGTTATTCTTACGCGCAATGGTTAGAGCGAGGGTCTGCGACGACGACAACCACGCTTTACACCTATCTGGCAGACAAGCGTCAGGGCGGGTTAATTGGAGAAATTTGGCAGTAGGTTTGGGCGCGCAGAAATCGGACGTATCGTGTGAGAGTTTTTGGGAATATTCAAGCGGCTACGCCGCTGAATATTAAGATTAAGCGTAATAGGCTCTACATCATTAAAGGGGGCATGAGGTCCCTGGGTTAAGATTGGTTTGTTCA
>CAZTDN010000018.1:0-70714 GCA_964611895.1 uncultured Pseudobdellovibrionaceae bacterium
CAGATCTCAAAAGCGCCAATGAGAGGCACCCCACTCGAGATCAAAGTGCTTAAAGTACGTGTGAGCTGAGCTACTGCTGATCGCAAAATGAGCGACCCTACAAATGGCACACGCAGAATAATCGGATCAAACTTGGCCCGAAAGCTCGGCTGCTTGTAGGCGATAGCCAGGCCAAACCCAGACGCTATAGCCCCTAAAATTACGACCAGATAGTATTCCTGTGTCCAAACCGAAATCCCCAAGACAAACTGAGTAAGCGCTGGCAACTCAGAACCGGTTTGAGTGTAAAGTTTAGAAATTTCCGGAAAGACTTTGACTAACAAAAAAACCAGCACGCCTACTGCGACTACCAGCGTGAAAGCAGGATACATCAATGCCCCAATCACTTTGGCGCGCAGGCGATCGAGCTTGTCTAGCTGCTCGCCCATCTCACGGACTGATTTGTCGAGAGTGCCGCTCAGTTCCCCAGCTTCTACAATCCGCACAAAAAACTCGGAAAAAATCCTCGGATGCTTGGACAGCGCGCCGGCCAGAGTGCTACCCGCTTCGATGTCATTTTTAATCTGCACCAAAGAGTCCCTAAAAATTCCTCGCCGTTCTTGCAGGGCCAAAATGTCCAAACACTGCACTACGGGCACACCTGAATCGATAAGGGACGAAAACTGCTTAGTAAAAATGATCAGTGTCTTTAGCTTTATGTTGGTTCTAAGAACATTAGAAATTGCTTTTCGTAGTCCGGGGATTGAGATCCCCGTTCTGTCTTTAGCGTCTTTGGCTATTTGGAGTGAATCGGGTCGGATCTGCATAGCCCGCAAACGCAATCGGGCTTCGGGTTCGTCATTGGCATCGACGAAACCAGTCACTCTTTCCCTTTGGCGTGTGACCCCTGTATAACGGTACTTCATTGCGGCCCTCTCAAGCGCCCGAAGCCATCTTGCGCAAGTCGCGCATGTTTTTGATCAAGTCGTCCGGGTCCTGGCTTGCTGACACCGCCTCTTCAGGCGTGATGGTTCCTTGTCGAACCAGGTGCAGCAAAGACTGGTTGAAAGTGATCATTCCCGACACCTCCTGCCCGGCGAGCATGGCAGACTGGATCTGAAATAGCTTGTTCTCTCGGATCAAGTTGCGGATGGATATATTGGGAACCATGATTTCATACGCAAGCACCCGGCCCTTGCGATCGGCCCGCTCCAATAGGCTCTGAGTAACAATACCTTCAATGCACATGGATAGCTGCAAGCGAATCTGATCTTGAGCATCACTGGGGAAAACTTGAATAATTCGAGAAATGCTCTGATAAGCGCTGTTGGTGTGCAATGTACTAAAGACCAAATGCCCCGTTTCCGCTAGTGCCAGGGCAGTTTCTATAGTTTCTTTGTCGCGCATTTCGCCGACGAGAACCACATCGGGATCTTCGCGCAAGGCCGCTCTCAACGCTTCGGAAAATCCGGGAGCATCTTGGCCGACTTCGCGCTGATTCACCAAACTATTGCGGTGGGAGTGAATGTACTCAATCGGGTCTTCGATCGTAATAATGTGAAGGTTTGAGGTTTCGTTGAGCGCATCAATCATCGACGCCAAAGTCGTGGTTTTTCCACTCCCTGTCGCACCGGTAACTAAGACCAGGCCCTTTGGGCGGCGCATCAGAGTCTCGACAACAGGCGGCAACCCTAGCTGCCCTAGCCTCGGGATTTCAAAAGGAATGTGCCGAAACGCCCCCGCAACCGCGCCACGCTGGTAATAAACATTAGCTCGAAAGCGCGCGACATCGCGCACCCCGAACGAAAAATCTATCTGGTGCCCATTCTCGAACGCCGCCTTCTGAGCGTCGGTCAAGACGGAATAGCAAAGTTCTTTTGTCTCAGCGGGGGTGAGTGGCTTGGCTTTAGCTTTGAGAATGCGCCCATTCACTCGAAACCCCGGCGGACTTCCAGAAGTAATGTGCATGTCGGAAGCCTTGTGTTCCAACATGGCCCTGAGCAACGTGGAAAGGGTAACCATTATAAATCTCCATCCGGTCGGGAGTTGTTTAGCACTTCTTCCAAGGTCGTTTCGCCTCGGTAGAGCTTCATCAAGGCGTGTTGGCGCAATGTGATCATGCCCTCTTCAATCGCAGCTTTCTTCAGCACATCGGCGTTGGCGCCCTTGATGATTAAAGACCGTAGTTTTTCGCTCATCGGCATCACTTCGAAGATCCCTCGGCGCCCGGAAAAACCTGTCCCGCCGCATTTATCGCACCCCTTGCCTCGCATAGGCACGATGGAGTCTAGCCAATTTTCGGGGACTTCGGCCTCGATCAGGTTCTCGCGCGTGATGCGTGTATCGGGTTCCTTGCACTTTTCACAAACCACCCGAATAAGACGCTGCGCTTGGATCAAGACCACCGACGCCGTGATCAAAAATGGTTCAATTCCCATGTGCTGCAAGCGGGAGATGGTGCTTGGAGCGTCATTTGTGTGGAGGGTTGAGAAAACCAAATGCCCAGTAAGCGCAGCTTTGATAGCTATTTCTGCAGTCTCTGTATCGCGTATCTCCCCCACCATCACAATGTCAGGATCCTGGCGCAACAACGAGCGCAGAGCCGCGGCAAACGACAGGCCAATACTTTCCTTTGCCTGAGTTTGATTAACCCCTGCCATATTGTACTCAACCGGATCTTCTACCGTGGATATATTCACATCCACGCCGTTCACCGAAGTCAAAGCGGCGTAAAGTGTCGTCGACTTCCCGCTCCCAGTGGGGCCGGTTACCAAAACCATTCCGTAGGGCTGCTGGCAAGCCTTGGAAAAATACTTGTACTGGTCTTCTTCAAACCCAATTGTCTTGAGATCCGGCGTTATGGTGCCTTGATCCAGGATACGCATTACAACTTTTTCACCAAAAATCGTCGGCAAGACCGAAACACGGATATCGATCTTCTTGTCCTTGGTCTTGACCTGAATGCGTCCGTCCTGAGGCAGACGTTTTTCGGAAATATCCAATTGCGCCATGACTTTGATACGTGCCGGAGTGGCTGCAGTCATCTGGGGAGGCAGACGCATGACTTCGAGCAAACTGCCGTTAATGCGAAACCGAACCCTCAAGTGGTTTTCATAGGGTTCCACATGGATATCACTCGCCTTGCGGCGTATCGCCTCAACAAAGAGCTTGTTGATCAGCCGAATAACGGGCTTGTCGTTTGCGCTGACCTTTTCATCGACTTCGAATCCGGTTTTTTTCTTTCCGCCCACTTCAACGAAATCAGAGGACTCCTCGTCATCGTTTGGACTAAACTCCTCTGCGGCGATGGGCGCATTAGCAGCGGCATCATTTTTCCCGTACGCCCGGGGCAGCATTTCACGGATGGCAGACTCAGTAGCCAGAAAAACATTTACTTCCATGTTGCAGAGAAAACGCAAATCGTCGACAGCGGCAACATTCGTCGGATCCGAAATGGCGATGTTGAGTGCCCCATTTTCTATGGAAAGAGGAATCAGAGTGTGTTTTTCGCACAGGCTTTGCGGAACCATAGATAGCACGTCGTCTGGAATCACGACATCGTCTAGAGAAATCAGCGAAATTCCGTACTGCTGACTGAGAAAAGTGGAGAGAACATTTTCGTTCACATGACCGAGTTTCACCAAAATAGAAGGCAGACGAGCTTGTGCACCGCCTGTCTTGCGTTCTTCTAACGCCTGCTTCAACTGATCTGCGGTGATCATCCCGCGCGATACAAGCAGTTCTCCCAATCGTCCCGATGACATGGGCTTCCTTTGACTCGGTAGTAAATTGCAGTGAGGAAATATAAAGCAGAAAGAGGACTTAGTTTATTATACCGCAGGAACTGCTCAGAGTGTAAGCACGCTTTTTGAGCGACGACTCAGCGCACAATCATGGACTGGCCGGTCATTTCAGCCGGTACGGGCATGCCCCACAGATCGATAATGGAAGGCGCTATATCGCACAGTCTCCCCAGCGCTTTAAGCCGGAGATCCTGGTGCTGTGGGTCAAATACAATAAAGGGCACTTTGAGCAGAGTGTGGGAAGTCAGCGGTTCGCCCTTGGCGTCTTGCATCATTTCGCAATTCCCGTGGTCCGCCGTGATCACCGCAAACGCACCGTTGCTCTCCACCCACTGCAAAACCCTCCCCAGACATTTATCCACCGATTCTACCGCCTGGATCGCAGCTCGTAGATTTCCGGTGTGGCCCACCATGTCGCAGTTAGCGTAGTTCACGACGACCAAGCGGTATTCTGCGGAACTTACTTCGCTGAGCAATTGATCGGTTACTGACTCCGCACTCATTTCTGGCTTGAGATCGTAGGTTTTCACATCGCGTGGCGAAGGGACTAATATTCTCTTTTCGCCATCAAAAACACGCTCTTCACCGCCATTAAAAAAATAGGTCACATGCGCGTACTTTTCAGTTTCAGCGATACGCAGCTGCTTCCACCCCTGTCGACACACAAACTCTCCCAAGGTGTTCTCCACCTTTGGTTTTCCATAGGCGTGAGGGACCGCAAAAGCGGCGTCGTATGGAGTCATCATTACAAAACCAGCCAGCGTGGGCAGATCTTTTCTGACGAAAGGCTCAAAATCAGCCTGAGTAAAAGCACGAGTTAACTGCCGTGCTCTGTCCGCTCTGAAGTTGAAAAAGAAAACGCCATCTCCATCCTTAACTCCGGAGTAGCCTTTAGCCATGGCCGGCGGGAGAAACTCGTCCGTTACACGCTCATCATAAAAATGCCGAACATGCGCCACCGGATCGGTAAACACCGATTCGGCTTTGCCGCTCACGAGGGTATCGTAAGCCGCTTGGGTGCGTTCCCAACGGTTGTCCCGATCCATCGCATAAAAACGCCCCATGACGGTTTGAACAGACCCCACTCCGATATCCGCCAAAAAGTCTTGGAGTTGCGCCAAGTAGCTCACTCCACTCGTAGGCGAAGTGTCGCGCCCATCCATGAACGCGTGGATCGCTATTCGGCTAATGCCCTGCTTCTTCGCCAAGCGTACCAGCGCCATGAGATGGCTGATATGGCTGTGCACCCCGCCATCGGACAAGAGCCCCATCAAGTGGAGTGTGGCACCGCGTTTGGCGGACAGATGCGAAAGCACATCGAGAAAAACCGGGTTTTCAAAAAAACTGCCTTCTTCAATCGCATGGCTGATGAGCGAAAAATCCTGTCGCACCACTCGGCCCGCACCGATATTGAGATGGCCAACTTCAGAGTTCCCCATAAAACCGTGTGGCAACCCCACGTGACTCTCTGAAGCGTCCAACTCCGCATGAGGGGAGTTCTTGAACAACTTGTCCAAAGTCGGCGTACGCGCCTGAGCGACAGCGTTGTGTGCGGTTTCGGGGTTGATTCCAAAGCCGTCTAGGATGATCAAAACGGCGGGTCGTGCTTTGGTACTAGTCATAATTTTCTTAGAATCCCACTAGAGGACGAAGTCCTCCATCACGCCAGCGCATCAGCTCTTCGTACGCTTCATCTTTGCGAGTGTAAGAGAAATTGCCCCCGGGGACCGAGGTGAAACTTTGGATAGGTTTGCCCTCTTCCAAGACCATGATCAAACGGAAATTGGGGCCGTACCCTTCGCCCGCAACATCGACCGTCTCCCACGATCCATCACGTTCCAATGGAAACGAAACCAACGGAGGCGAGGGAAATATATCCGCGAGCGAATTATGAAAATGCAACCGGTTCACCTGGCCCCACGGCACTTCGGCGAGCTTTCGATCGTCTATCCTACGTGCGGCCCGCGCAAAGGACTCTTGCAAGACTTTGCGCCACGTCGCGCGCAATTTGGATTCTTTACTCTCCAGCCCTTCACGCAATTTATGGTAAATGGTCCGGCCCATCAGTGAGGTTCGCTCAATAGACTCTCGCAAGGTTCCCACGACCTCGGGCCAAATCAGATCAAGGTAGACCCCCGTCAGCGAGAACAACCACGCATCAGCAAGGACGGGTTCATGGAGGCCAGATTTCATCTCCGCATTCCAGCTAAGGAGTCTATCGACTATTTTTTCTGCTTCTGGCTCAAAAACCAATTCAGCGCGGTACTTTCGAACGAGGTCTAGGTACTTTACCACGAGCAAGTCCGTGTGATCGGTTTGAATAGCCCGCATAGTTTCTACGTCGATAGCCCCCTTGTGCTTTTCGAGCAGTTCGGTGATTCGCTGAGCGCGTGCCCCGGTGCTGAATCCGTACCCAAAATAATCTTGGAACCCGTCTAAACTGGGGAACTGTGAATGCCCAAACGGATCGTTGTTTGCTGTGACAATGCGGCCAGACGAAGGATTATAAAGTTCAGGAACTTCTTTTCGAAATCCCGCCCACTCAGCCGGTTTTGAAAAACTTTTTGGCGAAAACGGCGAGAAGAATCCGCGCAGATAAGGAATCACCGGGATGAAAGGGGCCTCGGAAGTGGAGAGGTAGGGACGCATGGGGTATTTCGCGTGCGCGTAATAGCCAATATCGCCCTTTCGATCCGCAAAAACCATGTTTTGCGATCCGACTTTAAACTCCTGCAAAGCCGCTTTGAACTGGGCGTAGCTGCTCGCACGGTTCACACCGAGCATAGCAGCGTACTCGGACGACGGCTCGTGGCCTACCCAACGGTAAGTCCCCACCACCGCCACGTGGTTGTTGGTCATCTCAGCGATGCCATCCAAAGCTTTTTGAACTTCGGGAATATGGTCTGAAAACACCGGACCGTGTTTCCCTCGGCGAAAATCGTACTGGCGCGCACTTAAGCCCCCAAAATGGTTGCGCACCTGGATGGTTTTTTTCACCACTTCCAACGGCGAATAGGGTCGCGAACCGGTAAGCAACGGATCCCAGATCTGGGTTTTGCTATCGTCGAGCACTTCGACATAGACATCATCGACATCGGCAGGGTTATTGGTCAGCCCCCAAGCGATGTCCTCGTTGTGACCGATCAATATTCCCGGCACTCCCACTAAACCAAAGCCTGCAACTTTGAGCGTCCCTCCCGCTGCTTTGGAGTCGTAACTCGCGGCAAAGAAATTAAAAGGAAACGACAGTCGCAAGTGAGGATCATTGGCGAGGAAGGTCTGATTGCCACCGGCAAACTCCTTGGAGACCACCCAGCTATTGCTTCCAAAGGAGGCTTTGCGACCGCATTCAGGAAACGGATAAGGCAAAGGCACACACGGCATCGGAGGGATCTGTGCCTGAAGTTTTTCGTGGCGTATTTCCCCAGAGGCCTGAGCAACCGGCTCTGATTTGCGGCTCGCTTTTGAGCGGGCTTGGCGGATTTTCCAGTGATTTTGCTTTTCGTCTGCGTCCAAAATGAATGTGTTGTACAGAGGCCTCAAATCCACTGCAGCCGATAAGCGGTTGGAACGAAAATCAAACCCACCTGCGATGGCCTTGGTTACCTGCCCCAGTAAGAGTTTGTCCTGCAGACTGGTCGAAAGGTAAAAGGACATATTCTGACCGACAGAAACCGAATCGGAAGGCTCCCACTTGGCCGGGACATAACTCGCATCTCCCGTGATCTGGCGGTAATTTTTGAGCATCGCCGGTGCCGCTGTCGGCATCTCGTCAATAAAGCGGTTCACCCCCGCGGCAAAACCCTCAAGCAAGTGGTAGGCCTCGGGGTGCTTTTCCTGCACATAAGCCGTTTTAGTCAGCACACCGTCTTGCAACCCCACGGCTATGGAGCGACGATCAGAAGCGACGGCTTTTTCTCCAAATACTTCGGCTAAACTTCCCTTACCCAAACGTCTGGCCACGTCCATTTGGATGAATCGGTCTTTAGCCTGCTCGTAGCCCTGGTGGTAAACTAACCACCAATCAGCAGTCCCCGGGGGCGCGACCTGAACCTGGATTTTGACTTCGTTGTATGGGGTCCGCTCCACTAGGACCGTAGGCTCACCTTCCTGAAGGGAGCGAGGATCTTTTGCGCACGCTAAGACCAAAGACAGAGCTAAAATCAGACAAAGCCGGGCTGCCATGAAAAACACCCCTCCCCTATATTCTCGCCGAAAGTACACGTGACAAAACACCTCGTCAACCAAAGCCAAAAGTGACTTTATCTAGTTAACTCAAATGGTTAATTAAGGAAAACCAGGGGGAACGTACCCCTTGGCATCAAGCGCTTTGAGCTCGTCCAAGGTCTTGGCTCCCGGCAATGGATCCACTTTTTCGTTCGTCACGGGGTACTCTTTGGATCCCTTTGCATTCAGTTCCAAATAGGATTGAAATTTTGCGGGGAGGTTCTCTTCAGAGAAAATCGCCTCCACGGGGCACGCGGGCACACACGCATCGCAATTCACGCAGGTATCCGGATTGATATAAACCATTCGAGGCCCCGAATGAAACGCATCCACCGGGCAAACCGTTACGCAATCCGTATACTTACAATCCACGCAATGCTGAGTAACTACGTAGGTCAAACTTCGCTCCTTGCTTACAGAAGGTCCGGATCTAGCATAAAATGAAGGCCTTTGCGAGACTCGGGGTGGAGGCGGCCTTTTTCCGCTCCTAGGTGGTCATTCCTTAAGCACTCCTCCACACCCCCAAATAAAACCTTTTATTTTAATTACTTACAAAGTGTTATTTTCCAAGCTTTTCTCCTCCTCGCGGCAGGCTGTTGGGTGAGTTCACACTCCCACCTCCCCCTTTTTCGCAGAACCACTGCTCAAAGCCCCCTGGTACTGCCCTTGCACAACAGGGTCGCGGGCCTCGCTCTAAGTGCAGGCCTTTGTAGAAGTGGATGTTGTTTCCGTGGAGGATGGAGTGAAGAACAAGCGCACGATAAAAGGGCTGACCTACCTGGTCTTCGCAGCCGCCCTTGTTCTGTCTACGGCTTGCGGCACGAGCAGCAGCCAAGGCATCAACCAACCCTCGAATCCCAGCGGCGGTGGTGGCGGTTCGATCCCCACAACACCTCCGGTCGATCCTCGATTGCCGGCTTGGCTCGCCGAAGCCGTGGAAATTACTCTGCCCACTTGCTCGGGCAACACGACCATTTGCTCCAACGGCGTGAACATTTCCGGCTTGATCGATATTGCTTCGAACGTTTTAACCCCGCTGGTTTACACACGCTTTGCACTGAGCCTGGATAGTGGCCGCAATTCCAGCGCACGAGGCACGATCCACGTTGGTTTTGAAGATGGTTATGGTTTCTGGGGTGCGGATCTCAACAGCGTGGAAGGAGCAAGCTCTTTCACAGGCGGTTCCCTGGATATGATTTTTTCGGACTCCGAGCTCACTCTGCGTCTGGTCGGTAACGTTGTGAACGATGCGTTTCAGGCTGCTTCGGTTTACTACCGTGTGCGCCAGAGCGGTGAGAATCAATGCCAGCAAGTTTCTTATACGTGCACGGTGGATTACCACGACGGCAGAGGTCCGATTGAATCGACGGCTTGCCCATCCACTCCGCCGACGAGCTTGGATACCACCGCTTGCAAGAACTACATGAACTTGGGCGTTGCAAAACGCTTGGGCGGGATCAGCGGATCGTTTTCGAAATGGATTCAGTAGGAGTAATGACCATGAACGCGTTTACATTACCTAGCCGGTTTCGGACTCTTGCGGCGGCTATCGCCACTGCGATGGTGCTTGCGGCATGTGGTGGCAGCCCGCCCCCCATTCCCCCTCCAGCTCCCACCACGGGCTCTGGATCTTTGGGAAGCGCAGGAACTTGTATTGCGGCCAGCGGAGCCTACCCGCTCTGGTCGAGCGCCATTACCGGAACGTTAACCACGCAGAGCGGTGGCGGCGGAACGATTTCGATGAATCTGTTTTACCAAAACACCAACTCGATCTACGCCGGACAGGGCGCAGCTCCGATCGTAGGGACAGCCAACCTGTACTTGCCTCAACTCACCCAGGGATTCACCACAAACGCATCGGCCACCGGGACATCGACACTTTGTGTTTCCACGACGACAACGAACGGCCAAGTCACTAACGGCCTGTATCTCAACTCGCAAGTCCAGCTCACTATGTATGGCACGTACCCCTTGTATTTTACTTCGAACGGCTTGAGCTTGTCGCCGACAGGCCAACTCGTCGCCCAAGGCGCCGTGCAAGCCGCGCTTCAAGGGTATATTCAAAACGGCCATTTCACGGGCGCGATCCAGTTGCAGATGCAGAACTTGGGCAACCTGTTCATGCAATCCTACTAAACCTTCGAAAACTGAACCGTAGCGCAATTTATTTCGGGAGAGACCTGTGCACGACGAAAAAACCACTGAGATAGAACTGCCCAGCAAGACCATTGCACGCAGCAACATCGTTCGGGTGAATTTCACCGAGCGACGCAAAACCAGCCGGGCCTATGCTCCAGCACGTCCCACGCCAGGCACAAACCGGCCTGTCACCGGACGCCGCCTCGTGGAAGAAGCACCCGAGCTCTCGTGGAAAGTGCGGCTCGCCGCCCTAATCGCGATCTTGGCACTCAGCCTGTTTGTGCTTTAGCTCTTCTTGCCTTTTTTGCGTGAATTGAAAGCTTCAACGACTTCCTTGGTGATGTCGCGTTCGTCTTTAACGAAGAGAACCGCCCCGGAATTTTTCTCAAGGACGAGTTGGAGATTCTGCGCTTTGGCCAACCCTTGAACTATGGTGCGAAGCTCCTCAATGATGGGTTGGGTCAATTCGCGTTCGCGCTTTTGCATGTCCATTTGGGAATCTTGATAAGTCTTTTGGAACGCGGCGATTTTCTTCTGGAGCTCTGCGTTCTTTTTAGCGCGCGCGGCTTCATTCATAATCGCTGCATTTTTATCGGCTTCTTCCATTTCTTTTTGCAACGAAGCCTGGGTTTTCTCGATGAGCTGTTTCTTGGCCAGCATCTCTTTTTCAAGCTGGCTCTTGGCTTGCTTACCCGCTTCGACGTTTTGAAGCGCGAACTGCAGGTCCACCATTCCAATGTTCAACGCGCCCCCTTCTGCAGCCGCCTGAACCAGCGACACCGAAAATCCGGCTAGAAACAAACTGAGTTTGGCAAAAGATTGGAAGTTCATGCGTTCTCCTAGAAGGGTTGCCCAATGGTAAAGTTAAACTGCGTAATTCCGCCCTTAGGAAGGATAGGATAACCCCATTCGAAACGCAAGGGACCGATCGGCGTAAACCACCGAATCCCCAAGCCTAAATTACACTTAATCTCCGGATTCTGGCGGAAAGAATCCCAGTCAAAGGCGTTGCCTGCATCAAAAAACAGCGCTCCTCGGATCTTAGCTTCTTTGAGGATCGGAAACTCAATCTCCCCCTGAAACAATAGCTGGTTGTGTCCACCCAAAACGAACTCCTGATTAGCCACTCCTGCATCAATGGCCTTCTGAGATAGGTAACCAGAAGAAGCCGAGCTTAGCGTACGTTTGGGTCCCACACTCAAAAAAGGCTGCCCTCTCAAGTTTTGCATGCCACCCAGGATAAACAATTCGTTGATGGGGACCGGGTTGCCCCCAAGTGGCGTGATATTTCCCACCAGCAAGTGCGAACGAAAAACAAAGTCCCAAACAATCGGCTGGAAAAACCGGATATCCGCTAAGGTACGTGCAAAATACCGATCGCCCCCTAAGCCCGCATACTCAGAAGATAATGTGTAGAAAAGACCTTTGCGAGGATCAAAACGATCATCCCGATGATCGAAGGCCAAACTTGCCATGGCGCTACTGGTCCACCCGTTCACAGAGCTGACGGGAATAATCGATTTATCAATAATAGAACTCTGAGGTACGAGCGACTTTTCGAGTTTGTAGGTGAGATAAAGATTGGTGAACTCCATCACCTGGTGGCCCAGCTTGAAATCTGCTCCGGTTTTCGTCTCGTCAAAGGTGGGCACCCCAGGAATAGAAAACATCTGGCGGCGCTGCTGGTAGATGTCTCCCCCCATGCTCCACAGCGAAGTGCCCACAAAGGGATCGTGAAATCCGATATTAAACTGATAGAACTGCTGGCCTGTTAAAATCTCTGCAGAAAAACTCGCGACCTGGCCATTTCCCAAAAAATTGTTTTGAGAGAGCTGTGCGTTGAACGTGAATCCCACGGGACCGTTCCCGTAACCCGCTCCAATGACGAGTTGGCCCGTGGAACGCTCCTTAACCTTGACTTCAATATCGACAATCTCATCTGAGGTTTTTGAAGCGGTCTGGTGAAACTCGACTTCATCGAAATAACCCAATCGCAAAACATTTTCTCGGCTTTCGCGTTTTTTGCTCCCGTTGAAAAGCTCCCCTTCAAAGATTTTCAACTCGCGACGCACCACATGATCTTTGGTTCGACTGTTGCCAGTGATGAAGATTTTCCCAATAAAGACACGTTGACCTTTGTCGACTTCAAAAACCAGATCTACCGTCTTGGTGTCGTCGTGGATAACTGGCTGAGGAACAACATTAGCGAAAGCAAACCCGAGGTCTGAAAACTTTTCAGTCAGCCGCAAGGTCTCCCGGCGCAAGGTGTCCGTGTTGAACACCTCTCCGGTCTTAAGCAGCAACCCTTCTTGAAGCTCCGCTTTGTCAAAAAGCAGATCTCCCACAAAGTCGATCTTGCCAACAGAATACTCCTCACCTTCATCGACGGTGAAGGTGATGAAAATATACTTTTTGTCCGGAGACACAGTAACTTCGGGCTTTCCAAAGCTTGCCCGCACGTACCCCAAAGTGCCGTAGTAGTAGCCCAAGGTGGCAATATCCCGCTCGAAAATCGCCTCACGATACGACCCACTTCCGGTCATCCAAGAGAGCAAGTCCCCTTCGCGGGTTTGCATAAAGCCCTTGAGGGTGGAGTCAGAGACGACCTTGTTCCCAATGATATTGATCTGCTTGACCTGAACTTTGTCGTTTTCGCGGATCTTAAAAGTAATAAAGGCTTCGTTGCGTTTTTCCTCAAGACGGATATCAAACCGAACATCGGCCAGATAAAAACCTTTTTCTTCGTACATCTCTCCCATCTTGCTCACGGCAAGGTTGAGCTTGTGGATGTCTAGAACCTCGTACTGCTTGACCGGGATTGCATTGCGCACGTCCTCAATTTCAAGTGCATCCAGCCCCTCGAATTCGATCCGCGCAACTGTGGGACGTTCTTTGACAACATAAATCAGCTCGACCCCGGTCGGCGTGGTTTCTTCTTCCACCTGAACTTGATCAAAGTACCCCAACGAAAAAATCGCCTTGATGTCTTCGCGAATAATTTCCAGTGAAAGTGCGGAACCTTTTTTGGAGTGTACTTTCTGCAAAATCGCGTTGGTCTCGATCTTGTGATTCCCCTGCACGGAGATTTTGTTGATTACCGGTGCAGAAGAGCGCGCAGCCCAACCCGCCGCCGGAAACCAGAGCGACAGAAAAAGCGCGGCGGAGAATAAGCGTGGAAGGTACCGATGCATGCCCAAAATTAAAAACCCTTAGCTAACCCATCGAAATGATTGAACTTCGACAGGGCGCGATTCTAAACCGACGCGGTGCCCTTTGTAAACCAAGTTATCGGGCATCTTGCTGCCTTTGTAGCACCCCGTTTTGGAGCCGGTAGACTTTGCGGTAGTTCTGCGCGAGCTCTAGATCATGGGTCACGGAGACGATCGCCGTCCCGAGCTCTCGGTGCATAGCGTGAATCATGCCAAACACCTGTGCCCCGGTAGCGGGATCCAGGTTTCCGGTCATTTCATCTGTGAGAAGAATTTTGGGCTTCATCATTAACGCACGCGCGATCGCGATGCGTTGCTGCTCGCCTCCCGACAACTCCGAAGGCTTGTGAGTTGCGCGATCCGCCAGCCCCACTTTTTCGATGAGAGAAAGCGCCCGAATGCGCGCCTCGCGCCGGCTGCTCCCCGCAATCAGAGCGGGCATCATGACGTTTTCCAAAGCATTGAATTCCACCATGAGATAATGAAACTGAAAAACGAAACCGATCTCCTCGTTTCTAAACCGAGCTAACTTCGCCTCGCCAAATCGGCTCAACTCCTGCCCCAAAAACAGAACACTCCCCGATGTGGGCCGCTCTAGCGTCCCCAAAACATGGAGCAATGTGCTCTTGCCGCTCCCACTCTTTCCGACAATCGCAATGCTGTCACCGGCATCGACTTCGAGGTTGACTTGCTTGAGCACTTCTATCGGATCCGAACCTCGCTTAAAAAATGTTCGGCTTACTTTGCTCGCAACCAAAACTGCTTTGGAATTCATTCCTACTCGTACCTCAACGCACCCACCGGACGGGAACGTGCCGCCGCCACCGCCGGGATAAAACTAAATACCAAACACAAAACAAAACCCGCTCCCCCGATTAAAGCAACATCGCCTAGCCGCACTTTCAACGGAAGTCGGGTGGCATTGTAAACTGCTTCGCTCAAAAAGGAGGGTTGTACCAGTTCAATCAAACCACACGCGACATAGCCCAGAAGGATGCCGGACAGGACCCCCACCATGCCCACCGTTGCGCCTTGAAAAACAAAAAACTGCAGCACGTGTGAAAAACGCATTCCCATCGCGCGCAAAATCGCAATGTCCCGTCGCCGCTGGTGTGTGCTCATCATCAAAAGATTAACGACATTCATCGCCGCAAGCCCTACGACGATTTGTAGGATGAGAAACAGCAGTTTTTTCTGGTGGCTCACCGCGATGAACACGTTTTGGTGGACATCAGACCATTTTTTGACATTCACCCCACGACCCAACTCCCGCTTAATATTCTCGGCAACGGTTTCGATCGTATAACCTTGGGCGACTTTGACTTTATATAAGGGCTCTAAATGGTGGCGGCGAAATAATTCGTTCAAGGCATGAATATCCATGCGCACATAGCGCAGATCGTGATCGTATATCCCAAACTTTGCAACCGCGGTTACGACAAAAGGAACCACCTTGCGAGATTTGCCTTCTGCAATCATCAAATCCACAGTGTCCCCCGCTTTGACGCCGAGTTTGTCTGCAAGCTGAGAACCCAACCAAATCCAATACGGGTTCTTCTCTTCGAGGCCCTTGAGAGGGGGCGCTCGCAAAATCACGTTCCAGGGAGTGACCTTGTCAGTAGTCAGGCGATCAATTCCCTCAATTACCACCCCGCCCACGCCGTTTTTTAGAACCATGCCCTGAGCAAGCTCTGCGGCTGTAATCGCTTCCACTCCGCTCACTTTCAAAAGCGAGGCTTCGAGATTGGCACCAAGGGTAGTGTCAGGCCGCGGAACAACAATGATTTCCGAAGAAATGCGCGTGTAGTTTTGCTCAAAAAGCTCGATGAAACCTGTCATTACCGCCAAGACAACCATGAGCTGGATCACGCCCAATGCCACCCCCGCAACACTCACCCACAACGCAAAGGAGAGCAAATTGCCGTGCCGAGGAAGCAAGTAGCGTTTGAGCAAAGTAGCCAGGGCAGACATTGCGGTAAACTAACAGGCAAACTGCGGAATGAATAGGCTCGTATCATCTTGAAACTGAAAGCTTCCTAGGCTTTTTTCTTCAAAGTGCTTTTAGCTTGCTTCATGACGCACCGAGTGATTGTCTGGTTTGCTACGGATGTTGGGTGTGAGGCAAAATCGAACCTACTGGGGTACACTTCTTATCGGTCTTGGAATAGGCTGGCTTCCAGCCCAGCTATTCGCAGATCCAACGCTCCAAGTCCCTGACCCTAAAAAACCGCTCCCGTCGCTCATTGCCGGTCCGCCAGCCGGCGCGAATTGCTCGGAACTGGTACAAGTATTTACGCATTTGGCCGATCTGATGGGAGCGCCCCACTGGAACTCCACTTCGCTCAATTTGGACAACCCCCTTATGCAGGAAATCGTCCGAGGCAATTGGGCGCCGGAGTGGATGAAGCAACTCGCTGTGCTCCAGCAACACTTCCAACCACACCTGGAGTTTATCCAGTTTGCTGACTCAGCCCTGCTCACCCGGATTACTGCCTTGCAACTACAAGACCTGGGAATTCGCTCGGGAGCCAAGGCCCGCGACTTTTTGGCTGAGTTTCCAACTCTTCCCACAGAACGGCGTCATGCCTTCGCCACCGGGCTTGTTTTTCGACTCTTGGTCGAGACTCAGAATCGTTTTGCGCTTTTGGAAAACCAGCAGCGGCTCGGGATGCAAAGTGAAGACTTTGAACGATCGGTTGCCCTTCTCTCCACGCTGAAGCCCGAGGGCCTGTCCAAACTCACCCTTTTTATTATGTGCCATTTTGCGTTTAGGGCGGAAACCTTTGCGCAGAAAATATTGGATGCCTGGCCCAGTTTTCAAAACTACGAGTCGCCCTTGCCACGGGAAATGCGCAACTGGGTCGAGCTTCATGGTATTTTTGCAGACCCCGCCTCGGGACAGAGAACCTACGATGAGAAAGCTCTGGTTTCATTAGTGGGCGCCTTGCTCCCCTTAGAAGCTGCAAAAGCCCTCTCCTTCCTGGCGCTCACTGAAGGCCCGCAAATCCCCGTTGAAGAAGTGCACCGCCTATTGCGACTAAAAAACCTCCCTGAATCGGTGCGTTCCACCCTGGAAGACGTATCGCGAGGCATGTCCCCATCGCGATCCTTGCAAGCCGCGGAAATGGAGCTCAAAGCGCTAGCCTGGCTAGAAACTTTCCAAAGCATGGGTACCAATGACCAAATTTTAAAAACCCTGCAGTCGGGTTTGGACGGGTGCGACCGCTACTTACAGAGCTCCAACTGCGCTTATATCTCCTCTAGCATCGAGATCTTCCTTCGTTGGATGGGCTGTAATACAAACGATTGGGCCGGCTATTTACTGGGTAACTTCCTCAATCAGATCGTTATTGTGTTGTCCGGCAATTCCAATTTTGGAATACCCGTGACCCAATTCCTCAACTCTTTCCGCTCAGAAACCGAACCTATCTTTGCGTTTGCCCGAGGCCTCAGCCCAGGCAACCAAGGTGGATTGGACTTGCTTGCGCGACGTAGAGTCCTTCAAAAACGCATCGAAATCCTGCGGGCGCACCTGCAGGCACCCCAGCCCTAGTTCGCTGGTCCGAGCTCTTTTAAATAGGCCTTGAGGGCCGCGACTTTTTTCTCCAGAGCTTCCTTACGGTCCTTGGCCCCTTGAATCACTTCCGGCGGGGCCTTTCCCACAAAACCTGGGCTTCCTAGACGCGCAATCGCTCGCGCCAACTCTTCCTCAGCCGAAGTCAAATCTTTGCGCGTTCGCAAGCGATCAGTCTCGACGTCGATCAACTGATTGCGAGGAATATAAACCTCGATGGCTTCGTTTCCGTGGGTGAGTGGAATGACGACGTCTCCGGCTTGTTTGGCGGCACCCAGGGTGAGCTTGGACAAACGGCACAGCGGCACAATAAAGGACTCAAAAGGCTTGAGTTCGCTCAAACCCGCCGGCGCCAAAGCGACTCCCGCTTCTATCAGCACACCCGGAGCCAACCCACTCTCTCCTCGCTTGGAGCGAATGGCGTCGATCACGGCAATCACTCGCCCAATACGCGCTTCGGCGGCGGCATCGCGATCGGACTCTAGATAGGTTGGGTAATCTGTTTTCGAAATGGAAATCTGGCTCGACCGCAAACTCAATCTCTGCCAAACCTCCTCGGTGATAAACGGCATGATTGGATGCAATAGGCGCAAAGCCTGCTCGAGAACCTCCACTGGAGTGGAGTCCCCGTTTTTTTTGCGGGATTCAATGTCCGGTTTAATAAACTCCAGATACCAATCGCAATATTCACTCCAAACAAAATGGTAGAGACGATTAGCTGCATCAAAAAACCGGTATTGCTCCAGAGCTGTGTTCACTTCGCGTTTGGTTTCGTTTAGCCGGGACCAGATCCAACGATTGATTTCGTCCTGGCGATTAGGGGAGGATTTTTCCACTCCGCCAAAATGGATCAACACAAAACGGGACGCATTCCAGATCTTGTTTACAAAATTGCGGTACCCCTCAATTCGCGCATCGGACAGCAATACATCGCGCCCATGAACAGCCATCGATGCTAAAGTAAAACGCAATGCATCGGCTCCCAAAGTATCGACGATCTCCAAAGGGTCTTTAACATTCCCCTTCGTCTTAGACATTTTTTGACCGTATTCATCCCGCACCATAGGATGCAGATAAACCGTTTTGAAGGGGAACTGGCCGGTCATTTTTTTGCCCAGCATGATCATGCGGGCAACCCAAAAGAAGAGAATATCAAACCCGGTTTCCATCACGTTGTTCGGGTAAAACGCTTTGAAGTCGGCGGTGTCGTTGGGCCAACCCAGAGTGGAAAAAGGCCAAAGCCCTGAACTAAACCACGTATCCAAGACATCGTCGTCCTGTTTTAGACGCTTGTCCCCGCAGTTCTCACACGCCGTGGGGGTCTCCACGCTGGTGGTCACATGCTGACACCCCTGGCAATACCAAACTGGGATACGGTGTCCCCACCAGAGCTGGCGACTAATGCACCAAGGCCGGATATTACGCATCCATTCGAAGTAGGTTTTTTCCCATTCCTTGGGGATAATTTCGATTTCCCCCTTTTCGACGGCTTCGATAGCGGGTTGGGCGAGAGTTTTAGCATCTACGAACCACTGGGCACTCAGGCTCGGCTCCACGACGGCATTGCATCGATCGCAATGGCCAACATTATGCAAATGTTCAGTTTCCCCGAGTAAGAGTCCCTCAAGCGCTAGGTCGGCGAGGATCTTTTCTCGCGCTTTTTCGCGGTTCAGCCCTTGATACACTCCCGCGTTTTCGTTGAGTATCGCTCGCTCATCGAAAACAGAAATCATCGGCAGCGCGTGTTTCTTGCCCAGCAAATAGTCATTTGGATCGTGCGCGGGAGTGATCTTTAATGCGCCCGTTCCAAACTCTTTGTCGACGTAACTATCTCGAATAACGGGCACAACGCGCCCATTGAGCGGTACTTTCACAGAGGCGTTTACCCATGAAGCGTAACGCTCATCGTCGGGATGCACCGCCACGGCCGTGTCACCAAGCAAAGTTTCGGGCCGTGTAGTCGCCACAACAAGAAAACGACCGGGATCTTCGCTATGGACATACTTCAGCGTCCACAGCTTACCTTTGACTGCCTTGAACTTGACTTCCAGATCGGAGAGCGCGGTTCGACAGCGTGGGCACCATTGAATGATAGCCTGCTCGCGGTAGATCAAGCCTTCTTTGAAAAGACGAACAAAACACTCTCTGACAGAGTAGGAAACATGCTCGTCCAGCGTGAACCTCAACCGGCTCCAATCCAAGCTGCATCCCATAGTCTTTAGCTGACTGAGAATGGTGGTCTGAGACTGTTCCTTCCACTTCCAGACGCGCTCCAAAAACTTATCCCGGCCGAGATCGTGGCGGCTTAAGCCTTCTTCTTTTTGAAGCATGCGTTCCACCACCATTTGAGTGGCAATTCCCGCGTGGTCCGTGCCCGGCAACCAGAGCGCATTGAATCCTTGCATGCGTTTGTGTCGGATTAAAATGTCTTCAAGCGTGCAAGTAAGCGCATGGCCGATATGCAAAACTCCGGTGACGTTGGGGGGTGGCAGGACAATCGTGTACGGTTTTTTTGTGGATTGCGCATCGGCCTTGAACGCATCCATTTCGAGCCATCCCTGGTACAACCGCGTTTCGACTTCCTTAGGATTATATTGGGAGGGCATTTCCGTCTTTACTGCCACGAAGAAACCTTTCTAGCTCAGTCGGGCATTCGGTAACTGAGTAAGTGTACCTTGCCAGGCTTGATTTCGAACCCCGGCCAGCGGGCCACTTGCGGCGCCTTTTCACCGGAGCTGCCGACCATATCAAGCTCGATGTCCAATCGTCCAGCCGGAACCGTGAGCCGGGCGATTTGCAGGGTCGCGGGCAAGGTCGTCCAACTGCGCAAATCGGCTTTGTCTGTTGCGTGGAGAAAAAGACTCGTTAGAAACCCCAAAAACTTATTCTCGGTGGCTTTGCTCACCCCTGCCCCCACCGCCTGTTTGGCGGCCACACCTGCGATCTTTTTAGCGATAATTCCTGGTAATTTCTCGTTCAATTCGTCGATAGCGGTTTGCTCAATGCTGAACAAGGGGTAGGAAGTCGCCGAGAGCTGTGGGGCCGAGGCAACGCGCAATACAGCTGACCGGCTCCGGTACGAACGTCTAGAAAAGACAGGCACCAAATGGTGCTGGGCAGAAGGCACTTTCACAGGGCCTTTGCCCTGCTCGAGCAGCAAGACAATCTCTCCAGAGTGTTTTCCCAGACGGTAGTTCTGCTCTTCAGGATAAGCTTTACGGTAACGCTCTAACTCCTGAGTAGCCTGGAGCCGATCCGCAGCCCGCAGCAGCGGAGCCCCTAGATAAGGAGTACCAGGTGCCCATTTATGCAGGAGTCGGTAGTCCACAAAAGCGCTGTTCCAATCTCCCTGCGACTCAAACAAAACAGCGGCGAGGTACTTGGCGAAAAAATTAAACTTTGATAGACCACCCGTGGCATCGCGCTGCATATCCAGTTTGCGGTTCAACCGACGGCACTCGACCAACGCATCCTCCCACTGCGCCGCCAAAGCGTAGTCAATGGCCTGGTAGACATTGAGCAAGATTTTTTCAAAATCCTCGCCCTTGTAAAAGAGCGCATCGTCGTTGGTGATAACCGCGCCGACCTCTTGGGTGACACTTGTGAAATCCTTTGAAGCGGCAAGCTTTTCGGCCTGCGCGAACTTTTTCACGGACTCAGAGTACTTGCCCGCAGCGTGGTAAACCATTCCCAGGTCCATCAGGTAAAGTAGCTGGTCGTTGTCACTGACCTGAGAAAGTGCCTCAAGTTCCGCGGCGGCAGTCTCAAACTGTCCCGCCTCGTACAACCCCCTGGGACGTTGGATCTTGCTACTATACCCGGCGCAACCCACCAGTAGAAAAAGGACCGCACCAGCCCGGAACAGGCGCAAGAAGCGTGCGAACCGTTTCACTACATGCCAACCGAGCGTTTCTGGTAGTACTTGCGGATTTCTTTTTCGTCCGTCCAATCCAGAATCCCGGTCTGGATATTCACCAGATTAAAAGTGGCTTTGTAATAGACGTATTTCTTTCGTCCGACTTCTTGCACTCGATCCGTGATCTCGCCGGTCAAAAAGTAATCTGCGCCGATTTGCTTGCCGATTTTCTTGGCAGTGGCCGCATCCACATAACCAGATTGGTTCTGGTATTCCATCTCTTCAGCCAAATCTCCGCGGGTTTCTTTTTCAGTGAACCGGAACTTGCCACTCTTTACCAAAGCCACACGAATTTTGTCGGTCATGCTCTTCATGTCGATGTGTTCTTCGGACCGATTCTTTACCAATGTCACCAGAACTACCGGACGTTTAGCTCCCCCTTGAACCACAGCGCTTCCAGAAAGCGAGGCCACCATGGCGTCCGCGATGCGACGCATGTCCCCCTCGTTAAACTTATCGTCTAAAAGCCGATCCTGTGAAACATCGTCGTATTCGCCCTGGGTAAACTGTTGGGTGCCGCACGCCGTCACAAACACGCAAACTAGGCCAACCCAAATAGCGCTCCAGCTTTTTCGATTCTTCATGGTCATTCCTTTATGTAATTACCCCGGTTCGAAACCCCACCATTATAGCCGCCTCACCCTCGCCCGCAAAGCGGCTATCCTGGATAGTGGTAGCCAAGCCAGATTGACAGGAGCGGGTCAAATAAGGTGAGCTGAACGAACGGTTGGGGGAACATCTTTGGGGACAGCAACACTACCACTACGCCAATGGCGCGAGCAGAGCTGGTCAATTCTGCGCGAAGCCGGAGCGTCACTGCTTGCCTATGAACTCTACCCCCTGGGTCTTGCAACCCCCTCGCTTCCTGTAGTCCGCCCCCTATGGCCCAAACAAGTCGAGCCAAAACCGCCAGTGCTTTTTATTCACGGGTTCTTGCACAACCCGTCGGCATTTGCCTGGCTGAAACAAAAAATGGTCCTTCAGGGCTGGCGCCACTTTCGGGCGGCGAATTTGGCGACCGTGCAACACACCATTCCGCGGCTGTCGGAACAAGTCTTGCGCACCATCCACCAAATGCAAAAACAGTATGGCGTAGAACAAGTGGATGTCATTGCGCATTCCATGGGAGGAATACTTGCCCGCTATGTTTTGCAGGTCCTCGAGCAAGACGGTGTGATTCGAAAGCTGATCACGCTCGGAACACCTCACCAGGGCACCGAGCTCTCCCGCTACACCTGGCTAGAACAGCTCAAAGAACTTTCCCCAGGCAGCAAAACTTTGCAAATGCTGGCGCAAGCGCCTCCCCTGCGAAAAACGCAAGCCGTCGCGGTTCGCGGAACGCTCGACGTGCTGCTATGGCCGCAGGAGCGTGCTCATTGGGACGGAGTTCGAAACATTGAACTAGCTGGGGTGGGACATGCCGGGCTGCTGTTTTCTCAGAGAGTTTTGCAAATCGTTCTCGCGCACTTGAGCTCTGGCGCTAATGGCAGTAACCTGACCCTGCCTTGAGTTATCTCGACGACAGCCTCAAACGACGTACTATTTTTTTCACGGGCAAAGGTGGAGTGGGCAAAAGCTCGCTCGCCTGGGCAACCGCATTAGCGTGCAAGCGCCGTGGCGCTCGAGTTGCTGTTGCCGGGTGGCAGCCCCTCGGGAAACAGACCTCCGCCCCTCTTTTTGAGTCTCTCGACATAAAATGGATCGGACTGGAAACCCTGAGCGCATTTCGCGAGTACGCACTGCAAATCATTCGGTTTCAAAAACTCTACGACTCTGTTTTGGACAACCATGTTTTGCGCACCTTTGTGTCCGCAGCGCCTGGCCTGGCGGATGCTGTCATGGCAGGAAAGATTTGGGATCTGTACCAGCGCAAAGAGCAGGATATTCTCCTCATCGACATGCCCAGCAGCGGCCACGCAAAATCGTTTTTTAAATCTCCGCTCGGCATTCAAAAGCTTTTCAAGGTGGGGTTTATTGCCCGAGATGCCGAAAGAGTTTGTGAGTTATTTCGCTCGCCCGAGACCCGGCTCGACTTGGTGTCTCTCCCCGAGGAGTTACCCTTGGTTGAGTGCCGCGAGCTCAAAGAAAGCCTGGCTCCACTTCACGCTTTTTCATTTGGGTTCCTTCACTTGAATCAATGCCTACCACTTTGGCTAAGGTCAGAGGACTCTACTCTTCAATCAGTCTCCGACGAAGTGAGAACGAGCCTCCAGATTTGGAACTCTCGACTTGCCGATCAAGAGCAGACTTTGTCCTTAGCGCAAACGGTGGGGCTAGCCGAACTAAGACACCCCAGACAGTGCAGCAACAGTTGGAAAGAAAACGTCGAGAACTTAGCCAGCCATTTGGAGACGTTGTGAATTCCATTTTTCACGACAAACGGGTTTTTATCGTTGGTGGTCCGGGGGGCGTGGGGAAAACCACCCTAGCGGCTTCGTTGGGAGTCCAGCTAGCCCAAGCGGGTTACCGGACAGTCGTATTGACCGTGGACCCGGCCCGCCGCTTGGCACAAGCTCTCGGCTTTGAGAGCTTTCCCAAAGACATTCAAAGAATTCCCTTACCCGGGGCCAAGGGCACACTTTCGGCATCCATGCTGGACACGGAACGCTATTTCGATCGCATCATCGAAACCTTTGCGGTTTCCCCGGATCAAAAAAACAAGATCTTAGGCAATCCCTTTTACCGAACCATTGTGGACAGCCTGGGCGGGTCACATGAATACGCGGCGATGGAACGCCTGTTGGAGTTTGCGACCAGTTCGGATTATGACAAAGTTATCGTCGATACTCCGCCATCGGACAATGCCCGAGAGCTGTTTGATGCGCCTCAACGCATGGCAGATTTTATGGATAATTCTGTTCTCAAGTGGTTCCAGGGTGGTGGAAAACTCTACACTCAGTTTTTTCGCACTGGGACCAAGCTTGCGCTGAGTGCACTGAAGCTCGTCTTTGGCGCTGAGTTCTTGGATTCATTGGGGAGATTCTTGGGGGATTTGGAAGGCATGCAAGCAGGCTTTCAAAAACGCAATCTGCAAGTGTTGGAAATCTTGCAGGGACCCCAGGCGGCTTTTCTACTCGTCACGGTCCCTAGCGAAGCCCGTGCGCAGGACTGTGAAGCATTTGTGCGTACACTCAAAGACAAGCGCATTCCGCTCTCTCAAATGCTGTTCAATCAGCTGGAATCCAAGCCCACTGGTTTTTCGAAAGATTCGACTCCAGAGAACAAAGCGATTCAGCGCATTCTCCAGTTCCAGAACGCCCTGTTTGAAGAACAGCAGGAATGGGCAAAGCGCATCGAAAAGAGCACTGGGCTGAGCGCAGTTTGTATTCCACGGCGGAGTAACGCGCCGCGGTCGATTGCAGATCTTTCAGAGCTAGGGGCTTTGCTGGTAAAGTAGAACGATGCGAAAACCCACTCCGATCCGACGCAGGTATCGAGGTTTCCCCATTCAATTAAAGTACGCCATGGTGTTGACTGTGGTCTCGGCCTTTACCGCGCTTGTGACGATTTTTGTCATGGCTTGGTTTATCCAACGAAACTATAGTTTGTTTATGGGAGATGAGTTGGGGATTTCGGCGCAAGTGATCGAAGTCGTACGACATGAACAAAAACTCTTAGAACTATCGTTGTTTATTTTGTTCCTTTTCACGATTACCGCCATGTTTGCCACCGCGTTTTATGTTACCCGAAGGCTCACGGGACCGGTTATTGCACTCCAACGCCAGCTTTGGCTGTACAGCCAAGGCGACTGGAGTCGTGACTTTCGCCTGCGTTCAGATGACGAATTCAAAGAATTCGAAGCGATACTGAACCAAATCCGACAGCTCTACCTCTCAAAAGACATGCGCAAAGCGCAATGAAGAAGTGGGGGAGTTTTTTCTACCCTTCCTCAACGAAATGGATCAGAACCGATTACGCTGTAATCTTCATGCGCAACACCCCATGGACCCATCTGATGCGCCTTGAACGTTGCATCCCAATTGGGGCGCTTTGATCTGAGATAATTGCAATCCTGATTGCTGTCCGCCTTTCGATGAAGATACTCCAATGACGGCACCCCAAGGTTCCCCCAATTGGAAATCAAAACAAACGAAGGATTGCCGTAGGGGAAAGAAATCACATTCGCCCGACCGAAGAGAGTCACCAAACAGCTCTCAAAACGAGCATAGTCATTTCTGTTGAGATCTTTTTGATCATGAAAAAAGATATACTCACGCCCCCATCCAGAAGAGGTCGTTCCAAGGTCCTTTGCAGAAGCGATTTTTACTTTAAAGGGTTCATCTTGCTTGGCAAGCCTTCTGCACTCGATTTCTTTACCCACCACGTTCAGTGGCGTTCGAGAAAGAACACAGGCCTCAAATCCCAAGCGAGAAGCAGAAACACAGCTATCCGCGTTGGTCGATCTTAAAGCGAGTGGCTTGCCACCCGGATTTTGGGCCACAGAAACAACACACTGCATCGGATCAAGCGCAATTCCATCGCGGCAGTTTTCGTTGATCAGCTCCGCGCGGCACTGTCGAATCTGTTTGGAGCGGGCGTTTGGCTCCTCCCCCGCCACTACGCTCGTGCAAGTGGGTGTCTCGCTTTCTTTTTCTAGGGCGATGCACTTTTCAAACTGAAACCGCGCCCGCGCTTCGCACGGTGTGTGTCCCAGAACAGAGAACGTCTTTCCAGTGCACACGGTGTGATCCATCTCCCCCCAGAGTGCGTAGTGGCGCCCATCGATGCATTGGTTGTTCAAATGAGCTTCTTCGCACTGCTTATAGAGCTCTGGGTACGGGAGAGGGTTCATGTACACCAAGCCTAGAGGATTGGTACGCTGGGTTTGCGGCCCAGCTGCGACCGCCCTCACTTTTGCCGCTACAGCGTGAAAAGCAGGTTTTTGTTGGGGCGAAGGTGTCATTTGTGACACCTGCGTTGCGTGATTTGTGTTGAACTCACGCAGGTACTGCTCGGCCAGAGGCGAAAGTTTCCCCCGTGTTTGGGCTTGAGCATAATGATCGCGCAGCGCCCCAGCGACCGACGGGAGAAACCGGCTGTCGACTGTAACCTTACCATTCACTACAGGAATCGGTTGGTACCCGCTGCGGGTCTTCCCCCAAACTGCCCCCTGGCTCGCGATCACGTCTGCGCTCTCGCTAGGCTTGGTTGCGGTGGATTCTTTGATTTTTTGCTTTTGCCAAAACTGCTCCGCCACGTCGGGCAACACCCCCTGCGCCTGTCGCCAATCGGTGTAAATTTTGTAGAGCAGGCTCGCCGTTTCCGGGGCGAAACTCGCTGCATTGGCAATTTCCCCATTGGCTAATTGAATTACCTCCGGCTTCCCCGTTAATGAAGTGGCAACCATCACCCCGTTCTGAGGAAATACCGAAACCGTTGCCGCACTGGTCAGAACCCCTGACAAGGTAAAAGCCCAAACCAACACCCCAAATCTCGCCATGTTTAGTCGCATCAGTCTATTATAACTTTGGGTATTAGTTCTGCCTATAACTCTGATTGCGTTCATTTATTGGAAACGCGTGCGCATTCCCCCTAGCCTTACAACTAAACAAACCTAAATGGGGGATTGGAAATGTTTCGATTGTTCTTGGTACTACTCGCAGCCGCAAGCCCGTGCTTTGCCGATAAGGCAAGCTTTATTCAGCTTTGCGAAAGCTCCGTGCTTTCCGCAGACACGACCCAGACGCTCGATGCCTTGCGCAAACACGTCGAATGGAACGCCCTGCTCCAGGGCAAAGAGCGTTCTTCAGAAAAGGCGACCTGCTCGGAACTGGGTGAAAGCCTGAGCAAAGTAGAAAAATTGGTTCTGCCTGGGGGGACGTTTGCTTATTTCTTCACGCCGGATCTCACCCCTATTGCGCACTTGAGCTGGTTGAAGAGCCTCAACATCTCAGGGCAAACCGTGCATTCGCTGGAGCCCCTGCGCTTTTTAAAACAGCTCCATACATTGAGGATTTCGGGAGTCCGCGCGCAAGCCCAAGGACTTGCCGTTTTGACGGAACTGCCGGCACTCCAGTCTCTCCAAGTAACGTTAAACAGTGGCGAGGACGCCGACACGGTTGCCGACTTGAAAGCCATCAAGGATCTGACACTTTTCGTGGGCAATCTCACACTGAAAAACCTTCCCTACACAGTGCAGACGCTCGAGCTCCACGCCAGCCCGGAAACCAAAGTGGAACTCTCTTCCGGAAATTTTCGTTCCATGTCCGTGAATGGGTTGGTCGCGCGGGACTTAGAATGGCTCACGGCTTCCAAGCATTGGTTAACCGAACTCCGGCTCCATGGGACTCAGATCCAGGACTACTCGGCCTTGGGAGAAATGCGCGCCCTACGCAAGGTCGAGGTGGAAGACAGCAACCTCACAGACCTGGGCTTTATGAAAGAGCTCCTGTACGTAGAAGAGCTGGAGCTCGCTCGCAACCAGATCCACGATGTGGGTCCGCTCTCCGGGCTCACACGCCTACGAACACTTACGTTGGACAGCAATCCGCTTTGGAACGTTGGGAGCCAGCTCGGAACTCTCTTTAAACTGGAAAAGCTCAGCATGCGCGATGCCCGGCAGGTGGGTGTGTTGAAACTGGAGTATCTGGAGCGGCTGCGGATCCTGGACCTGACCGGGAATCATTACCACACTATGGTCATTCCAAACCAAGCAGACGCTCATTACCGCCTCGAAGAGCTGTACATGGGAAATAACGAAGTCCGCTGGATCGATAAAGGCCTAGAGAATCTTAAAAACTTAAAAGTGCTCGTATTGAGTAGCAACAAGCTCACTTCGGTGAAAGAGCTCGAAGTCCTCACCACCTTGGAAACGCTCTCGCTAGAAGACAACAAGCTCACCGACGTGAGTGGGCTGTCTGCGCTAACAAGTCTCAAGCAGCTCAGACTACGGGACAATCCGCTCAGCTCAAAGGATTGCCCTGTTTTTCCCGCTTCTATCTGCCAGTAAAAAAAAAGGGAGGGCGCCTGACAGGCGCCCCCCTCTTTCCTCTACTCATCTTTTTTACTTAGCGATAATCAGCTCCACGGCAAACCCGACAAATTCGGCCAGGGATTTGCGAATCTGTTCGTTAAACGCTTTTTTCTCAGGATCGCCGTCTTCTAGAGAAAGCTTCATCGCAAACTCTTGAAGTTCTTTTTTTACGTTATTAAACGCCACCGCTCCTTCGATCGAGACGCCTTCGACCGCGACTTCGAGTAAAGAGTCGTTCACGTTCAAAATTAACGCAGTTGTCTTCGTGCCATCGACGATTTGCAGCTGTTCATTCCAAGTGAGCTTCAAGCTCTTTTTGTCGGTTCGGTTTTCAAAGGCTTTGAGCAATGCGGTGAGAGCCTTTTTTTCGCTCAATTCAGGAAGCTCGATTTCAAATTTCTTTAGATAGGCCAAGCGCTTTTTGACAATCGCCTCCATGCCATCCAAAAACACGCCCATGTCCTTGGCTGTTTCTAAGTCGTCGCGCTCCTGACAAACATCTTCGAGGTATTCTTGCTCGTCTTTGTCGAAGGATTTGGATTGAATATTTGCCTCCGAGCAGGGGTCAGAGGATTTTTTCATTTCTGCTATGACGTATTTCGCAAGTTTCAAAACATCCGTCTTGGTCGAGAGCGATGCAATGACATGCATTTCTTCGGTGCCGTTGACTTCCGCTAGCTTGGTTTCGACACGAGCCGCAATGGAACTGGCTTTGCCTGGTGCCCAACGGGTGCTCAAGACCGAAAGCGAAGCCGACACATCAAGATTTCCTTTGTCGAGATCGGTAGCTTTCTCATCTATCTGGAGATTGAGCGATCCCAAGAGGTCTTTGCCGGAGGCGTCTTGTACTTGGGCTGCCTCGATCACTTCAGCAGCAATTGCTGAGAGAGTCTTGTTAATCTGCGCATAGTCCAAGCTCGCACCAAATACGGGACTGGAAAAAACTGCGAGGACGAATGCAAATGTGCGTGGATTCCGGAACATAATCCCTCCTGAGGATGTGAAGTGTCCCAGAGGCTATGAAATTTTAGCGCTCTAATGTCAATTCCTCGTGCCGCAGTGAGCCGGATTTCGATGCCAGGTGTTAAAGGTACGCGGTACCTTATTGAAGCGTATGAACCAATTCTTCTAACCCCGCCCGAAGGTCGCTTTCCACCACACCCTCGGCGAGACGTTTGAGGCCGGCTCGAGCAGGCTTCGCGTTGGGACCCATCCGCTTTAGCTCAGAAAGAACCTCCAAAAACAAACCCTTTATCTGGGCAGAGGATTGCCCTTCCAAATTCACGGCAATTAGCTTTGTCAGTTCCACAGCACTTACTGCTGATAACTCCGGAGCGATTTTCCACAATACCTTAGCTCCCAGCAAACGCCGCTGCGGTTCGTCCGAACGGACCGCAGCCAAAACCTGAGGCAACGCAAAGCGCGCTTTGGGGCCTATCTCGCCTGCCAACACTAAACCCCTTTCAAAATCTTCGGGTTTTGCCGGGTGCACCAGCCGTGCTTGTAGCTGGGGGAGGATCGGCTCCCAATCAGGCTGGAGATTTTTCAAGACCTGTGTGATTGGCGAGAGCCCGCTCAGCGACTTGGCACCGAGAGCCGCTTGAACCAATGCGGGAGAGGCCGGTTGGGCCTTTTCCTTGAGGGAGTACAGCTTCCAAAGGAGTTCATTCGTATCGTGATCATTGTTTGCCAGTAACTCAGAGAGAATTCTTACGGTGCGCTCGGACAACTCAACAGAAGGACTCGCCAAAGCCCCTCGCAGTTCAGCAGGAAGATTGGACCGGGTGTTGTAGCCCTTTAGCAATTGCTTTAGCCATTGCGCCGCCTCGTCCGAACGACCTGCCCATTCCACCAGCGCCCCGGCAATAACAGAATCGTGCGCTCCGATTCCACCTCGACGTTCCACACCCGCAATGCGCTTTTCGAGCTCAACCTCCAAAAACTCGTCGTCGCTACCCGCACGCGCGATCTCTTGTAGCGCCACAAAACCCTTGGCGCTATTGGGATTGCTTGCGAGCTCCCGCAAGTACTCGCGCGCCGGAGGCAAATCCCGCGAGAGCAGCGCAAGATAACCCAGCGATTGCGACACGGTGCCTAGTTCAACTTTGCTCGCGAATATGTCTTCGTCGGCCCGATCGACGATCTGGCGCAATGGTAAATAAGCTTCGCGATCCACTTCGCCTATCTCGAGCAGTGTCCTGACGAGTAAATGGTCTTGCGTTTTTCGAACAGCCGGGTCGCCATCCGGGCGCTTCAAAATCTGAACGAGCTCCGGCACGACTCCCTTTGCATTTGCCCCCAATTTGCCCAAGGTCTCTAGCTCGATTGAATGGTCCATAAGGGACCCTTGTCTGAGATTTTCAGCAAGCACTTTAGCAAGTGCCGGGGGATCGTTTTGGAGCTGGAGTAGCTTCAACGCTGTTTCAGGATTCTTTTTTGATTTCTCATAGACAGCGCCGCGTAAAGAATCGGGATAGTAGTTTGCGAAATCGAGAACACTCCTGAGATGAGCCAAATTCACAGGCTCACCTCCAATCTCTGCCGTCAACAACCGCTCGGCCTCCTTCACAAAAAAAGCGCCCAGCTTTTGGCGGGTGGAGTCCTCTGGAATGGCATTGGCTGCAAGCGCCCACAACGCCTTTACCACGTCCTCTCTTACGGCCGAATACTCCGGATCGTCCACGACTTTGAGCAAGTCCGGCACCAAAGCTTCAAACCCACTCCACTCAGAATATTGGATCAGCAAGAGAGCGCCATAGATCGCAGGCGCAGGCTGAGCGCGCTTGAGATCGTTGCGGATGCGCTGGACCACCCGAAGCTTAGATTGGAGCGGGGCGCGTTCAAAAGCCCCTTTCAAGTTCGTACTTTGATGCGACTCCATCACAATGGCGATTAGCGCTTTCGTGTCGCCCTGAGAGGTCTGTGGCCAAGCATTGGCGTATCTGGAATCGAGGTCCTCTTTTAGTTCGGGGTGTTTTTCTACTAGTCTCGCCATTTCTTTTTCGGTAGCCGCATCGCCCTCCCCCAAACGAGTCAATAGATTCAGCTTGTACTCTGCATCATTGGGTGAAGGGCTTGGCTGGGCCACCACCGCTCGACGCAAGGCCTTGTGAAACGCAGGGGTGACCCCCCACTTCGACAAGATCGCTGTTCCAAATACCCGCCTCATCCCAGTGGATTGAAACGCCAGGTGCACCGCCTCCTCCACCGGAGGATCTTTCCAATAAGCTCGGCGCTGCACCTGCGATGCTACGGCTACCTGGAGATCCGGCGCGCCGCTTTGAACTGCGTAGCGAAACAACGCATTCAACGTGGACTCGGGCATCCCCACAGCCACATCCAGAAAAAAGGCACCGCCCTCACCTCGAGGATCGTACTCAGCATCCACGGAAATCAACTCTGCGAGACGTGGAAAAAGATTCACAGGTTCGGGAACCACGGCAAACAAATGCTTGAGTGCTTTTGCCGACTCTTGGGCCTCTTCCGACTCGACTGCTGGTTTGGGGTCTGCAAAAACGCACGCATCCCACCCTTTTACTGGCTGTCCAAAACGCAGCGCGAGCCGGTAACTCTGGTACTCAGGCGATTGGAAGTCGGTCAGCGCTCGGCTCAGGTCCTGGAGAAATTTCGGTCCGAGAGCAATTTGCCGACGCAGCTGCGCGGCGACTTGGTCCGTTTGGGCCGGTGTCAGGGGCTTGCCCCCCACCACGAGCGCAGTTTTCTTGGAAAGGCTACGACGCACTCGAGCCGCCTGGGGCGACACGACTGGCAGCGAGCGGTTCCACTCGAGCAGCGCGCTCAGGAGCATCAGGGTGGGTCCAGATAGTTTTTCGGGCTTCGCGTCTTCGAGCAACGCCTGGGCATAAAGCCACGCAATGGCATTGCTGCCGTGATTCACTGAAATCTGGATCAGCTCTTCGAGCGCTGCAATGCCGGATGGCGTCCCCCGATAGCGGTAGGCAAACTCCGAAAGTTCTTCCTCCGAGGCTTGGGCACCCAGCCCTTTGGCTCCGTGGATCTGCTGCCAGATACTGGCCGCTTCTTCGGCAAGATCGCGGTGCAGGTGAGACTTCGTCTCCGAGCTCAGGCCGCGCAGTTTGGCTCGGGCCTCCCAGGAAAGGTTGCGTAGTTTGTCGCCTTCACAGATCCAAGGCGTTTTCAGACGAGTCAATTCAAACAGGCGCTGAACTTCAAAAGACTCCAGGACAGGCTTTGCCAGCAAGCTCTCCAAAAGACGCTTTTTGTCAGAGTCGGGATCGAGAAAAAGCGACTTGGGTGCCTCGTAAAACTCCAGCGCTTTGTGGCGCTGCCTAGACACGCCATGATCGTCCGCCCACACCGATGCCGCCACCAGCCCCAGAAATCCCCAGACAGCAATCTTCATCGCAGTTCCCCCGGTTGGTACGCGGTTACTTTTTCCAAAAGGTACCGCGTACCTTTCAAAAGGTACGTGGTACCTTTAGTAGAATACCGGACGATCGCCGAAGCGTCGCGTGTGCAATGACAAGCACCATGCCATGCCGTATCATGCGCGCATGTCGGTTGAATGGGTGGTTTTTGAAGACGCGTCTCTCCTAGAACTGAGTCGCAAGGCGTTTCCGCACGCTTCCCCAAACTGGTGGAGCTGGGATCAGTTTCTGGACAAGTGTGGTGAGCCCCTTCTCGAAGCAACCACCCAAGCAAAGCTCGGCTTTGAGACCGCTCTCAAAGACACTCCCAGCACTATCGGAGAATGGGTCGCCACTCTGGAACAGCTGCGCGAAGCCCCACTACGCACACTCGATGATGCGGAATATTGTCTTTCGCACTTGGCACCGACCTCGAAAAACCACTTTTTGCTGCGCCTTCTCAAACTCTACTTACAATCCCCTCTGGCACAAGGGGATCGCATGGCTCGCACCGATCGCGTGGCCCAGCATTTTTCCCAAATACCCTGGGAACACCCCCCAGAGAAAATACTCTTCCTCAAAGCACGACAACCCTGCGGTGGATTTGAGGAGTTTTATCGGCGAATTCAGGAGCACGTCCCCGCTAGTGAATACCTCGAAACATGGAACTGGAATCCGCTTCCTCAGCCGCGTTCGCGCCGCTTTCGCCGTCCGACGGTGATCCATTCCGATGCCACTACCCTCCTCAACCGTCTGTGCGAAAAAGTCTATTCTGAAACCCGAAAGGGTCGACAGGTGCAGCTGTACGTCGAAGCAAACGCCGCAAGCCAGGCGTACTTGCAATGCCGACTCGCCCACGCCATCGGACCTGATTGGAGAAACATTTCTCTGGCGCCCTTGCACCCTCTACCCGCGACGAAAAACTGCACTTCACTGGCGTATTGTGAGCCGTTACCAGAACCCAAAGGAGTGCTGGCATTGGAGCCTGGAGAGCGGTTTCGCTTGCGTGTCGCGGGGTTTGCGATTGCCGAGGTGGAACCCCACTCACAACGCACACAGGAACGACTCCAAGCGTTCAGCGCTCCGGGGCCTGGCCATAGGTTTTTGTTTCAAGTAGGCGATAAAACTTCGCTCCACGCACCCCCTCCGGCGTCTCTGTCGCCCGGTAAACAGGAAAACACCCCCGAGTTTAGCCCCTGTGTTTTTTCAGCGACAGCACTAGAAACTTATCAGGAGTGTCCAGCGAAGTATTTTTATAGCTACGCCACACGCCTTCGCCCCCCCATCTCGCCACGCGATTCATTTGCAACTATGTTTGGCAAACTCACCCACCAAACGCTCGAACAAGCGTTTCGTGAAAATGACTGGCGCCAAATTCAAACGCCTCTACTCCAACAGATTTTCTCTCTACACCTTGATCGCGTAGTAGCGGCAGAGGGAGCGCACGCTCTCCCAGCATGGCTCGCTACCGCACTGGTCAAAAGATTCGAGCCCGTGGCAGCTACCATCCCTCTTATGGAAACTAAACTGAGAGATGCCTTCGGAGAACTCCGCCCTTCGCGCTTTGAGCAAGACTTTGAAATCCCCTTTGGTGAAGTGACGCTCCAGGGGCGTATAGACCGCATCGACACCACTCCCGACGGAGCCGCGCTTATCGTCGATTATAAAACCGGAAACGTCGATTTTTCCCCCGAGCAGGTGCGCAAAGGCACCCACTTTCAGGCGTTGATCTACGCCCTGGCGGCAGAGAGCCTGTTCCGACCGGTGGGCGGGGTCCTGTTTTATGATCTGAAGCTGGGTGAAATTCGCCGCGGCTTGGCCAGGAGTAGCCAGTTCCCCAAAGCTGATAAGAATTCTCTCACCCGAGGACACTGGCTCGATGAAGAGAAATGGGAAACGACCCTTTCCGCGGGGCGCGACCACCTGAACGCGACTATCCACGCAATCCAATCCGGAGATTTTCGCCCCACTCCTTCGCCACAGACCTGTGAATACTGCGAGTACGGAACACTCTGCCGAAGCAGGGCGGGCTGGACGGGAGCCATGCCATGAACCCCACTCCCGAACAACACAATGCCATCCAAGCGCCAGGCCCAGTCTGTCTGGTCGCAGCAGCAGGAAGCGGAAAAACTACCGTGCTCGTGGAGCGCTACCTGCGTACGCTCGAGTCGGGCGCCCAGCCCAACGCTATTTTGGCTGTCACTTTCACCCGAAAAGCCGGCGCTCAATTGCGCGACCGCATACTGGCGCGCCTCTGCGATCAGCCTCAGCTCGCCGAAGCAGTCCGCCTCACCCCGTGGATTGGGACTCTGCACAGCTTCAGCCTCCAAGTCGTCAAACAATGGGGGACCCTACTCGGTCATGAAACCACTGCCGAAGTTTTAGAACCACTGGAACAAAGTGCCCTGCAATCCCAAATACTCGACGACTGGATGGATGGACTGACCAATGAAGTTCTGACGCCGATTCTGTCACATTGGACTCCTCAGGATCTGCGTGCCCTCGGCGAAGAGGTTCTCGAACGCTCCACCCTTCTCGCGGGCTGGGCCCCCACCGATGGTGCGCCCGAAGCAGAACGTGCTTTGCAATGCGCTCTTAAACGGCTTCTCACCTCGTGGGAAAACACGCTTCAACACAGGGGGGTTTGTACTTTTGATGGTTTGGAACGCGATGCCCTCCGATTGCTCAGAGACCACCCCGGCCCGAGAGAGTTTTATCGCCAGGCATTCAAAGCGCTGCTGGTTGATGAGTTTCAGGACACCTCACCCACTCAGTGGTTCTTGATCCAAAGCTTGCTTGGAGAAAATGAAGAAAAACTTTTTGTCGTGGGCGATCCGCGCCAGTCTATCTACCGGTTCCGCCACGCGGATGTCCGACTCTTCACCCAGTGGAAACAACACCTAGGCGCCAGCGGCGGCTCGATCCTCGAGCTCAACACCTGCTTTCGCTCTACCCCGGAGCTCGTCTCCCATATCAATGCTTGCGCGCGTGTCTTGTTCGCGGATCAACAAGTAGACACTATTGAAATGCTTTCAGGCCGAGATTCGGCAAAAGGTTCTGCTCTGGAAAATATTTTTTACCCGGGCGATTCCGCGGCTTCGGCCAGCGAGCAGGAACGCGCGCTGGCGGCGCGGACCGCCAGTACTCTCGTGGCCTCGGGTGTTTCGCCTTCAGAGATCGCTCTGCTTTTTCGAAACGGGGATCGCATGGAAGCTTTTGCGCAGGCGCTCGAGTCCCAAGGCGTGCCAGTCGCCTGCGAACCAGTGGCCCCATTGTGTTCCCTGTACGAAGTGCGAGATATCAGTTCTTACCTTCAGGCGCTCTCGAGTCCACAAGAAGACATTTATTTCGCGGCATTTTTGCGCACTCCTTATATGGGACTTTCCGCCGCCGAGCTTCTCCTCTTGCAGCAAAACCGGGGTGAGAGCCTTTTTCAAAAAACCGCGGACTGGGACAAACTGCACTGGTTCAGAAAACTCGCCGCGCAGAAAGATACCCGGCCCCTAGACGCACTGGCCTCGCTCTTTGCGTACACCGGCCACTGGCCACAGCGCAGCGGTCCGGTACTGGCTCTGTTAGCGGGGATTGGGGAATGCGAAAAATTAGCCGAAGCTTTGCGCTGTCTGCGTGCGTGGGAGCGCGGGGGCACTTCGATTGCCAGTCCATTGGTCAGCCACCGACCAGACGGTGTGCGCCTGCTCACTGTACACGGAGCAAAAGGTCTCGAGTTTGAACAGGTGCTCTTGGTCGATTTGCTTCGGCGCTCGCCCACTCGGCTGAATTGGTTGGTGCAAGGACCAGCGGGTTTTGGGTACCGGTTTCGTAAAGAAGGAGAAATCGCAGCCACCCCCGCCTACGATCAAGCAGTGGACCACCACCGCCAAGCCGATTTTGAAGAGAGTGCGCGGGTGCTATACGTAGCGCTCACCCGAGCCAAAGATCGGCTGCATGTTTTCTTACCCGCAAACGCAAAACTGATTCCCAAAGGTTCTTGGGCGGATAGGCTCGCGCCTTTGCGATAGTACCGGCAGGAAAATCAAAGGGGAGACCTGGATTGTCCACTTGCGTGGAGAAATACGGATCTCCCCTTCCTTCTGGGAGAAGACTTGAAAAATCAAATCCGCACTGTGACTGTGCCCATGATCCGCCAAAGTTTGGATTGCATCAAACTCGCTTCTTCGAGCCCGGGTGCTGCGGTAACTTCGCCTGATGCTGATGTCGCCGAGGCGGAAAATGGCCGATTCAAAGCGGGGATCAGGTACGATCCGCGCGCCCCAATCGAAACAGTTTCGGTGATGCTCATATCGGCACCAAAGAGCAGGTTTGCACTGGCGACAAACGCGCTGTAAGTCCCAATCCCACTCGGCGTCACCCCGTACATATTGTGGTAAAGCATACCCATTACGCCGGCGCCAATGTAAGGACGCAAACGCGTCTTGGTCAGGTAGATTTTTCCGTTTGCTCCCAGGAGCACAATGTGAAAATCCCGGTTATAAACAACGCTCGCTGTTTCCCCTGAGCCCTGGAGGTAGGAAATTTTGTAGTTGTTGTATCCACCCTCTACTTCGAACGCAAAGTAAGTCGAGACCGGGAGCTCTAGCGCAAGTCCGAGTCCGTACTGATTGCGAGTGTTTTCTTTCCAATCGCCACCAAAGATCGCTCCCCCAAACATGGGAGTGATCCCGACAGACTTGGCCGTTGAAGGTTCCACGGCCGCTACACTGGTTTGAATGTAAGCATCGGCATTAGATTCCGATGCTGTCGCTACGGCCGCCGGCTCGGTGGGGACGGCACTTTCTACTACGGACAACTCCTCTGTCACCGCCGCTTTCAGCGAGGTCGGGCAGACGACGCTGAGTAGGATCACGGACAACGGAAATACGATTTTTCGCATCAGGGACCCTTTAACGAAAACTCTCTCGGGCTTTGGATTAGGCGGAGCTCCCTAGTGCAGGCAGTGTGCCAGAAAGGACAAATGGCCTAAGTGCTGGGTTTGATAAAACAATGCATTTTGTCACTGTCGAAGGTGTGAACACCACAGTGACTAAACTTTAGACAGTGCCGCAGAATGCGCCAGTAAAGCATTGTTATAATTGGCGTATTGCCCTGTGTATAAACTTTGTACAGGGTGTCTAATTCTTAGACAGTCCACCCAATTGCCTTGAGCCACTCTGGCGTGGGGGCTATCAGTTTTCGCGCCTCCGTGTCGAAAAAACCCATAACAAACTCGGCCACTGCCGACACCTCGCCAGCCTCATTGTAGAGGATTTGTTCCAGCCGCCCTATTTTGGAGTTTAGCTCTTTGAGCTCGGTGGTGAGACGTATCTTCTCGCGCAATTTGAGCTCGCGCTTGAACTTTACGTTCACCTCCAGGATGACAGGCCCCTTCTTGAGGCGCCGAACTTCCGCTAAGCCATACCCACCTTGAGTGATGAGTTCCCACCGAGCCTCCTCAAAGAGCATGAGGTATTGGGCGTTGTTCACATGCCCAAACGTATCTAAATGCGCCTCACGAATTTGCGTGCGGTACTCTACTACTTTGCCAGGCATCGAACTCTCCTTTCCATTGCGGTCATTTGGCTTGGTGCCAGTTCATCCCCCACCCCGCATCGACTTTCAACGGGATTTTGAGAGACATGGCCGAGCTCATTTCTGCCAACACCAACTCTTCCATGAGGGCTTTTTCACCTTGGGGAACTTCAAAAATCAACTCGTCATGCACTTGCATGATCATTCGACTACGGAGTCCTTCGGCTTTGAGCTTGCGAGCAATCGACACCATTGCCGCCTTGATCAAATCTGCAGCCGTTCCCTGCAGCGGAGTATTGATTGCGGTTCTTTCGGCCATTTCCCGACGCATGCGATTTTGGGAGCTGATTTCAGGAATATTTCGCCGGCGGCCCATGCGAGTGATGGCAAACCCGGTCTGGCGTGCTGACTCCGCCAAACTCTGCAAAAAGGCCTGCACGCCGCTGTACCTGGCAAAATACTTATCAATAAACTCCTTTGCCCTGCCGGGAGGAATTTTCAGGGTTTGGGACAAGCCGTAAGGTGTTTGTCCATAAACGACGCCAAAATTGATCGTCTTCGCGATGCGCCGCTGCTCAGGACTGACTTGGGTGACTCCGAAAATCTGCTTGGCGGTGAACTCATGCACATCCTCGTCGTTTTGAAATGCTCGAATCAACTCAGCGTCCCCGCTCATATCCGCGAGAAGCCGCAGTTCGATCTGGGAATAGTCACAGGACAATAACTCCGTCCCTGGAGGCGCCACAAACACAGAGCGAATATCAAACCGCGGATCGCCCCCAATGGGAATATTCTGCAAATTGGGATTAGAGCTCGATAGCCTACCAGTAGCTGCGACGGTTTGATTGTAGCTCGTGTGCACCCGCCGGGTTTGTGGGTGAATCTGCCCCAATAGCCCATCGACGTAAGTCGACTTGAGCTTACCGTATTCCCGAAACTTTAGAATCGTTGCACAAATGGCATGATCCGCACTAAGCGCCGACAGCACGCTTTCGTCCGTGGAAACGCCGGTTTTGGTTTTCTTAACAACCGGAAGCCCCAGTTTCTCAAACAGGATTTTAGAAAGCTGCTTCGGCGATTGAATGTTAAAGCTTTCTCCAGCCAAACGATAGATTTCCACTTCGGCGGATTTCATTTCATGCTCGAGATCCACGGACATCTTTTCCAATGCCGGTCGATCTACCAGGACTCCGTGGTATTCCATTTCCGCGAGCACATTTATCAGCGGGACTTCAACCTCGTGATAGAGTTTTTCGAGCCCTTTTTCGCGCAGTTTGGGAAACAACATCTGATGCAAGCGCAGCGCCACATCCGCATCTTCAGACGAGTACTGCGCGGCTTTTTCGATGCTGACCTCCGAGAAAGAAACCTGGGATTTTCCACTTCCAGCCACTTCTTCGTAGGTAATATTGCTATGCCCGAGATACTTCAGAGCCAGAGCGTCTAACCCGTGCGGTTCGTCTGGATCGAGCAAGTAACTCTCAATCATGGTATCCGCAGCAATTCCCGCAAGCTCGATTCCCCAACGTTTCAGGATTTGGGCGTCGTATTTTAAGTTCTGGCCCACCTTAGCAATGGCTGGGTTCTCCAGGAGCGGCTTGAGTACTTGCCTCGTCTCATTCTCATCCAGATTTCCCACTACCAGTTCTTCTGAGCCCCCAGGGGCTTTGTGCCCGACGGGAAGATAGTACGCCTCACCCGGCTTGCCGCAGATTGAAATGCCCACGCAGTCAGCGCTGTGTATCAGCAAAGAAGTCGTTTCAGTGTCCACCGCGATTGCCGGAAGCTGAGCCCATTTTTCGACCAATGCCCTGAGCTCAGCGATGCTCGACACTGCCTTGTAGCGAGCCCCCTCAAACGCTTCTTTTTTCTCCGACATGCCGAAGCGTTTCAGGAGTCCGGAAAACTCCAACTCCTCAAAAAAGGCTTGGAGTTCGGCCTTCCGCGGCCCGGTGTAATTCATTCTTTCGTAGGAGATCTCCAAGGGGACGTCTCGCCTCACCGTGGCCAGCTGCTGACTCAAAAAAGCCTGCTCACGTTGATCGGCTAGCGTCTGCCTGCGCTTTTCCTGTTTAATCTGATCCAGCCCGTTGTAAATTCCCTCCAAAGTTCCAAACTGAGAGATCAGCTCTGCCGCCGTTTTTGGGCCAATCCCTGCAACACCCGGTATATTGTCGGAAGAATCTCCCATGAGAGCCAGAACATCGACCACTTGCTCTGGCCTTACTTGGAATTTCTCAAAGACTTCTTTTGCGCCAATACGCTTGCCCTTCATCGTATCGTACAAGGTGATGGAATCTCCCACGAGTTGCATCAAGTCTTTGTCGCCTGTGATGATTTCGACTTGATACCCGTCTTTTTTGGCCTGTTCTGCCAAAGTGGCAATCACATCGTCTGCCTCAAAACCTTCGGCTTCCAAGCGTTCTATCCCAAAGCAATCCACGGCGCGCTGAATTAGCTCAAACTGAGGGATCAGATCCTCGGGAGGCTTTTCGCGATTTGCCTTGTACTCTTCGAAAAGGTCTTTGCGGAAGGAGGGCTTCGCTGTATCAAATGTAATGGCGAGTTTGGTTGGTTTTTCGTCTTCCAATACTTTGAGCAGCATGTTCACAAAACCGTAAACAGCATTGGTGGGCAGTCCCTTAGAAGTCGACAAGCGCGTGATGGCGTAAAAGGCTCGAAAAATATACCCGCTACCATCGATAATAATAATGCGTTCTTTTGCGCTCATGCGGTCCTCCGAGACCGCATCACTTCGAATGCCGCCGGCAAAATTGAAACAAAGACGATTCCCAAGACAACCAAAGTAAAGTTGTCCTTAATGATGGGAAGGTTTCCGAAAAAATACCCAGCCAGAGTGCAGGAAAAAACCCAAAGCGCCGCACCCACAATATTGTAAGTAGCAAAACGCCAATAACTCATCTTACCCACCCCTGCCAAAAAGGGGGCGAAAGTGCGCACTATTGGAACGAAACGAGCAAGGACAATTGTTTTCGAACCGTATCTTTCGTAAAACTGCTGGGTTTTGTCCAAATATTCTTTTTTGAAAACCTTGGGGTAAGACGCCATGAGCTTCGGCCCCACGGTAGATCCGACGGCATAATTCACCGCATCGCCTAAAACCGCTCCCACAAAGAGCAGGACCAAAAGCAGCGGAAGATCCAAACTCCCCCGCGCGGCAAATGCACCCGCTGCAAACAGCAATGAATCCCCGGGCAAGATGGGTGTGATGACTAGCCCCGTCTCTAAGAATAGAATCAGAAACAGCAGACCATAGGTCCAAACTCCATAGTTTTGAATCACTCCATCTAGGTGTTTATCCAAATGAACGAAGAGGTCGACTAGTTGCTTTATCGTTTCCATATTGGGCACCAATTTGCTTTGCTTCGGCTCCGATGACAACAAGCATCTTCCACGGTAGAAGTGTTATCCATGGACAGTTATCTCCCGCAAAATAAAATCCGAATTGTCACTGCGACCTCGTTGTTCGATGGGCACGATGCCGCCATCAACGTCATGCGTCGAATCCTTCAAGCAAGCGGCGCTGAAGTCATTCACCTAGGCCATAACCGCTCGGCAGAAGAAGTCGTCGACTGCGCTATCCAGGAAGACGCCCAAGCTATAGCCATGACCTCCTATCAGGGCGGGCATATGGAATATTTCAAATACCAATACGATCTGCTCAAACAAAAAGGGTTTGAGCATATCCGCCTTTTTGGGGGCGGCGGCGGAGTCATCCTCCCCAGTGAGATTCAAGAACTCAAAAAGTATGGCATAGCCCATATCTACTCACCCGATGACGGCCGATCGATGGGGCTGCAGGGAATGATCAATGATTTGCTTCAAAAAAGTGATTTTGCCACGGTGAAAAAAGCCCCAGCCCTCGACTCCCTTTCGTTTTCCAGCCCCGGGAAGCTGGCACAGGCCATAACCGCAGCGGAAAACGGAATGTACGCCCCTGGAGAAGTGGAAAAATGGGCCCAGAAACGAGCGTCCAAATGCCCAGTCCTGGGGGTGACCGGGACCGGTGGTGCGGGAAAGTCGTCGCTGGTCGACGAACTCATTCGCCGTTTCTTGCGAGATCAATCTGAAAGCCGAGTCGCGGTCCTCGCGGTCGACCCATCCAAACGCAAAACCGGCGGGGCACTGCTGGGGGATCGGATCCGAATGAATGCGGTATACCACCCGCGGGCGTATATGCGGTCCCTGGCCACGCGCCAAAGCCACCTCTCACTGAGCACTCATGTTCACGAAGCTGTCCTTCTTCTCAAAGGCGCCGGTTACGACCTCGTGGTCTTAGAAACCTCGGGCATTGGTCAATCGGACACCGAGATTGTGGACCATTGCGATTACTCACTCTATGTCATGACCCCTGAATATGGAGCTGCCACCCAACTCGAAAAAATCGACATGATCGATTTTGCAGATGCGATCGCACTGAACAAGTTTGACCGGCGAGGGGCGCAGGATGCGTTGCGTGATGTACGCAAGCAGTACAAGCGGGCGCGTAAGCTTTTTGAAGTGGAAGACTCCGCGGTCCCCGTTGTGGGGACGATTGCGTCTCAGTTTAATGACGGCGGAATGAACCGTTTCTACAGCCTGGTCATGGAAGGGCTCCGCAAGAAAACAGGCGCCCCTTTTCAACGGAAAGAGAACGCACTGGTTCTCGAACCAGAAAAATCTACCATCATCCCCCCTGAACGCACACGCTACCTTTCGGAAATTTCGTCGAAAGTGCGTGAGCACAAAGCCTGGATACAATCTCAGGTAGATGCGGCGAACGCATGTTTTGGTTTACACGCGGCCATACAAACTGCTGGAGCAGCGGAAAAACCCACACTGGAGGCCCTACTTGACGAACGCAAAACCCGTCTAGCGCCCGAGAGTCGGAAGATTATTGAAACCTGGGCGCAAAAGCGCAAAGCCTTTGACGCAGATGACTTTTCGTTTGTGGTTCGCGAGCAGCAAGTCAAACTGCCGGCCTATTCTGAGTCCCTTAGCCATACCCGCATTCCCAAAGTGGCGCTTCCTAAGTTTGAAGCTTGGGGGGAAATACTGCGGTGGTCCCTTGAAGAAAACACACCCGGAGAGTTCCCCTATACCGCGGGCGTTTTCCCGCTAAAACGCGAAAATGAAGACCCCACGCGGATGTTTGCCGGTGAAGGCGGCCCGGAACAAACGAATAAACGCTTTCACTATGTTTCGATGGACTTACCGGCGCGTCGTCTATCGACTGCATTTGACTCGGTGACTCTCTACGGCGAGGACCCCGGTATTCGCCCTGATATTTTTGGAAAAATCGGCAATGCCGGCGTTTCCATCTGCTGCTTGGACGACGCCAAAAAGTTATATTCAGGTTTTGATCTCTGTGATCCATCTACTTCGGTCTCCATGACCATTAACGGACCAGCACCCATGGTACTTGGATTTTTCCTCAACGCAGCCGTGGACCAGGCGTGTGAAAAATACATTGTGACCAATGGATTGCAGGACGAAATAGAAAAAAAGAAAAAGGCCTATTTTGAAAAACGGGGCGTATCCGCGCCCCGCTACCGAGGAGACCTTCCTCAAGGCAACCAGGGTTTGGGCCTGATGTTGCTCGGAATAACGGGCGATGAAGTCTTGCCAAAAGAGACGTACGAAAAGATCAAAGCCGAAACTCTGCGCCAAGTGCGCGGCACAGTTCAAGCGGATATTCTAAAGGAGGATCAGGCCCAGAATACCTGTATTTTCTCGACTGAATTTGCCTTGCGCATGATGGGAGATGTTCAAAAGTATTTTATCGATCACCAGGTGCGGAACTTTTACTCCGTTTCGATTTCCGGATACCACATTGCCGAAGCAGGTGCGAACCCCATTACGCAGCTGGCGTTTACTCTCGCCAATGGATTTTCCTACGTGGAGTATTATCGATCGCGGGGCATGGCGGTGGACGATTTTGCGCCGAACCTGTCTTTCTTTTTTTCAAATGGTGTGGATCCAGAATATGCAGTGATAGGACGAGTCGCGCGGCGCATTTGGTCCAGAGCGATGAAGTATGTTTACGGTGCCAACGCGCGCAGCCAAAAGCTCAAATACCATATCCAAACTTCGGGGCGCTCGCTGCACGCGCAGGAAATCGATTTCAATGATATCCGGACCACCTTGCAAGCGGTCTACGCCATTTTTGACAACTGCAACTCCTTGCATACTAACGCCTATGACGAGGCGATCACGACTCCGACGGAAGAATCGGTGCGCAGGGCCATGGCTATCCAGATGATCATCAACCATGAGTTGGGCCTGTCCAAGAACCAAAACCCACTTCAGGGCTCCTTCATTATCGAACGCCTCACGGACTTGGTGGAAGAAGCTGTTTTGACCGAGTTCGATCGCCTCACCGAGCGCGGTGGGGTGTTGGGTGCAATGGAAACCATGTACCAGCGAGGCAAAATTCAAGAAGAGTCGCTCTACTACGAAACGCTCAAACACGAGGGCAAATACCCCATTATCGGCGTCAATACGTTTCTTTCTTCGAAGGGTTCACCTACGGTCTTGCCAAGAGAAGTCATCCGCAGCACGGACACTCAAAAACAGGCGCAGATCGAGACCGTGCGACAAGTCCAGGAGCGCGGTGGCGCAGCAGCGGCACAAGCTCTGACCGCACTGCAAGCTGCCGCTACTGAGAATCGCAATACTTTCGAAGCGATCATGGAAGCCAGCAAGGTCTGCACTCTAGGACAAATGACCCGGACCCTTTATGCAGTGGGCGGCGAGTACCGCCGTAATATGTAAGGTACGCGGTTCCTTTTTAAAAAGTAACCGCGTACCTTTCGATGTACCCTTTGACGTGGCGGCAGAGCTCGGGTACGGTCTCGCGTGGGTATGTTTAGGGGTGTTGTTTTATTTTTGATTTGGGGAGCGAGCGCCCTGCTCGCCCAACCCGAATTTCAAAGCCGGCGTCTGAGTTCCACGAGTTGCCGGGACTGGCTGCTACTTCTCGATCTCGACGGAAAAATCGAAACAGCTCTCCACAAACTTCAACCCGATCCGAACAAAGAAAAGCCAATGTCCGATGCCGAGCGAATCTACTGGACCAAAGAATTGGCTAGTCTCCGGCTAGAGCGAACAGCCCTGGCGTTACAGTTTCAGCCCGAAGAGACTGCCCAAGCCCCGGCCTTTGAGCCGGGAACTAGCATCGAATTAGAACCCGTGCCAGTCATCAGCCTGCGGCATTTCTACACAACACGCCCGCAATCAGATGGCGGAAGCATGCTGGCTCGGTACTCACCCGATGGGAAGCGTTGCTTGGTGGTTTCTGCAGATGCCAAGGTGGTTTACGATTGGGATCTCAATCCCCCTGGAGAGGATGAAGTCCTCTATTATCGACGGGAATTCCCAGACGGCGTGCAGGACGCTGCTTACACCTGGGATAACCACCTGACGGTCTTGGACCGCAGAGGCGAGCTGACCGTGTATGCACCCCATGCAAGCAAACCGTATGGCGATTGGAAGGCCAACTCTTTTTATGCGTTAGCGTTTTCGAAGAACAAACTCTTCACTCTGGGCCAACGCCTGCACCTGACGCGTGATTTTTCTTTCAGCGTGGATAAGAATGCGCCAAATCCGTTTCGGAATTTCGGAGTGCGCAACGCGATTTCGGAAGACGCAAAGGTGGGGGCGATTTCCAACGGTCCGCACTTGCATATATTGGACTTGGAAAATGGAGCTACACTCAAGTCCTTTAAGGACACGGCTAGCGGGTTTCTTACCTTTGGTTTTCAACCCCAAAGCCACCGCCTGGTCGCGCTGACCGCAAAAGGCGAGATCCTGCTCTGGGACCCGAAAGAGCTACGAGTCATCACACGTTTTCAACTGCAGGGATTGTTGCCCACTTCGCTTGCGATCGATCGCCATGGCAGGGCCTATATTGGCGGCGCAATTTATGGAGGGCTGGAGGGCGCCATTGCCATTGTAGACTTGAATACAGGACAAGAACTCGATCGTTTCCAAACAGACGACAAGGGCGGCATTGGCGGACTCTCTCTTTCTCCCGATGAACAAACGATCCTGACCTCCCAAAAACACGATCACATGCTTTATTTTTATTTGAATCCACTAGCGGAGGATTTGGATTGAACGCCGTTGCTCTTTTTTTGATGCTGGTAGCAGCAACTGGGGCCCAGTCGAACGATGAGTTTCCGGCTGTCCGGGATGGCAATCTCAGTCGTATTTCTGCAAACTCTAAATTACTGGACAAGCCCGTGGAAGATGCGGCCTTTACCCTCACCGTCTCCCGCGCCTACAGCGACACGGTCCGCCAAATTCAGCTTAGCCGTGATTTAATCCATCAGCGACGCCTGCGCCTCGCAGCACTAGACTCCAGCGGCGAACTCAACACCCTGTTTGATCGGCTTACGGACAAGAAGATCACCCCCAAACAGCTCAAAGAAACTCAAAGCCGGATTCAGGAAAAAGCAAAAACCCTGGGCAAGGAAGCCCAGCCCGCGTTGGATGAAATGAATCTGCTGGAATCCCAGCTAATACAACTCGAAGAGCAAATCACTCGCAAGGATTCGGGCCTGGAATTCTATCGTCGCAAAGTCAGGAACCAGTTCTATCAAGACAGGAGCGCCAAGCCTCCTGGGTCGCATTAGTGGGTTGAGGTACGCGCTACCTTTGCGCGCAAAGGTAGCGCGTACCTAATTCGCCCGCAATAATATCGCGACACCCTGACCACCACTCACACAAAGACTCGCCACCCCCAAAGCGCCGGGCTTTCCGGCCAATCGGCTGAGCAAAGTCACGACAACGCGCGCGCCACTCGCCCCAATGGGGTGCCCCAAGGCAATCGCCCCGCCCCAGGAGTTGAGCTTTTGCTCGTCGATTTTCAAAGTCCGCTGGCACGCGATTACTTGCGCAGCGAAGGCTTCGTTGATTTCAATCGCCTCCAAATCGCCCACCTGCAACCCATGTCGACTTAACAAACGAGACACCGCTTCAATCGGTCCAAGCCCCATTCTCCTGGGATCCAGGGCGACTGTTTCAAAACCCAGCACTTCCGCTTGGGTGTGAGCGCTCTTGAAATCGCTCACCATCACAAACGCTGACCCGTCGGTTATTCCACTCGAATTACCCGCCGTGATCGTCCCCCCTTCGGGGTCAAAAACAGGCGGGAGTTTTGCCAAACTCTCTAACGTCGTATTTCCGCGCCGGTGTTCGTCTTCTGCCAGACCTGGGACCTTACCCTCCGCTTCAATAGCAAAAACTTCAGGTTGAAACGCTCCATTTTTCCAGGCCGCTTCTGCACGCTGTTGCGACAAAAGGGCAAAGGCATCCTGTTCCTGACGTGAAATGCCTTGCTCGGCGGCTATGTACCTCTCGACTGTTTCCCCCATGACCATTCCCGCCAGAGCGCATTGAAATCCGTCCTGGTACATTCCGTCGACGAGCTTCGAGTTCCCCAGCCGTTGTCCCCAACGCGCTTCCATGAGATAGTACGGCGTGTTGGACATGCTCTCCACGCCCCCCGAAAAAATGCAATGCGCTCGACCCAATGCGATTTTTTCTGTTGCCGCCATCACGGCTGTCAGGCCCGACGCGCAGGCCTGATTGTAAGTAATCGCCGGGACCGACTCCGAAAGCCCCGCTTTTATGGCAGCTTGGCGAGCTGGGTTGGGAGCCGCCCCTGCCTGGCGGGCGTGCCCCAAGAGCACCCAATCCACCCGCGCGGGATCTTCGTTAGATCGCCGCAAACTCTCTCGCAACGACAACGCTGCCAAGGCGGGAGCGTTAAAGCGTTTCAAGCTTCCGCCAAACTTGCCAATAGGGGAACGCGCTGCGGCGGACAAATACACGCTTTTTGGAAACTCTGATTTAGCTTTCATATTCACGTTTTGTAACATCTTCGAGTATTCTGCGCCAATCATGATGGATGCTTCGACGACCGTAACCTATCCCCAAGGCCATGTGCTCTTGCGCCACTTGCAGCGAACCTTTCCGGTGATTTCTCACGGAGAGGGAGTTTACCTGTTTGATAAATCGGGAAAAAAATACTTTGATGCCGCCGGCGGCGCACTCGTCGCAAGTATTGGACACGGGGTCCGCGAGATCGGCCAAGCCATTGCTGAACAACTGGCCAAAGTCGGGTACGTGAACGGCACCCAGTTCACTTCGCCCGTTATGGAAGAATTCGCGGACTGCTTGGCAGCAAAGTCCCAGAAAATCGGGTTGGACCGGGTGGCAATTCTCGGCTCGGGATCCGAGGCCATGGAAGCCGCGATCAAGTTCGCTCGTCAACTGTGGGTGGAAAGAGGCGAACCGCAGCGTTCTACTTTTATCGCGCGAGTACCCGGCTACCACGGAAATACTTTCTATGCGCTTTCCGCCTCGGGAAGGCCTCATTACAAGAAACTCTTTGGCCCCTTGCTCTCACGAGTACTGACGGTGCCCGCTGCGTATGGATACCGCTGTCCCGTAGACTACGAAACGCAAGGTGCGGAATACTACGCGCAAGAACTCGAAAAATGTATTCTGACCGAAGGCCCCCAAAAAGTGGCTGGGTTTTTGGTGGAACCGGTCAGTGGTTCGTCGACGGGGGGCTGGCCGCCACCCCCCGGATACTTCGAAAAAATATCGGCAGTTTGTCGCAAGTACGGAGTGCTGATTCTAGCGGACGAAGTGTTGTGCGGGGCTGGTCGAACCGGGATGTACTTCGCCAGCGAGCATTTTGGGCTACAGCCGGATATCGCCGTGCTGGGCAAAGGCATCAACGGAGGATACCTGCCAGTAAGCGCAGTGCTGGTGCGCCAAGCCGATACGGATCTCATGAAAAAAGGTACCGGGTACTTTTTGCACGCGCAGACCTATTTGCAATCTCCCTGCATGGCCGCCGCAGCGCTCGCCGTATTGAATTACCTCGACAAAAACCGTGTCCTGGAAAACGCACAAACTGTCGGAGCTTACTGGCAAGATCTCCTCCGCAAAGAAATTGCCCCGCTCGAGCATGTGGGCTGTGTCACCGGAATCGGAATGCTTGGCGGCGTGGAGTTTGTGCAGGACAAAAGCTCCAAACTAGCGTTTGACCGAAGCCAGAAGATAGTGGAAGGTTTTGTGTCTAACTGCTTGGATAACGGCCTGACGGTCTGGCCCAATGTCGGCCATGCCGACGGAGTCAACGGAGACCTCATCGTCATGGGGCCCCCCTTGAACATGACCCGCTCCCAAGCCGAGGAACTCGTCGCCAAACTCAAAGCGAGTGTGAGTGGCTTTTTCTCAAAAAGGGGATAATGCCAATGGCCTTTCGAATCACTTATTCCATGCTCAACGCCGATTTGGAGCAAGTGCACCAGCAATTCGATGGCGCCCTGGAAAAGGTGCGTTCGGGACTGGGAAAGGAATTTCCCTCGTGGATCGGAGCCAAGCCATTCCAGAGCGGGCGCTTTCTCGACGATTCGAACCCTGCCGACACCCGAGAACTCTTAGCACGATTTCATAAAATCTCCCGGACCGAATTGGAAGCTGTTTTTCACGCAGCGAAAAAGGCGCAACGGGGATGGGGAGACACCCCGTGGAAAGAACGCGTGCGTTTGCTGAACCGGGCAGCGGATCTGATTTCGGAGCGGCGTTTAGAAATCAGCGCCATAATGTCTCTCGAAGTCGGCAAGAATCGCTTGGAGGCCTTGGGCGACGTTGAAGAATCAGCCGATTTGTTTCGCTACTATGCAAAAAGCTGGGAAGAATCGGACGGTTTTGTAAGGCCGTTAGGAAAACTTTCTCCCAACGAAAAAACAGCAAGCCACCTTCGGCCCTTCGGAGTGTTTGTCGTTGTTTCTCCGTTCAATTTTCCGTTGGCATTAGCTGCTGGAATGTCTGGAGCTGCTTTGCTCGCAGGAAACAGCGTCGTGCTAAAGCCGAGCCAAGATGCCCCCTGGTGCGCACAAAAGCTCTTTGAATGTTTGCGAGATGCTGGTTTGCCAGACGGGGTTTTTCAGCTGGTCTATGGCACCGGTAGCGAAATAGGTGACGCGTTGGTCACCCACCCTCTCTGTGATGGCATTGCTTTTACCGGCAGTAAAGACGTGGGGATGCGGATTTTCCACGAGTTCAGCAAAGACTATTGCAAACCTTGCCTTATGGAACTTGGTGGCAAGAATCCGACCTTCGTTTGCGAAAGTGCCGATCTGGATAAAGCGGCCGAAGGCTGCATGCGATCCGCATTTGGAATGACCGGACAAAAATGCAGCGCCCTGTCTCGCCTGTACGTTCATGAGAAAGTTAAAGAGCCCTTTTTGAGTCGGCTCATTGAGAAAACCGGGAAAATTGCCGTGGGTAATCCCACCGATAAGAACATTTTCATGGGCCCCCTAATCAACGCCAAAGCGGTCGATAAATTCCTGGGGGCTGTCGCGACAGCCAAAAAAGACGGGAGAATCCTCTTGGGAGGAGAAGACCTGCGTTCACGCCCCGAATTCAAACACGGACACTTTGTCTCCCCCACTATCGCCGAAGCGCCCGCAACCAGCTCAGTTTTTCGCGACGAGTATTTTGCGCCGTTTTTGGCTGTGACCACTTTTAAAGACCTGGCGTCGGCAATTGAACTCGCAAATCAAGTCCCGTACGGACTCACCGCCGGGATTTTTAGCGAGCAAAAGGCAGAGATTGATCTTTTCATGAACCGAATCGAAACAGGTGTTCTCTATGCCAACCGACGTACTGGAGCGACCACCGGAGCTTGGCCCGGGGTTCAGGCGTTTTGCGGATGGAAAGGCAGTGGTTCCACCGGCAAGGGCGGTTGCGGCCCGTATTACGCAGCACAGTTTGCGCGCGAGCAATCGCGCACCCTTATGGAATAAATGGAGCTCATGTGAAACTACGCCCTTCGATCCAAGTCGCACCTCCCGGTCCCAAGGCTAAAGCCCTGATCGACCGAGACAAGAAGATCACTTCCCCATCCTACATAAAGGAGTACCCGCTCGCTATGGAGCGTGGCGAAGGTCCATGGGTCTACGATGCCGACGGTAATCGCTATTTGGATTTCATGGCGGGAATTGCTGTTGCATCGACAGGACATTCACACCCCACGGTTGTCAAAGCGGTTCAAGAGGCTGCTGCAAAGTTTCTGCATATTTGCGGAACGGATTTTTATTACGAGACGATGGTCCGTCTGTGCGAAAAGCTAGGCGCTTATGTTCCCCAGATGGGTCCCAAGAAAGTTTTTCTCACTAATTCCGGAACGGAAGCAGTCGAGGGTGCCATTAAACTGGCCCGCTACCACACACGCCGAGAAAAGATTATCGCTTTTAAAGGCGCTTTTCATGGTCGAACGATGGGAGCGATTTCGCTCAATGCATCCAAAGTTGGACAGCGTGCATTTTTCGGCCCGTTGCTATCAGGCGTGTTCCACATCCCTTATTCCAACCCTTTTCGCTGCCCTTATAAACACGAAAAAGATTGGTGTGGAAAAAACTGTGAATGCGCGACCCAGCTGGAGACCGACTGGTTCTCGTCACACACGGACCCCAAAGAAGTCGCGGCGATTTTTGTGGAGCCAATCCTGGGAGAAGGCGGCTATGTCCTGCCTGCCAAGAAGTTTCTCGAAGACCTGAGACGCATTTGCGATCAGCACGGCATTTTGCTCGTTTTTGACGAAGTGCAGTCCGGCGTTGGACGCACTGGAGACATGTTTGCGGCTGAAACATTTGGGGTAGCTCCAGACATTTTGCTCTCCGCAAAAGGGCTCGGCTCTGGAATGCCGATTGGTGCCATTGTCGCAAAAGAAAAAGTGATGAGCTGGCCCCGCGGCAGTCACGGCAGCACTTATGGAGGAAATCCCGTCTGCTGCGCCGCCGCGGTAGCGACTTTGGAAGTCATTGAACCTTTGCTTCCCCAGATTCGCACGGTGGGAGCAGAATTGATGCAGGGCTTGCGAAAGCTTGCCCAAAAGCACGCTTGCATTGGAGATGTCCGGGGCGTGGGACTGATGATTGGAGCAGAGTTTATCGACCCGAAAACCGGCAAGCCAGCTTCGACATTGGTCGGAGATCTGGAACAGATGGCGTTTAGAGAAGGACTGCTATTGCTATCCTGCGGCCAGTCCACCATTCGATTTGCGCCGCCCCTGGTGGTCACTTCACATGAAGTACAGGTCGGCCTGGAGATATTAGACAAATGCCTGACCAAACTCGCGAAATAGTCCGTCGAGCCCCGAAGCTGGGTCGCGACAAGCGTCGATCGATGAAAGAAGCGATTGCCGACTCCGTTCGGCCGGGCGACACGTTGCTCATTGAGGGGTTCACTCACCTCATTTGTTTTGCGGCGGGACATGAGATCATCCGCCAAGGCATCGGAGACTTGACGGCTGTTCGGCTGACGCCTGACCTTGTTTACGATCAGATTATGGAGGCGGGCTTAGTAAAAAAACTCGTCTTTAGCTGGGCCGGAAATCCTGGAGTCGGCTCGCTGCACGCCCTACGTCGCCGCAGCCAAAAAGGGGCCGCTGGCCGAATCGAGCTAGAAGAATATTCGCATTTTGGAATGGTTGCCCGATTGCAGGCGGGCAGCAGTGGCCTGCCCTTCTGGCCTTTGGACAATTACCAGGGCAGCGACATTGCCGGAGCCAACGCCCGGATTCGCCAGGTAGAGTGCCCTTACACTGGTCGCCGGTTTGCTACTGTGCCAGCACTCAACCCCGACGTCGCTGTCGTGCATTGCCAGCGCAGCGACAAAGAGGGCAACGCGCAAGTTTGGGGCCTTCTGGGCACCCAAAAAGAAGCGGCTTTTGCTTCTAAACGCGTGATCGTGGTTGCCGAGGAAATCGTCGATACTTCTCTTATTCGAAAAGACCCCAACCGAACTCTCATCCCTGGTCTATTAGTCGACCATGTGGTGCATGAGCCCTGGGGATGCCACCCGAGTTATGTTCAGGGACATTACGATCGCGATAATGATTTTTACGTAAAGTGGGAAGAAATTTCGCGTGAGGTGCAACCGTATCAGGACTACTTGGCCGAGTTTGTTCATGGAGTCGCTGATCGCAAAGCCTACCTGAAAAAAATGGGCACGGGCCTGATCGACCGGCTCAAGGCCAAACCGCGCAAGTGCGAAGGGGTGGACTATGGGTACTAACCTCACTGCCACCCCGTCCGAGCGCATGGCAGTCCGAGCTGCCGCCGAGTTGCACGACCGCGAGGTCGTATTTGTAGGAATTGGGCTGCCCAATCTGGCGTGCAATCTGGCGCGTGCTACCCACGCTCCTGACTTGTTTATGATTTACGAGTCAGGTGCCGTTGGAACATTGCCCGATCGGCTGCCAGTATCCATTGGCGATCCGACTCTGGTCACAGACTCCCTGGCTATTGTGAGCCAGAGCGATATTTTTCAGCTCTTCCTGCAAGGGGGACTGATCGAAGTCGGATTTTTGGGCGGGGCGCAGGTAGACCGTTACGGCAATCTGAATACGACGGTCATCGGAGACTATGACAACCCCAAAGTGCGCCTACCCGGTAGCGGAGGCGCTTGTGAAATAGCGGGGCATTCACAACGGTTATTGATCATGATGCGAATGAGTCCGCGCAGTTTCGTGGAAACAGTAGATTTTGTCACAAGCCCAGGGCAGCGGTTTCATAGTAAACGAAAATCTGATCAAGAAGGAAAACCTCGAACGGATTTTCACCTACCAGGCGGCGGGCCACTTACCGTGATCACCGACTTGGGGGTTTGTCAGTTTGAAGGCGATGAAATGGTGCTGACTGAGACTTACCAAGGGGTAACGCCAGAACAAGTGCACGCGGCCTGTGGGTGGAAAATGAAAATCGCCTCGCAGCTGCGCACCGCTCCCGAGCCTACTGCCGCTGAACTCAAGCTTCTGCGCGAAAAACTCGACCCCCAGAAGCTCTATCTTTAACCGGTACGCGGTACCTTTTTCACAAAAGGTACCGCGTACCGCGGGCGTACCGCCGGTGTATCGCGAGATCTAGACAAGAGTTAAGATGACTTTCTGCGTCACGCGATTCACCGATTGCCGTGCCGCATTAACTCCACGAGTGTCTGCTCTCAACACTTGTGGGAGAGTTTGTGAGAAGTTTTGGGCGGATCCTTTTTCTTGTTTTCTTTCTTTTACCCCTAGCAGGCCAGTCCCAAGACATCGTTTGGAACGAGGCCGGTCGGCCGCCCATCCGCCCACCCCTCGAGCTACCGAGTTGCCGCACCTTGCTTGCGCCCCATGAAATCCCCCAGGGCTCAAGCTCTCCTTCGGTCAACCAATCCGTCGGAGTAGTGCTCGCCGAAAGCATCCGGGTAGAAGACTTTAGCGCCCAGCTCGACAAACTGGTCGCCGAACGCGGACCTGAGGCGGTTATCGGTGGACGCATCTATGTCACAGGCGTGCCCATGGGCAAAGAGAAGATCACACGCTTTCAGTTTGAAAAGGCACTCAAAGCCCGTGGATTTTACGACGTTAAAGTTACCGTCATGTCGATTCCCACGGCAAAGTTCAAAGGCTTTTCTCTGCAAACCGCGCGCGCCGTCCTGGAACGTGTGAAATATTGGTTTCCCTCAATGGACAGAGATTACCAAACACCCCTCAGAGGCGAAGTCACCTCAGGCATCACTTCAGACATTTTGGTCGAGGCGCCCAACCTGGTCTTCCTGTTCAACTCTCTGGATAAAACTGCAGACTTTGCGCTCACCTCAGGTATCCACGCCTCGCTGATCTTGGCCTACAATGTCTGGGCCAAAGCGATAACCAACTGGGTTTTGCGCCCAGGGGGCAGTAAGGTCGCTGAGTTTCTAAAAAGCGCAGCGTTGTCGTTTCCGTTTGTGTTGAACTACGCCGTCTTCGGCCACTACTCTGATATTCACAATTTCTACTTACAAAACGGGTGGGAAGCGACTCTAGCTCGCTTTCCTGCCGAACTGGCCAATTTTGGCGCTACACAAGGGCTCACGACTTTTTTACAAGTGATGTTTTACCGAATGGTCATGGTCGAAGGACTGGGCCAATGGCAAAACAGCAAAAGCGGTGTGGAAGACTCCGAAATCGTCCGAACCGTCGCCAACGTGAACCGTGCGCCCATATTAGTGCTCGACGCGATCGCACTCTTTTACGCTAGCACCAATGCCTGGAGCCTATGGCATTATGGCGCGTTTGATCTCAACGCGGGGCATATCGCTCTAGCGGCGCTCGCCCTAGCGGGAAAGGCGGCCTTTTGGGCCAACCCCAACTTCCTCGACCCCACGCTACACGTCGGGAAATGGCTCGTGGGACTGGGTCGGTATTTCAAATCTCTGGCGGTTGTTTCAGAAGAAGAAAACCCACCGCCCCCGCCAACCGAGTAACGCTTGGCACCATCGGCTGTGACGTGAGATGATACTAGCTCCAACCAAGAGGAGCTCCCATGGCCGATACATCCGACAAAAATGCCAGTTTCATGCGTTCACTTTGTCTAGGCGAAATCCGCGAAGACATGATCTTCCCTTTTCCCCAGATCAAAGCAGAAGAAAAAGAAACCCTCAAAGCGACTTTTGATGCGTTCAGCACCTGGCTACGCGGTCGCGAGAAAGAGTTCCGGGAATGGGACGTCAAAGGCCATTTACCAGCCGAGTTTTTACAGCAGATGCGTGAGTTTGGTCTGTTCGGTTTTATTATCCCAGAAAAACACGGCGGCATGGGATTTTCGACGTCGGCTTATTCGCGCACGATTCAAGAACTCTCTCGATTTGAATCTTCGGTTGCCCTCACCGCAGGAGCACATAGCTCCATCGGAATGCGTGGCCTGTTGATTTTTGGTACCGAGGCCCAAAAAGACAAATACCTTCCCAAACTCGCCACCGGGGAAATGATTGCCGCTTTTTGCCTGACCGAACCCGGATCGGGGTCCGATGCGGCATCTATCAAGACCACTGCCGTGCGCAAAGGGGATAAGTGGGTCATCAATGGTGAGAAACTTTGGATCACCAATGGCGGCATAGCGGACTTTTTTACGGTCTTTGCTCGCACGGATACCAAAGAGGGCAAGATGACAGCTTTCATTGTCACCCGCGACATGAAAGGCGTCTCCAATGGCCCCCACGAAGATAAGATGGGCATCCGCGCTAGTTCGACGACCACCATTCTATTGGACAATGTTGAAGTAGGAGACGAACACGTTCTAGACGAAGTGGGCAAAGGGTTTAAGGTTGCAATGCGTATTCTCAATGCTGGCCGCACAGGTCTGGGCGGAGGATCGGTCGGAGCGATGAAAGAAGCTATCGCTCATTGCACCAAACAAGCCAAACAGCGCGCGCAGTTTGGCAAACCCATCGCTGAGTTTGGATTGGTGAAACAAAAAATCGGCCACATGGTCGTTGAGACATTTGCTACGGAATCTACCGTATCGATGGTGAGCGGCCTGGTGGATCAAGGCTATGACGATTACGCAGTCGAAGCGGCGATCAGCAAAGTATTTGCCACCGAGTGCCTCTGGCGCACGGTCGACGAGGCCCTGCAGATTGCGGGGGGGAATGGTTTCATGCGCGAGTTTCCCTACGAGCGCATGATGCGGGATTGCCGCATTAACCGCATTTTTGAAGGAACGAATGAAATCCTTCGCCTGTTTATCGCTCTTACTGGCATGAATGACGTCGGCAGTGAGCTTAAGGAACTCAGCTCATCTTTGGGGAACGTTTTTTCGGATCCCATCAAAGGGTTCGGAGTGCTATCTGACTATGCTCGCAAGCGAGTTTCATACGCAACCGGAGTGGGAAAGTCTGAGCTCACCAAATCGCACCCCGATCTCAAAAACGCGGCGATCGTCTTTAATGACGGCGCACAGCGCCTGGGAACTTTTGCGGACCGGCTATTGCGTAAGCACGGCAAAAAAATCGTCGATAGCCAATTCGCCACCCGGCGGCTGGCTGATGTGATGATCGATCTCTTTGCGCTGGGCTGTACGATTAGCCGAGTGACTTCGATGATCGAAAGCAAAGGATCTGCTGCTTGCTCCAAGGAAAAAGAAATCCTCACCGTATTCTCGGGCCAGTGCCGTCGCCGTATCAACGGCAATATCGGCAAGATCGATGAAAATGACGATGAACTCATCAAATCTCTCGCAGACGATGCGGTGGAAGCCGAGTCCTATCGCTGGGATACTATCTAGCCGGTACGCGGTACCTTTTTAAAAAGGTACCGCGTACCGAAATACTCGCCGAGTTGTCTTCACCCCTATTCTGATTTAGCTTGTTCCGGCAGTGCAAAAGCATCCAAATAACAACCCATTTGCCGGCCAACCCGCGGGCTCCCAGTGGCAGCTAAAATCTATCGAAGGCCCGGCGGCCCTCGTAGAAAGACTCCATGAAATCGGCTTTTTGCCCGGAGAGTCTATCCGACTCAACGGCCAAGCCCCTCTAGGAGGGCCCTGGCTAGTCGAAGTCCGCGGCACCACTCTGGCGCTGCGAGAAAACGAAGTCCTATGCCTGCGGTTTTAACCCCTCCTCTCATCGCTATCGTCGGGCCGCCAAATGCCGGAAAGACCTCACTCTTCAATGCTCTTACCGGAACGGGCAGCCAGCCAGTGAACTACCCCGGTGCCACGGTCGAGTATGCGCTGGGCACCGCGCGAAAAGCGTGGGGAGTCCCGCTTCGAATTGCCGACACCCCAGGCACTTATAGCCTGTCCCCGAAATCCCCCGAAGAACAGGTGACGTTCCAAGTGCTCTTTGGAAATGCAATCGAGAAGCCCAATGTGGTCATCGTGGTTCTGGACGGCACCCAACTTTCACGCCACATCCCCCTCGCCCGGCAAGTCATCGAAACTGGCTACCGCGTGGTGCTCGCGATCACCATGCACGATCTGCTCGCCAAGGAGGGAACCCAATTAGATCCAAAACTGCTCTCGAAAGAACTGGGCACTCAAGCGTTTTTGATCAACGCCACACAGCCAGAATCCTTACGCGAGCTCGTACGGGAGACAGCGAGGCTTGCAGCGCAACCCCCCTCGACCGTAATAGAACCGGCCGCCTGGTCGGCAAATCGCCTGACCACCGAGCTCCAATGGGCAGCTCGCACTCAGGAAAAAGTCGTAACAAAAGCACCTAACCTAGCTGCCAATCCCCGTTCTCTCACAGCGGAAACCCGCAAGTTGGACGCAGTTTTTCTGCATCCGGTTTGGGGGCTCGCTATTTTTACCGTCATCATGGCGGCGCTTTTTACGTCCATATTTTCGCTGGCCGCTCCCGCCATGGACTTTATCAGCGAAAGTTTTGAAAAATTTGCTGCTCTGATATTGGAGTTTGCACCCCATTCGCTCTGGGCCGATTTTCTGGCTGGCGGTATCGTCCTGAGTCTGGGAGCGATCCTGACTTTTGTCCCCCAGATCATGATACTTTTTCTTGGAATCACTCTTCTGGAAGACTCGGGTTATTTGGCGCGCGCAGCGACTTTAATAGACCGACCTCTCACTCGGCTGGGGCTCAATGGACGATCCTTCGTACCTCTGCTGTCGGGATACGCTTGCGCCATCCCCGCCATGCTGGCTGCACGCACCATTCCCAGCAAAAAAGAACGTTGGCTCACGCTCTGGGTAATCCCCCTGATGAGTTGTAGCGCGCGACTTCCGGTGTATTCCTTGCTCTTGGCGTTTTTGTTCTGGGAACAGCCTGCCTGGAAGCCAGGACTCGCATTGGCAGGGATCTATCTACTCAGTTTGATCGTTGGGGCAGTTTCAGCCGCTGTAGTAAATCGGTGGCTCCCGCGCGAAGAGTGCTCGTTTTTCCTGATGGAGCTGCCTCTTTACCGTCGTCCGTCTCTCTCTGGCGTGTTCAAGACCGTGGCGATGCGCACGCAGAGTTATCTAAAAAAAGCCGGGCCGGCGATCTTTGTCTTTGCCACCGCGCTTTGGGCCTTGACGACTTTTCCCAATTATCGCGCCACGGATCCCTCTGAAAAACTCCACAGCAGCTATGCCGCACAGGCTGGGCGTTGGATAAACCCCTGGATGGAACCCATGGGAGGCGATTGGAGAACTGGGGTTTCACTGATATCCGCATTTGCTGCGCGAGAAGTTTTTGTCAGTTCTCTGGGCCTGGTCCTACAAGTTTCGGAAACAGACGAAGAGAAACGAGAGGTCTCCCTCTTGCAATCCATGCAAACCGTAAAACGTTCCGACGGCACACCTTTGTTTACAACGGCATCCACCGCCGGCCTGATCCTATTTGTCCTCATTGCTCTTCAGTGCATGTCGACAGTCGCGGTTGCCCGAAGAGAATTTGGCGGTTGGAAAATGCCCCTGCTCCAGCTAGTCAGCTTTAACCTACTGGCGTATGCCGTCGCAGTGCTCGCCGTGCAGGGGCTGCACTTGTTAGGAGTGCAATAAAAAAGCGGAAGCCCGCTCAAAGTCCAAAAGCGAGACTGACGCCCATCAAAGGCGAGTTTCCACCTAAGACCAGTTCTAACGCGCCGGCTTGTGTGGTTACCTGGAAATTCAGGCCGGAATTGAAAACTAGCATCACCCGCTCGATGATTTCGAAGTGAATCCCAAACAGCGGCTGCACGTTGACATAAAACGTCCGAGCGGCCGAATTCATCGCCCCCAAACCTAGACCTGCTCCAATATGAAAGCCCTTGAGCGAATCTCCGACGAGCGTGTAGCGGTAGTTAAAACCCGCACCGATCAAAAAGGGATTGATCGTCGGCATTCCCAAATACGCCTGCAACGCAGACTTTTCCGAAAGGAGAAAAATGGCCGTAAGCCCCGGCACAGTGGCGCTCTGAGTGTAGGGAGTGTCGATAGCGCTTCCCACGTAGATAGTAGGCCGCCCGGCGGGCAACCCCGTATTCGATAATCCCCGTGCAGCGCCCTGCGCGCCAAAGCCTACGGTTAAAGCAAGAACCAAAATCCCCGAGAACCCAGTGAATCGTTTCATGGTGTTTTCCTCCAAGAGACCGAGATTACGCTGGAATTTCGCCTTCGAACACCTAAAAACACCGACGCGCTGCGCTGCTTTGAGCTATCAACTCATTGGAGATTTATTCCGATACGACTACTGGGAGAACGCGCACCGTGGCGGATAACGATTCGAAAACCAAACCGGGTACATCACCCGGAAAAACCGAGGACACTTCGGCTTCTTACAACAAGAAGGAACCGGCCATGCCCTCACTTTCGGATCTCGCTCCCATGGAGCCGGTGTTTGAAACCGAAGCCCCACCGGAAGATCCCTCTTCGAATCAAGTCGACACACTCCGCAAGTACATCGGGCTAAAAGAAAGCGAAGCCCGGGATCTCAAAGAGCAGCAACGGCAATACCAAACCTATGTGCGAAAGCTCACGTCTGAGGTCAAGGGACTCAGCGAACAGCTAAAGAGCACAGTGGATGAACTCGAAGCCCATAAACGCCGTTCAGAGCAAGCAAAGTCGGACCACCAAGAACTGGAAAAACGCCACAAAGAAGAACTCACACGCCTCAAAAACGAGTACGAGGAACGTTTGCGCATGACAGGCAATGTTTCCAATGAATACGAAGAGCTGAAAAAACGGCGAGAGGAATGGAAAGATAAAGTCCAAGAAGATCTCAAACGCATCAAACTCAAAGAACGTGAACTCGAAAACAAATACGAGCTGCTCAAACGCGATACCCAAGCACTGCTCGACTCCAAGGACAAACACGTCATAGAACTCAAGCGAAAGAACGACGCGCTCGAATTAGAAATGGAAGCCCTCGAAGAAAAGCTACGCAATGCTACGCAGGGAGTTTCAGCGGTCCAAGCGAAAAAACGCCGCCTCATTGAAACTCTCCGACTGGCCATCGCACTCCTCGAGCAACTGGACCAAGCAGACGAAACCGAAGACTCTAAAAAAGCAGGTTAACACCCCCGATTTTATTGCCAGCTCGCTCAGGCCTTCGCTACCCTACTCTTCTTTTATGAAACGCGTTTGGGACTTACTTTTTATCACCCTTGCCTTGATTGCGGGAGTGTTATGGACTCTGCTTGGGGCACTGCTGTGCTTGCTTGGCTTCTCCCTGCGAGAAGACTGGGGACATTCCTGCCACCGTTTTTGGGCAAAAGGCGTGTGCGCCCTTTTTGGAATTCGCGTCCAACCCCCCAACGGGATCCCCCAGCTGCCTTCAGGGGGAGCTATTCTCGCCCCAAACCATCAAAGTGTCTTTGACATGCCGATTCTGGGGACGCTTCCCCTGGACTTCAAATGGGTGAGCAAACAAGAAATCGGGCAATTGCCTTTTGTCGGTTGGGCCATGCGGAAAATGGGGTGTTTTTTTGTCAGTCGCAACAATGCCGCTCAAGATCGCAATGTTTTGCATTCTGTTGAAATAGGCATTCAAGAAGGTAAAAAAGTGCTGATTTTCCCTGAGGGCACGCGTTCGACCGATGGCCACATGTGCCCCCTGAAAAAAGGCGCTTTTCGGGTCGCGATCAACACCGGGGCCCCACTCTACCCCATCGCGATTGTGGGGAGTTTTGAGATTGCAGCCCCCCGGCGCTTGCCAGAAAAACGGGGGCATCGGGTTCAGATCCGCATTGGAAGTCCCCTGGTACGGTCCCCTGATGAAACACTCGAAATTTTTATGGAACGGTATCGAAAAGAAATGGTTCGCCTCTTGGACGAACTTAAAGCGACATAGTATGTTAGGCCATTACTTAGTATGGTAGCAAAATCATGATAAACGCATTTGCAAAAAAAATATTCGGCAGCGCCAATGACCGAGAAATCAAACGCCTTGCGCCTTTAGTTCAAAAAATCGGTTCCCTCGAAGCAGCGCTGCTCCCTTTGACTCAGGAGCAGCTGGCCGCGAAAACCGTCGAATTTCGTAGCCGGGTCGCGCAAGGGGAGCCCCTCAACAACCTTCTGCCCGAAGCTTTTGCTGTCGTTCGCGAGATGTCCAAACGCGTTTTGAAAATGCGCCACTTTGATGTCCAACTCATCGGAGGCATGGTCTTGCATAGTGGCAAAGTTGCCGAGATGAAAACCGGAGAAGGAAAAACTCTCGTCGCGACCCTGCCTGTATACCTCAACGCCTTGGAGGGCAAAGGTGTCCACGTAGTCACGGTGAACGACTACCTTGCAAAGCGGGACTCGGAATGGATGGGACAGCTCTACACAGCTCTGGGATTGTCAGTAGGCGTAATTGTCCACGGGCTAAACGACTCGCAGCGCCGACAAAACTACGCAGCGGACATTACCTACGGCACCAACAACGAGTTTGGTTTTGACTACTTGCGCGACAATATGAAGTTCCGCTTGGAGGACTTTGCGCAACGAGAGCTTAATTTTGCGATTGTCGACGAAGTCGATTCCATCTTGATCGATGAAGCGCGAACCCCTCTTATCATCAGCGGCCCGACGGAGGACTCGACCGACAAGTACTACACCATTAATTCCGTGATCCCGATTCTCAAAAAAGAGGAAGACTACACAATCGAGGAAAAATCGCGCTCCGCTTCGCTCACCGACGCTGGGGTGACAAAGCTAGAAAAGGCGCTTCGCGTATCGAATCTTTACGCCCCCGAAAATATGGACATTGTGCACCACGTGCACCAGGCCCTGAAGGCCCACGCGATTTTTCAGATCGACGTCGACTACGTGGTCAAAGATGGTCAGGTTATTATTGTCGATGAGTTCACCGGTCGCCTGATGCCCGGACGCCGTTACAGCGATGGGCTGCACCAGGCGCTCGAAGCCAAAGAAGGCGTCACCATCGAAAACGAAAACCAAACGCTCGCTACCATTACTTTCCAAAACTTTTTCCGCATGTACAAAAAACTTGCGGGGATGACGGGAACAGCCGACACAGAGGCGGCAGAATTTCGAAAAATCTACAACCTAGACGTCGCAGTTATCCCCACCAACAAGAAAAATATTCGCAAAGATGCTCCCGATGTCGTTTACAAGAGCATGCGCGGAAAATTCGAAGCCGCCTGCAACGAAATTGCGGAGCTACACAGCAAAAAAATCCCCGTGCTAGCGGGAACTGCGTCCATTGAAAAGTCCGAGCTCTTGAGTTCCTTTTTGCGAAAAAAGGGCGTCCCGCACAACGTACTCAATGCCAAGCACCACGAACGCGAGGCAGAAATCGTCGCTAATGCTGGCCAACCGGGAGCGGTGACGATCGCAACCAACATGGCGGGCCGCGGGACCGACATTGTTCTAGGGCCCGGCGTTAGCGAAATGGGCGGGCTGCACATCATTGGCACTGAGCGACATGAATCCCGTCGCATTGACAACCAGCTTCGAGGCCGTGCTGGCCGTCAGGGGGACCCTGGCTATAGCCGTTTTTACATGTCTTTGGACGACGACTTGATTCGTATTTTTAATGGCGAGCGTATAAAAGCCTATATGGAACGCTTCAAAATGGAAGAAGATGTTCCCATTGAATCTCGCCTCATCTCGAGAGCGATCGAAAACGCTCAAAAGAAAGTCGAAGCGCATAACTTTGATATTCGCAAACACTTGCTGGAGTACGACGACGTGCTCAATAAACAGCGTGAGGTGATTTACGAGTTGCGCAAACTTATCCTCGCGGGGGGCGACGGAACCAAGAACCTCATTCTGGACATTGTCCAGGAGCAGATTGAGACCATTGTTTCGACCTTTGCGTCCGCCAAGAACACCACCGAGTGGGAACGAACCCCTATCTCCGAGTCCATTTCCGCGCTTTTTGGAAACGCGCTCGGAATCGACGATCACTTTTGGCAAGTGACTGGCAGTTCCAAAGAGTTGGAAAAAACTCTCTTGGATCGAGCTACTGCGCTTTACGACGCTCGAGAGCGATCCATGACCGCCCCCCTGCTTCGTCAGTTGGAGCAGATGATTTATTTAGGCTCGATCGATCAGCTATGGAAAGATCACCTGCTCAACATGGACCACCTCAAAGAGGGTGTGGGCCTGCGCGGTTACGGACAAAAAGACCCTCTGGTCGAGTACAAAAAAGAAGGTTTTACTCTGTTTAAGATGATGGACGAGCAAATTAAGACGGACGTCATTTCAAAGCTGTACCGAGTCGAGGTCACCCCGGAGAGCCACATCGAGGAAATCGCACCCAAGAAACAAGCACCTATGACGTTCTTGCACGGAGGTTCGGATGAGCCGATGGCGCCAGCTCAGGTGACTCGGGAAGAAGACAAGGTCGGCCGAAATGACCCCTGCCCTTGCGGCAGCGGCAAAAAATATAAAAAGTGCCACGGGAAATAAACCCAGTAGAGAGTGATACATGCTATCGACTTGTCCCAATTGCAAAAAAGAGATCGAACACGAGGACTTTCTTTTTGAAGTTCAGTGCCAGTGTGGCTCGCGCTTTAATCCGTTTATGTCCATGAGTGAAGAAACTCCCGCTGAAGTCGTTGCCACTCCAGTCTGGGAAAACAAGGATTCGACGCCAGATTACAGCGAAAGCCAAAGTGTGTTTTCTGAGCTCAAGGAGTTTGCAGAAACTGGCGCCGTGACACCTCCCCCTTCGCCCCCCAACGCCACGGCAGAACTGGATTCTCTCCCGGGGGCCACAAATTCCGTCGAGGCCCTGGATGCCATTTTAACCGCGGGGGATAGTTTGCCTGGTTACCAAATCGATCGGTACCTCCCACCTGTGTCGGCGGTAGCGGCATTGGATGCTTCGGAACCCAACCCTTTGCGCCCCGGGTTCAATGCGCTTTGGAGTCAGGCACTCCAATGCGGAGCCAATGGCATTGTAGCGGTACGCTGGGTATTATCCCCGGATGGCACGCGAGTGGTCTTGAGCGGCACTCCGGTCCATTGCTCTAAAGACCCCCTTGAAAACTAGACCCAAAGACAACCCAAGTCTGCGTCCCATTGGCGCCCGAGCGCTGAAAAGCGCTTCGGATACTCTGCGACCTCACCTTGCGGGCGCACGCGTGCTCGACCTCTATGCAGGTCAGGGGCGCTTTGGGCAAATGGCTTTGGAAGAGGGCGCCGAATCGGTAACCTTCATCGAAAAAGAGGCTGCCACAAGCGCCGAGTTGAACAAACGCCTAGCCCGTTGGAAAAACTCTTGTCAAATCCTGGTCGGAGACGCCCTCACTTCCCGACCGAATCTGGGTTGCTTTGACATCGTTTTTGCAGACCCCCCTTTTGGGGATTGGGAGGCTGCTTTCCTGGAGAAGCTTCTCCGTGCTGTAATCCCGCGGATGCATCCGGACTCAATTTTTCTTGTTAAAAACCCAAGCCGGGTGTTACTTTCGGGCCCGTTTCCGGGTCTAACCCTTTTGAAACAATCGAAGTTTGGAGAGTCCACCCTCACCTACTTTCGCTATAGGACAGCCGATGAGTGATCCCATCCACAGCCGCGCTATCTACCCAGGGACTTTTGACCCCATTACTAATGGGCATGTGGATCTTATCAAGCGAAGCCTTGGCGTCTTTGGCAGCGTTACGGTGCTAGTGGCACATTCCAGAAAAAAAGCGCCCCTTTTCGACTCCGCCACGCGCAAAGCACTCATTGAACGCTGCTTCCCGGGCGATCCGCGCGTACACGTGGACACCTACGAGGGCTTGCTTGTGGATTACGCGCGCAAACACGGCATCCGCACTGTATTGCGAGGCCTGCGCGCGGTATCGGATTTTGAGTATGAGTTTCAAATGGCCACCATGAATAGCCGTCTGTACCCAGACTTGCAGACGTATTTTTTGATGGCCAGCGAGCGATCGTTTTTTGTGAACTCCACCCTGATAAAAGAAGTGGTCTCTCATCACGGAGACGTCTCCGAAATGGTGCCCCCTCACGTGGAAGAAAAACTAAAGGAAAAGTTATGGTAGGCCTGTCGTCCCGAGTCGCAAAACTCAAGTCTTCTTCGATTATGGAGATTGCAGCCCGCGCTCAGGCGATGAAAGCCCAAGGAGTCGACGTCGTCTCTCTCGCTGCGGGGGAACCCGACTTCAACACACCCGAAGCCATTCAGAAAGCTGCCACTCAAGCGATGGCTGAAGGGATCACCAAATACACACCGGCTGCTGGATTTTTGTCCTTGAGAGAAACCCTCGCGGAAAAAATCTCGCGCGAAAACCGGTTTCCCGTAACTCCCGACGAAATCATTGTGACTTCCGGCGCCAAAATGGCCATTTACCTCGCACTCCAATGCTTGGCCGACGAAGGAGACACCGTGCTTGTCCCCACTCCGGCGTGGGTGAGTTACCGTCCCATGATTGAGCTCACGGGCGCGAACATGGTTCCGCTGCCGCTTTTTGAAGAAGATGGATTTCGGCTCAACGTAGATCGTTGGAAAGGCCTCGCCATTCCCGCTAACGCCAAAGGAATTCTCCTCAATAGCCCCAACAACCCAACGGGTGCTGTGTTTTCCGCCGAGGAACTCAAAAAACTTGCTGGGTGGGCGCTCCAACGCAATCTGTGGATCCTGTCCGACGAAATCTACGAAAAAATTCTCTACGATGGGGCGGAGCATGTCAGCGTTGCCGCTTTGGGACCCGAAGTGCGCAACCATACCATCACCATCAGCGGTTTTTCCAAGAGCCACTGTATGACGGGATGGCGACTAGGGTGGGCCGTCGGCAATCGCGAGCTCATCCAAAAAATGGCCGCTCTGCAGAGCCAGAGCGTGAGTCACGTCACAAGCTTTGTGCAGTGGGCGGCAATTACGGCTGCAAAATTGGACGAATCGGTGGTCTCTGAAATGGTAACGGAGTTTAATGAACGCCGTCTGTACTGCATGAAAAGGCTCGACGCTCTGTCTAAGCACTGCTCATACGTTCGACCGACGGGCGCCTTTTATTTTTATGTGAATTTTTCTAAGTGGTGCAAAGAACACGGCAAGAATGATCTGGATCTTTGCAAAGATCTTTTGGCGGTAGCCCATGTGGCAGCTGTGCCAGGGTCGTCTTTTGGTAAAGAAAATTTTGTTCGCCTTAGCTACGCCAATTCCCCGGCGAATTTGGAAAAAGCCTTTGATCGAATGGAAAAGTTTTTAAACAGCTAGAAAGAGTTTCCGATATTAGCAGCGAGCCGAATGCCCTGTGGGGTGAGCGCTGTATCAAAGCGGAGTACCAATCGGTTATTCCAAATCAATCGCCCCCCCCAGCCCACGGAAGCATGCCAACGCGTAAAATCGTTGGGAACCAGATTGGGCCAAACTCGCCCGAAGTCGACAAAGGGGACAAACCCAATGGTCAGATCCTGACGCAGTAAATTGGTGAATATGGGATCCCACCGCAGCTCAAACCCCAGAAACAGACGCATTTTGTCGATGAACTGATTGCTTTGGTAACCTCGAACAAAACGATCCCCGGCTATCCCAATCGAAGAAAACGTCCCCCCCACATACCCCAGCTCGAAAAAGGGGACGTCCCCGCTGAGATATTCGATCAAAGTACGGTGAGCAAAAACCAACCGTTTCCCCAGAGGGATAAATTTGCGAAATGTATACGTCGTTCGGGTAAAGTCGTATTCGCTCCCCGTGATCGCTCGATTGGCCACACTGAAAAATATCTCATGGTAGTCCCCACGCGAGGGATACGGTTCAAAATCCAACGTATCGTAAATCAGTGCGATCCCCAAAGAGTGAGTTCTTCCGCCTCCGACGCCGACCGGGCGTTGCTGTTCCAGCAGACTGCCCACGGGAACCCCGACATCGGTCCATTTCAAATGCAAGAACGGCCCTGCGCGAAAATACCGGCCGAAATACCACGAAGTTTGCAGATAAATCGATGGGCTCGATAATAAATCTTGGTACAAGACACTCTGCGCATCGTAGGCCGCCTGATCGAACGGTGGGTTATTCCCTATTCCAAAATAGTTCAGGGAGATGTCTCGATCATAAGCCAGACGAGTGGTAATGCGCATGCGCTCCCTAAAGGCCCATGGAAAATCCAACTGGAGCTGGTGTTTTTGACGCCCGCGGTCCGACGCCAGAACCTGGGCAATAATTTCAGCGGTGTGCGGATCTTGTCGTCGAATGTTTTGCAGTTGTAAGCGCAATCCCAGGTTGAACCCGTTGCGGACGCTGGGGAAAACGATCGGAATGCCTTGCATGGTCCACGGATCGCCACCTAGCTCAAATGCCTTCTTCTTTACGATGCGATCGATGCGTTGGGCGACATCCTCGCCGAACTTGGCGATATCGTGTCCCATGGCATCCAGACCTTCGCGAGAGTCGTCGCGTCCGGTTTTTTTTACGTCTTCAGCGGGCTCGAAATGATCGATACCTTTGGTGGAGGGCAATTCAGCCACTGCAAAGACCGCCCCTGAGGAGATCAATGCGATGAAAACAAGGGATTTCACTCAGGTATTCTGCCTAAGCTAGAGGGTAAACGCCAGCCCGGCGCTTAGAAAAATGCCCGTCATGTCGAGCGAACCTGCATTGTAGGGAGTGGCGCCAGAGACGAGACTTCCGAGGTTTTGGAGGCGATACCCTCCCCCCAAAAGCAAACTCACCGGGGCTGTCAGGCGAACTCCGATGAGCAATCTGCCTCGGTAGCTCAGCGGCGGAGCTAAGGCCGAGTAACTGCCCGAGCCTTGGACACTCAAAGTCGCTGGGTAAACTACTGCGGCAGTCAAAAGCCAAAACCACCGCGGGTAGGACAAAAAAAGACCCGCTTCACCAATCAACCCGATGTAGCTGAGTCGATCCGAAGCCGCATCCGCGGCCAACCAGTAGTCTGCTCCCACACCGATATACGCACCAGGAGCAGGGGAAATTCCGATATTCATCTCGATGGATAAAGGAAGATTAAACGGGGTCGTCAGAAAGCTCAAAGAGGACGTCCCCGTGGCTAGGAACCGCGGAGACCGAAACCCTTCTGCTTGTACGGGAACCCAAGAAACCAAGAAAAACAAACCGAGACAGATGGTTCGGAGCCGAGTCACTCTCCACCTTTTTCGGATTTGTGGAAGAGCGTGTATACGTAATCGTCGTCGCTACCCAAGATTTTGTCCCGGCCCAGGGACCGAACTTCAAACGTCCCATCGCGGAGCGAAATATCATAGCTTGTGCCCCACGGGTCTTTCATTAAAGCGTCGGGGTCAAACTGCACGCAATTGAGTATCGTGGGGTCGTCGCCCTGATGCACTGTCTGGCAGCGTCGAAATACCGCGCGCAACGCGTCAACATCCTCGTTGATGCGCATGTTTCCCCCCAGCGAGAAAAAATGCACCCCGAAGAACCCCACCCAGCAAAGCAATCCCAGCGCGCCAATGCTGCCATAGGCGATTTTGCGGGTTCGATCTTTTGAAGCGACCGTTCGATCTGAACGCAGGGTCTCCAACCCGGCCACTAATGCGATGCAGGGCAACGTCCACCACACATCTTCGGCCAAGGTCACAAAGACAAAAACAGCAAAAAAGCCAACTGCCCAGGGGTACCTTTTTTGGGATAGCTGCCCTAATCCGGGCAGCGCAAGACTGAGCAAGGCGGGTCTACGATAGGCTAATACGCTCATTGCGATATTATTGTCCTTAATGCGTCCGATCTCAAGACTTGTGGACTTGAACATTGCTTCTCCAGAAGTTAAACCCTCTCTGTGTCGGGCTCACTCAAAAAACTGGTAGTCGCGCTGGATTTTGAAGACGAGCTTTCCGCTTTCCACTTGGTGGATAAACTGGGGGACGAAGTCTCCCGCTATAAAATCGGGCCGCAGCTCTACACCGCTGCTGGGTCCCATGTAGTTCGCTTTCTCCATGACAGGGGGAAACAGGTTTTTCTCGATCTCAAACTCCACGATACCCCCAATGTCGTTGCCAGAACGATTGAGCGCTTTGCTTGTCTGGGAGTCGAGTTTGCGACTGTGCACTGCCTGGGCGGCCGGACAATGCTTGAGGCCGCTGGTAGCGCTTGCCGGGGATCGCAGCTCAAACTCATTGGGGTGACTCTGCTCACCAGCCAAGGGGATAAAGATTCTTATAGCTGGGGATGGCCGGAGTCGGAACTGGACATGGTCACGCGCTTGACTCGGCTGGGCGTTCAAGCGCGACTCGCAGGAGTCATGTGCTCTCCCCAAGAACTGCGGGCTTTGCGCCCTCATGCAACGCCTGGGTTTCTTCTGGTAACCCCTGGCATCCGATTTTCAGGAAGAGAAGTGTTTCAAGACGATCAGCAACGCACCGCCACGCCGGAACAGGCCCTCGAATGGGGAGCGGATATGCTGATTATCGGCCGTCCAATTACCCAGGCCAGGGAACCCCGCCAAGTCCTAGAGGCGATGCATTCTTTGTGAAAAAACGGCACGACAACCCGTTGGAGACTTCTTCTCTTTCTGCAATTGAGCACCTGTTGCAGCACCGCCCCGATTGGATTCGATCGTTGCGTCTATCGGACCGGACCAGCCCTCGTCTTCAAAACCTCGAGGCGCTTGCCAAAACGAACGGCATTCGGCCGGGCCTCGACAAAGGCCTGAGTGAATCTGAAGGGGCTGTGGCGCTACTTGCGCCTTTTGTGTTTGCAGATTTCAAAGCCCTTAAAATGCAGTGGGGCGCGCGCCCTAGAGCGTTGGTCGTGGCATTGGACCACCTTCAAGACCCCCAGAACCTAGGCGCCATTTGCCGATCGGCTGAGGCGTTGGGGGCGGACGGCGTTGTGCTCCCCAAGGACCGCAGCGTCTCGGTGACGGCCTCGGTTTTTGCAGCGTCGGCGGGAGCTGTGGGAACTTTGCCCATTTGCCAGGTAACCAATCTGAACGAAGCCCTGCGGCAGCTCAAAGAGTCTGGGTTTTGGATCGTGGGCTCCACGTTGGGGGAGAGCGCAACCGGCTTGGATAAAATGCCCGATTTCGAAAGAATCGCTTTGGTTTTAGGGGCGGAGGGCGATGGGATGGCTGCGCTGACGGAGCAGATTTGCGATTGGAAGCTTCAAATTCCGTTGCGTGGGAGCGTGCAATCGCTCAATGTAAGCGCCGCCGCGGCTATATTAATTCATGAATTGATGAAAAGGCGCCCTCAGGGTTAGACTGCGCTCTAGCCTTTATATCGGCCGACGTAGCTCAGTTGGTAGAGCAACTGATTTGTAATCAGTAGGTCACCGGTTCGAATCCGGTCGTCGGCTCCA
>CAZTDN010000019.1:0-66086 GCA_964611895.1 uncultured Pseudobdellovibrionaceae bacterium
ACGCTTGCGCCTAAAGGCTTTCGGGGCATTGCCCACCATGAAAAGAGGAGAACCGTTAAAGGGGGCATGAGTTTCGAATTTTGGAGCGGGAAACGGGATTCGAACCCGCGACCCTCAGCTTGGAAGGCTGATGCTCTAGCCAACTGAGCTACTCCCGCGTCCTTGTTTGGCTGAAGAACTGCATTTCTAGCATAGGGTGTTGACGCTGTCCAATTGGATTGGCAGTTTGCTGGCTTGCATCGAGGGTATATTGGCATCTAAGTGGGTCCACGGATTAAACCCAGAACAAACCGAAGCCGCGCTTCATAATCACGGCCCGCTGCTTATCTTGGCGGGTGCGGGATCGGGGAAAACCACTGTCCTTGTGGCCAGGACGGGCCGGCTTATTGATGAAAAAATCGTCCCTGCCTCTAAGCTCTGTGTCCTCACATTTACCAACAAAGCCGCCCGGGAACTCAAAAGCCGTGTGGCTGCCAAGTTAGGTGCGACTTCCAAAGGAATTTTTGCGGGCACCTTCCACAGCTTTGGGATGAAACTCCTGCGACAGTATTACAAAGCCGCAAATCTCCCCAAAGACTTCGGCATTCTGGACGCTTCCGACGCAGGGTCCATAGTGAAAGAGCTGCTCAAAGACTTCAACTGCATGGGAAAAACAGCCTTTGATGCCGAGCGGATACTCTCTCTCCTGAGCCAATGGCGGGAAGAGGGGCGCACCGAGGCCCGTAAAGACGAAGATTATGAAACGGCTGTTGAATGGCTTTTGCCCCGGTACACCAAACGGCTCGAGCACCTGGGTATGGTCGACTTTGACGGGCTGTTGCTGCTGCCTCTCATGTTGATGGAGAAAGACGCCGACATTCGCGCAGAAATTCAAAAATCTTTTGAACAGGTAATGGTGGACGAGTTTCAAGATACGAATCTGCTTCAAATGCGATTTCTAAAGCACCTCGTACATTCCCATCGTTGCCTGAGCGTGGTGGGGGACGATGATCAGTCTATCTACGGCTGGCGGGGAGCAAGGGTGAGTAATATCTTGGATTTCCCCAAGCTATATAGTCGCTGCAAAGTCGTGCGACTCGAACGTAACTACCGTTCGACGCCTGCTATATTGGAGTTGGCAAACGCAGTTATTTCCAAGAATACCCAGCGGCACTCCAAAATTCTCAAGCCTGAAAAACATGGCGGTTCTAATGAACGGCCCGAGGTTTTTGTCTATGAAAATGAAGACGAAGAGGCCGAGTACACCGCTCTCGACGTGCAGCATCTGATCCATTCGGGAACCAAGCGCCGCGATATCGCCATTTTGTACCGTTCCAACAGTCAGGGCGCGATGCTGGAAGCCGAGTTGCGCAAACATCAGATCCCCTACCTACTGAGTGGTGGTACCGCGTTTTTTGATAGGCGCGAAACAAGAGACGTCCTGGCGTATCTTCGGTGCGGTCTAAAACCGAATGAGATTTCTCTGCGGCGAGTGCTGAACGTCCCCCATCGCGGAATTGGGGATGCGACAATCGAAGCCTTGACGGCCCATAGCCGTTCTCATGGGGGTTCCTTTTTGGGGGCTCTACAGAATTGGCGCCAGGCAGGAGTGGAAGAGCGGCCGGGAAAAGCGATAGAGGGGTTTTTGCAGCTCGCTCAACAGCTGGTGCCAGAGATAATCCGCCCTGACCCGTCGACGGGCGGGCAGCGTTTGGTCGCGTGGTTTGAGAAGATTGGCTATCGTGCATTTGTGGAGAAAAACGCACCTAATGCGATGGTTGCTCAAAAGCGCTGGCGCATTTTGGAGATGTTTTCTGGGATTCTCGACCGATTTCTGGCGACGGGTGGCAACAGCCGGGATTCAATTAAAGATTTTCTGGATGCCATGGAGTTGCGGGATGCCATGGACGAAAAAAAAGAAGATGAGGATCGTGTGCAGTTGCTGACTCTTCACGCGTGCAAAGGGCTGGAGTTTCCCAATGTGTTCTTGATCGGGGTGGAGGAAGATCTGATTCCACACAAGGTATTGGGTACGGATATCAGCGAGGAACGCAGGCTGTTTTACGTTGGGGTGACACGTGCGCAGACACGACTGACGCTCTCCCGCGCCTGCCGTAGGCGTCGACATGGAAAATGGGCTCCGTGCGCCCCCTCCCGTTTTTTGCTCGAAATACCGCCAAAACTTCTTGTGGAAAATGTAGGCCCTCGGCCTGTTCGAGAGAGTCACCGGCGCTCCATGGTGGACCAGCTTTTTCAAAAGCTAGATGCTCTCGATGAAAGAGCTGGCAAATCCTCTCTAGCAAAGACCGACTTGACCTCTTCCTGAACTCATTTGTTCTCACTAATGGCTTGGCCTGACCCGGTGCGGTGGACGGACTCTACTATTTGTTTTAAGAACGAAACATGGGGGTTCGGCTATGGGGATAGTTCGGGTTTTCGTTTTAGGCGCGGTTCTGGGGAGTGCAGCCTTTGGGGCTTGTACAGCACAGCAAAAACGTACGGTAGAAGCCGATGTTCGCCAGGCGTGTGCCGTGGTCAAGCGCTCGCTATATGTCCTAGAAAACTACGAAGGGTATTTGCGAAAGAACTTCGTCTATAGTCTCGCTTTCAAGACCTATTTTGGTAATCAGAGTTTCTATAAAACTCTTTTGAAAAAAAGAATCAAAGCCTGCGAACAGGGCAAGATTTCCTACCAGTGTGTGGCCGACAACTCGGGCAACTGTGATTCGGAAAATGAGACGGATGCTTACGTATTGCACTACAAACCGTTGATTGGTTGGTACACCGTCCCTGGAAATGTGATTCATTACTGCGACCGGTACTTTGCCTCCAATTCCATGCGCCGCCTGGATGATACGGTCCACGAGTTTGGGCGGTTGGAAGGCATTGGAGATGCGGAGACAGGAACCGATGATATCTACATGTGGGACGGGATCGTGAACCGCACCGGAATGGAACCCGGTTACTCCCAAGCCGTGAGCAGCGGTCACCCCGCAATTGCTATTCGGTAATTTTGTCCGAGAGTTCGTTTGAGTCCTGCGGGCGGGGAGGGAACTCTTCAGCAAGCTTCGCGCCGATGTTCTGTATTACCGCGCACAGCGCCGTGGCAGAATCTTTGCGTTTGATTCCGTCTACGAGTTTTGCAAGTTCATCATCCCAATACCCGGAAGGCACTCGCGAATGGATGCCTTTGTCCGCCAGTATTTCAGCGCAATTTTCAAACTCCGAAATGTAGATCAAAACGCCCGTGCGATCTTGTGTCTCGACAATCCCCTCCGCAACAAAACGTGCCAGGGCCTCCCGATGCACTTTGAATGCCCGTGTTTTGCGCGGCACAAGAAAACGCCGAACCTGCGGGGAAAAAGTTAGGCCTAGTCCAACGGCGAAACCCGCGAGCTGCCATTCCGCTAAACTAAGCGCCGAAGTGCCCCACTGAGGAAAGAGCCAATGCAATGCAGTGGCGCTTAACATCCCCGTATTGGCTAAGCACCAAGGGACCCACGCGTACCCGCCACTCGAGCGCACTACCCGAACGACAATTTCTCCCGAAGTATTTTTTTCGGCGGTCGCGATGGCCTTTTCAATGCGGTCCTTATCCCCTTTTGAAAGCAAAGACATGATCTACCAGCTCGACGAAGAGCCGCCTCCTCCAAAGCTTCCGCCGCCACCACTAAACCCGCCTCCCCCAAAACCGCCTCCACCCCAGCCTCCGCCCCCGCCTCCGCGTCCCCAATGATCCCAGCCACTGGAGCGAGAGCCCCGCGCGTTTCGGAGTGCCCCATCAAAAAAGATCGCTGTGCCCGCGATAAAGATAAATAGCAAGATCGGGATCCACACTGGAATGACCTGTTCACGCCCCCGGGCATTTGCAAAATGAAGTTCTCTCCCTGTCTGGACCTCAATACCCAGCAGCTGCCCTACAGCCATTACTGCTAGCGATAGCCCGTCTTCGTAGCGTTTTTTCTTAAAGTAGGGAGCGATTCCATCACTCAATATTCGCCGGGTTTGGACGTCGGTCAGTTCGCCCTCGAGGCCGTATCCGACTTCAAAGCGCATTTTGCGTTCGGCGGGCGCTACAACCAAAAGCAGTCCATTGTCGCTGCCTTTACGTCCAAGTTTCCACTCCTGCGCCACTGCGATCGAAAACGGCTCAATTTCTTCGCCTTGCAGAGACTCCGCGACCAAAATCGCCATCTGCACTTTGTGGCTTTGGTTGAGCTGAGCCAAAAGCCCTTCAACGCGGGAACGCTCAGTCGGTTTTAGCAGGGCGGCCGAGTCCACCAGCGGCCCAGACAATGGTGGGACCGAAACAGCAATCGCTCCTAAGCAAAGCAATGCAAGCGCGAATGCGAACCTCAAAACTGAACCTTCGGCACGGACTTCGCTTCTTCACCGATGGTAAAGTTTGCGCGGGGTTCCAGTTTCAAAATGTACCGCGCTGTTAGGTTGGTCGGAAAAAAGCGGACAGCCTTATTGTATTCCCCCACTTTGTCGATGTAGCGTTTTCGGGCCACGGTGATCCGGTTTTCCGTGCCCTCTAGCTGCGCCTGAAGATCTCTGAATCCAGTGTTTGCCTGAAGGGTAGGGTACTTCTCCACCACGACCATTAGTCGAGAAAGTGCGCTACTCAATCCATCTTGAGCGCGCTGAAACCTACCAAATGCTTCGGGGTTGGAGAGCGCGTTTGCGTCTATTTTGGTTTGGGTGGCTTCGGCCCGCGCTTTTACCACGGCTTCTAGAGTCTCTTTTTCATGCTTCGCGTAACCTTTTACGGTGGCCACCAGGTTTGGAACCAGGTCCGTGCGCCGCTGGTATTGGTTTTCGACTTCGGACCAAGACATTTTTACGTCTTCGTCGAGGCCTTGGAGCTGATTGTAACCACAGCTGCTCAAGCTAAGAATCGTCAGCGGGAGCAGAGCTAAGAGAAAAGTTGGTTTAAATGCCTTCACGGTAATTATCTCCAATGGGCACATTCCTGAGGCTGGCTAGCCGGAAGGTGCCGTAATTTGTCTCTCGTTTTATCGAAAGAACGGCCATGATACTACTGTCGTTTGGGTGGATTTGAAAGGTTGGCTTTGGTATAATGCGGCGCATTCGAACTAATTGGGGGCTGTGGGGTTAGTGAGCGAAGAACAGTTGCATTCTTGCGTTCAGGCAGAAGGGTTCGAACTGCTCTCAGAAGTCGGGCGGGGGGCGTCGGCCCGTATTCTGCTCGCTCGAGAAATTTCTACGGGCGATAAAGTCTGTCTTAAACTCTTCCATCCCCGGCTTTTTCAAGAAGCCACCAGCCAGGCGCGCATACGTCGGGAAATGGAGCTCTCTTCGAAGCTTAAACACCCCCATATTCTAGCCGTGCGGCGTTTCGTTTTGGACACACCGTCGCCGTATATGGTGTTGGACTATGTTCCCGGAAAGAACCTAGAGAAGTTCCAAGCAAGCCTTCCTTATATTTTGCCCGAAGTCGCAGTGCAAATTTCGATACAGATTCTTAAAGCGCTTGAGTATTCCCATCGCAAAGGGATAGTGCACCGCGATCTTAAACCGGAAAATGTTTTGGTGCGTGAGGATGGCCAAGTGTTTGTTGCGGACTTTGGCTTAGCGAAGGGCCGCGATCACGCCGCGACAAATCTTTCCAATACTTTGGTGGGGTCAGTAGATTACATGTCTCCCGAGCAGGTAAAAGGAGACTCCGTCGGTCCGCAATCCGATCTCTTTTCGTTGGGGGCGGTGCTGTATTTCTTGACGACCGGAACTCGTCCGTTTTCGCGCGGCTCGATCGTGGCAACTCTGGAAGCTGTAAAAAACGCAGCTCCTGAGAGTCCGCTGAAGAGAAACCCGAAAATCAGTAACCGCTTGTCTGCCTTGATTCTTAAAGCGATGGCGCGGGACGTATCGGCTAGGTTTCAGAGCGCAACTGAAATGCGAACGGCGCTCGAAGGGTACTTAGCTGATACGGGCCTAAGCGAGAATACCTTCAATTTGCATGAGTGGATGGTGGATCCCTCCGCCGTAACCATGGACGCACTGGGGCGATGCGTGGAAACACTGACCGCTCGCGCGGAAAAGTTACTGGCGCAAAGGGAGTGGGATGCCTTTACCGAAGTGCAATCGCACTTGAGTATCAAAGCCCCGGAAAGCGAATCGCTCAGGCGATTATCCACACTTTACCGAAGTACTCGTCGAGCCAAAACTCGTCCGGTCTTGCGGTGGTCCTTGGTTGCGGTCTGGTTGTTAGTCATTGTGGGAGCAGCTGTTTTTTACTGGCCGAAAAACCCACAACCCCAGAGTCTTCCATCTCCTGTTGTCGCAAATCCAGCCCCCGTCGAAGTCGCGCCAGCGGTTCCCGCTGAAACCATCATTCCCGATCCTAAACCTGCTCCCCACAAGTCGCCCGCGGCTGCCAAACTAAAGGCACCTTCCGCGGGTGCCGGGACGGTTTGGTTTCGTCTCCCCCAAGGCACTGAGGTTTATTGGAATGGGTTTCCGGTCGACCCGGAAAAACCGCTCTATAACCAGAAGTTCGGTTTGCACGATCTTAAAATGATCCGAGAGGGTTTTGATCCAATCACGGCCAAAGTTGAAGTGTCCGCCTCAAGGCCAACCATTATCAAGGTGAACTAATCATGATGTATCTCAAACTTTCCAATCAGGCGCCGCTTGGGATCGATAAAGCGGTTTTTACTGTGGGGTGGGGAAGGGCATTTGACGCTTCACTGGGTGATGGACCCGAGACCCTCTGTTTTTCCATTCAAAAAGAAGGCGAAACCTACCATCTCATTCCGGGCAGCGAACGCCTGCGCCTTAATGCGCGGATTGTTTCCGGAGTGGAACCTGTGCAGAGTTTGGATCGGATAAGCTGGCGGGAAGAAGCGGCGGTTTTGCTCACCGACATTCAGGTCGGAGAGACCGGCGAAAAACGAGACACTAGTCTAGAATGTCTGCGCATTTTGGAACAGTTGTCCATCCACTTGGAAAACTCCGAATCTCTGACGGGGGCGCTTCGCCAAGCGCTGAATGCGATGGCGAACGTAGCGGGAGCGCAGGGCGGAAATCTAGTGTCCGAAGTCGACCCCGGAAGTGGTTGGGAGTTGCTTGCAAGTTTTGGTTTGTCGTCAGGCGGCACTGCAGAAGAAAATCCCCGCAAGACCTTGCTCAGCCACACGGCGGTAAACGAAGCGATTCGTTCCCGGAAGCCAGTTTATGTCGAGAGCATCATCGGCCATGACTGGGCTGATCAGGCATCCATCTTAGGGGCCCGCATTTTTTCCCTAGCTTGCCTCCCTCTGGTTGTCGGAGAGCGTGTCTTTGGGTGTGTGTACTTGTTTACCAGGACGCCAGGAAAATCTATCCATCGGGATTCGCTCGCATCACTTTCCATTTTGGGCACACAGGTTGCCTTGCTTTTGGCTACCCGAGCTCAGTTGAATCGCGAGCGACAACGCAATCGGGAATTCAAAAACAAGTCGGGCGAAAAGAGCTTTGTGTACAACCGCGCCTTGGAAAATAGTCCGATGAAAGCTTTGGACCTGCGCATCTCAAAGCTTGCCCCAGCAGATCTAAACTTACTGGTCCTCGGAGAGACGGGTAGCGGCAAAGAGGTGATTGCTCGAGAACTCCATTTGCGGGGTGTCCGAAACAATGGGCCTTTTGTCGCTGTGAATTGCGGTGCCATTCCGGCAAGCCTGATTGAGTCTACGTTATTTGGATTTGTGAAAGGCTCCTTTACCGGAGCGACTCGCGATCAGGATGGGAAGTTTGTACAGGCAAACGGGGGGACGTTGTTTCTGGACGAGATTGGGGATCTCCCTTTGGATCTCCAAGTAAAGCTCTTGCGGGTTTTACAAGAGCGGAGCGTGGAACCGGTGGGCGGTTCCAAAGCAGTGCCAGTAGACTTTAAACTGATTGCTGCCACTCACCAGGATTTGGAAGGGCTGGTCAAGAGTGGAAAGTTTCGACAGGATCTTTATTACCGGTTAAATGGCGCGTCTCTAGTGATTCCCCCTTTGCGTGAACGGACAGGCGATATTTTGCTTTTAGCGGAGTATTTTTTAGGCTTTTCGGGGATGGATCGCCGTTTTTCAATAGATGCAAAGCAGCGTCTATTACAGCATTCGTGGCCAGGAAATGTTCGGGAGCTGGAGCAAGTCGTTTGTCGGGCTGCAGCGCTTGCTGAGGGGGAGGAAATTTCGCCCGAGGACCTGGAAATGGGAGTTTTGGCCACTTCAGGAAACGCCTCCAACTCTTTGGATATGGCCGATCTTCCTTCAGGATTGAGGGAAGCCCAAGAAACATTCACTCGGGAATTTGTTAGAGCTGCTCTGGAACAAAGTGGTGGCATGCGATCTAAAGCAGCCGCTCGGCTGGGAATTTCAGAGCGCACATTGTACCGCATTCTCTCCACTGCATCGTCTGACACTGCGATCTGACAGTCCTGGCAGAAAGCGCTTTATTTGCGGAGCGGGGTGCCTGGTATTGCTGGCATCGACGTTGCAATCGTTTTGTGTACCCAAAGTGGGCAAGAGGAGATTTCGAGTATGAATATGCGGACTATTAGCATGTATTTGACCCTGACTGTTTTGCTATTTGCGATCATGACGGCTTCGGCTTTTGCGGATACGTACAATTTCTATTTTGATAAGAAAAAGAAAAGCCCGGATAATGCCGAAGCGATCGCTCCTCCACAGGCTGAGAATTCAATAGAGGATTCGGCGGACTCTTACTCGAGACCGCTGCCTAAAGAGCCGCAGCCAGTCATCATTAACAACAACATTTCGACCCCGCGATCACCCGAGTATCTGGAGCCCACACCTAATGTCCCCACGCAAACGAGTGTTTCCTCCTATTCCTCTACGCCGCCGTATTCAGTGGAATCCGAAAAGCGGCTTAAGTGGAGTATCGGAACGTCCTTTTTGGTATGGGCGGGTCGAGAAAGGGTAGCGGATTTAGCCGATCCCAGCACCTACACAGACATTACCGCGAATCAAATTCTCCAGGGCGTGGGTGCTGCCGCTGCTGTTTCCCTTGGGTATCGAATACTGCCGGGATTGGGGGTCAGCGGTTATGTCGGAAATGCGAGTCGTGGGAGGGCGTTTGTGGGCGCTGATGTTGAGTGGTGGCCGCTGCGTTTGGATGTGGGTCGATTTGACCTGCTCGAACTTGCGCTTCTAGGTGGGGCATCCGATACGATTGCGTTTTCTGGGTACGGCTCTCCCGCTGTCTTGCCTCACTTGGGTACGCGACTGAACTTGAATCTTGGGCCGAGCTTTACACTGACGGCTTCGGTTCGGTTGAACCGCCAGGCGAGTATTGGTGAATTGGGAGTGGGAATCCATCTCTAATCCTAAATCGGTCCTAACACGAAACGAACAGTCGAGTGCGACAATGGGAGCATGTTCTTGAGTGACTTCCATGTCCACTCGACGTTTAGCGACGGGAAACTGACGATTTCTCAACTCGTGGATATGTACGGCAGACAGGGGTTTGGAGCGATAGCCATCACGGACCATCTGTGCGAAGAACGCACCGTCATCGGAAAAGCCGCCGCCTACATTGGGTGCTCGCTCACCCGGAGCAACTACGCACAGTACCTCTCCACCATTCAGCAAGAAGCAGAACGAGCGTGGGAGCTGTATCAAATGGTGGTTCTGCCGGGGTACGAATTGACGAAGAATAGCCTTTCCAATCACCGTTCCGCCCATGTCCTTGGACTGGGTGTAACGCAATACCTCCCTGCGGATGGAGATATTGTGGCCCTCGCTCGGCATATTCGTGCGCAAGGAGCGGTGGCGGTTGCAGCGCACCCCGTCTGGACTCGGGTGGTGGAAAGGCAGACCTATTACCTTTGGGATAGGCGAGATGAGTTAGAGGCAGAGTTTGACGCGTGGGAAGTCGCGAGCGGTCCTTATTGGTTTGAGGAGGTTGCTGCGACTCGATTGCCGAAGCTTGCGACCTCTGATTTGCACCAACCCAGGCAATTCACTTCTTGGAAAACCGTTTTGGATTGCGAGAAACACCCCGAAGCGATCTTGGATGCGATTCGCAGACAGGAGGTCAGCTTTCGCTTTTTCCAGGCGCCCGTTTCTTTTTTCAGGGACGTTGCTGCTGGGGTTGCTTCTAACACTTGGAGATCAGAGGCTAAAACAGCCTAGTTGGGGCCGCTTTGACACCGGTTGGCCAATAGAAGCGGCTTCTGGCATACTCCCGCGCTATGCAAAAGATTCGGCAACTGCCGACGCTACCTTCTTTGCTCGCCCAACCAGGCATGCCCTTGATTCATAGGGATATTAGCTGGCTGCATTTCAACGAACGGGTTTTGGACGAAGCTCGCCCATCGAGTGGCAATCCCTTGATTGAACGCGCGAAGTTTCTTGCGATCAGTAGCAGCAATTTAGACGAGTTTTTTATGATCCGTGTGGCTTCCATGAGCCGCAAACTTCGATCTCAAAACCGGATTTCTAAATGGAGGTCTGCCCATTCTCCACATCTGATAGGAGTGTGGAATTCGGTTTTGGAAACCGTGGCTAAATTTGGAGTAAAACAAACCGAAGTCTTAGAAATGCTGGTCCCAGAACTCAGGGCCCATGGCATCCATCTAGTGACCAGCTCCTTGGACAATGAACTCACCGCAAACCTCGGTCGCGAAGTTTTTGAAACAGAGGTTCTGCCAAAACTAGCTCCGCCGGAGACTTTTGAACTCTCCAAGCTTTTAACGTTGCCTAACCTGAAGACGGCCGTGATTTTTCCGGACAAGCTGTGGTTTGCGGTGCCCCCGGGTCTGCCCTTCTTGCTCTCCGCTGTGCGCGGAAATGATAGGTATTATTTTTTCTTAGATGACTTGCTGGAAAGCTTCATGGGGCCCACCTTCGGTTTGCAAGGCAGGGTGGGCCTGGTGCGATTGACTCGCGATGCGGACATTTCCGTGGATATCGCCGAAGAAGATCCTGAGTCTTTGCCCGACGTGGTTTTATCCCGACTCCTGTCTCGCGAAAAAGGCGTGCCGATGCGTCTGCAGTACCGCGGGCATCTCACTGACGATTTGCTTACACAGATGGCGGACGTGCTTAAGCTGCGTCCTCAGCAGGTATTGCCTGCAGCCGGAAGCTTGGTGCTGCAATCCCTTTGGGCGCTAGTAAAAGAAATGTCCCTGGATCGTGCGTCCGATCCCCAGCTTGTTTACGCTCCCTTGCATGCCCCACTCCCCGCATTTTTTGGCGATCGCTCCAAGATCTTTGAAAAGCTGAAGTCCCAGGATTACCTGCTTCATCACCCCTACGATCCTTTCGATGCATTTGTGGAGTTTACGCGCGCTGCAGCAGAGGACCCTCAAGTCGAGATGTTGGAACAGACGATCTATCGGATGGATGATGCCTCTCCCATCGTTGGCGTACTAAAAGAAGCCGCGTCCCGTGGAAAGAAAGTCCGAGTCATCATTGAGCTGCGTGCGCGATTTGACGAATATAATAATCTGCGCCTGGCGGATGAGTTGCGCAAGGGAGGGGTTGAAGTCGCCTACGGCTTTGGTGCCCTCAAGCTTCATGCGAAGGTAACCTTGGTCACCCGCAACGAAGGCGGGATTTCTCGACGTTATACCCACCTATCCACGGGAAATTACAATGCCACGACAGCACGTCAGTATACCGATCTGGCGGTGCTGACCTCGAACGAGGAAATTGGAAACGATGCGCGCAAATTCCTCGATGCTGCATGGGCAGGCAAACTCCCCAGCGCTTTCAAACGTCTGTTATCCGCGCCCACGGGGTTGCACCGCAAGCTTGTCAATTTGATCGAAGGCGAAATTCAGGCAGCCAAAAATGGCCTCAAGACCCGTATCGTCGCAAAAGTGAATGCTTTGGTGGACGAGAGTGTGATTCAAGCTCTGTATACTGCTTCACAAGCGGGGGTAAAAATCGATCTAATCGTCCGTGGTGCTTGTTCATTAATACCGGGTGTGCCCGGTCTTAGTGAGAATATTCAGGTCGTCAGTGTGGTAGATCGGTTCCTGGAACACAGTCGATTGTATTATTTCGAGAGCGCGGGAGTGTTGTATTTGTCGAGTGCTGATTGCATGCCGAGAAATTTTTTTTCGAGGCTGGAGTTAGCATTCCCAATCTTAGATCCAAAAATTTACCGCTATATTGAGCAAGTGGTGATTCCTGCCTATTTGAGAGACAACTCTAAGGCGCGGGAATTGACGCCTCAAGGTACTTGGAAAAAGCGCGTACGTCGATCCTCTGCGGAAAAAGCGCGTTCTCAAATGGTTTTTGAGAAGCTGGCGCGGGAGGCCTATCAAGGGACTACTCTCGAAAGATGAAAGATCGTATTTTGATTTTAGTTCGACACGCACACCGAGATACCGACAAGGGCCGGGATCGAGACAATGGTCTAAGCGATCGCGGCAAGGTGCAGGCAAAGTCGGTTGCTCGGTTTTTTTTGGAACGCTTTGATGTTGCAACGCCTGTTCTATTGTCTAGCCCCAAAATTCGCTGTATCGAGACTTTGCTTCCCCTTAGCGACAAACTTGGAGTCGAGGTACAGGTGGTCGACCTGCTTAAAGAGCAAGCGGGCACTCAGAAAGAGTTTGATCGGCAAATTGAGAAATTTTTCCGGTGGTGGAAACAGCGCGCCCCAGAAACAGTGGTGGTATGTTCGCATGGCGATTGGATTCCGCGTTTTGCTAAAAAAGTGTTTGGGTTGGAGATAGAATTAAAAAAAGGCGGATGGATGGAGGTAGAAAGCTCTGGCGGGGCGATCCGTCTCCGTTGGCTATTGCAAAAACTACCGCGTTAAAGTGATCAGGTTGCGCCGGAACACTTTCTCAAAAAGCGCCTTTTTTTGTTGAATCTTGAGTAGGGCAAGCTCAGTGGAGTCTCCACGACTCAGCCAAAACCGAACGGTTTTCGAGCGGATTTCTACACGCTCAGGCTCAACGCGCTTGGGTTTTGCATAGTCGAAACAATCAATCAACCTCAATAGTGCTAGAAGCTTCACAAACGCGGCGCCCTTGCTCTTGTTCTCCCCACTTTGGAATGGCAGCTTTCCAGTGCCGGACTTTCCATTCGTATGCCAAAAGCAAAGTTCTGCGACAAAATCGGTTTCCCAAGCCTCCGCTAGCGGAAGTTCCGCGTGTTGAACGATATAGGCGGAATGGGCTTCATATCCAGAGGGAGATACACTTCTCCCGGAGTTTCGAAACATGACTGCCAAAGCAAGGTAGGCAAACCACTTGTCATCGAGTTTGTGCAGCGGGCGAAGTTTTCTAAATAGCCGTAGAGAAGCGCCGACGAGCCACCTCAAACGCGCTGGCTCTTCGCCAAACCGGACCGACTTTTCGAGAAAAGGTTCCAGGTCCCATCGGTCATTTTTCGGAGCGGGTTTGATCATTCTCAGCTGTTGATCCAAAATCCCATCTCTCAGGGAATATTCCGTTGAAGTGGCCGACTCCGCGCCTAAAGCACGCAAGGTTTCCGCTAAGACTACTGTCCCAGCTAGCATGAGATCCGCGCGACGGGGATCCATGCCCGGGAGGGACTGAATCTGTTTTATCGTCAATGGGGTCATGGTTCGAATGAGCTTTTCGAGCCATTTGGGAGTAATGTCCTTGCCCGTGTTTCGATTGCACATGCGATCGAGGGCCCGCGCGGTTCCGCTGGATGCGATGACCGATTTTGTTTTTGGCCAGTCGTTGTTCTTGATCGCTGTTTTGAGCAGGGTGCGGACATGGCCGCGTAGGTGTTTGACGGCTTCTTTGCCGTCTTCAGGGGGGATGGTTCGTAAAAAGATTTGTTGTAGCCTCGCGACCCCAAGGGGGAAACTTTCGCTCACCACGAGCTTGTTGCCGCGGCAAACACTCACTTCGGTGCTGCCTCCCCCGATATCCACTAGTCCAAAAAAACCTTTGGGAGGTTTTTCGCGGTTTAAAATAGCGTCTGCAATCAAGGTGGCTTCTTCGCGGCCCGAAATGATGTGAACATCCATTCGCAGTGTTTTGCGTATTTTGACAATGAGATCTTCAGCGTCGCTTGCATCTCGCAGCGCGCTGGTGGCGAAAGCGATGATTTTTTCTGTTTTTAGTTCTTCGGCGCGCTTTTTGAACGTGGACAGGGCTTGCAGGGTGCGTCGGGAGGCCTTGGGGTCTAATTTGCCCGAGATAAAGACATTTTCACCCAACCTAACCATGAGCTTTTCTCGATGCAAGAGGCGGGTCTTATCTCGAGCGAGGGTTTCATGGACATCAAACCGGACTGAGTTCGTCCCTAAATCAATAATCGCAAAGCGTTTTTTCTTCCATTTTGCCAAGCGGCCCCACCCACCCGTTGTAATCTATTTTTAGTTCAAATTAAAATAAAACAAAAAAAGTTTGCGCTCACGCCAGTCCGGTCTGGTAAAAGGAGAGTACGACTAATTTGTGCGTCCGTTTTGTGTGCCTGTTGTGTGTAAGAGGGACTTCAGATTGAGAAAAGGCCGGCCCAGTCTTAAAAGAGTGATTTCGCAGTACCTGTCGTATGCCGCTGTGCACAAGTTTCTCAGGTCCTTTCAACCTAAAATCCGTATCCATTTTGAGAAGGGCGGCTTTACGGTAAAAACCGTTGAAGGTTGGACAGAGCTTGAACAGGTGCTTCGTCTTCGCCACGAAGTGTTCCACGAAGAGTTTATTGGTCAGCGCCTACCGCTTGGTTTGGATTTTGATCGTTATGATGCTCAAGGAGATCACCTTGTCATCATCGATCGCGAAGCTGGCAAAATCGTTGGAACCTACCGTTTGATCTGCTCTCGATTTGCTCAGGATTTCTATTCAGCCTCTGAGTTCCACTTAGACGCATTTTTGCAGCAGGATGGGGTGAAACTGGAATTAAGCCGCGCGTGTATCCACAAAGATTACCGCGATGGGGTTGTGATTTCGCTGCTCTGGCGCGGATTGGTTCAGTACATCCAACAAAGCCAGGCGGCCTTTTTGTTTGGATGTGCCAGTATTCGAAGTATGGATGTCGCGGAAGTTCAAACTCTGTATGGCTATCTGGGCGCAAAAGACTTTCTTTCCAACAATTTTGGAATTGGACCCGTTCCAGCGTATCAAATGCCGGGTTGGAGTTCTCCAACTCCCTCTTCGGTAGGGGATGAGGCAGGCAAACATCTGGTGCCGCCCTTGTTGAATTCCTATCTGCGAGCGGGGGCCAAGGTATACGGAGCGCCCGCACTCGACACCGCTTTTCGGTGCGTGGATCTCTTTACCGTGCTGAAAATGGACAAGATAACACCTTTGTTCGAACGGCGTTATCAGACGGGTGAACCCACAAACCCGCAGTCGTAATTAAGGAATTATCTTCACAGTTTTTTTCCCTGGCTTGAGTTCGTTAAGCGAATAACGCCACGCACCGATATGTAAATGGTACCGTTGCCATAGGAGAGAACCGCTTGAAACCAGCCATGATGAGTCGTCTGCCCGAGCTCATTGAGCTGGAGCGCCTTCTCGATGAAATAGGCAACCGATCACGCGTAAAGGTATTAGGTCAGATTCATCACCAGGAACTTTCTTTTCCGCTCTATTCGGTCGCCATCGGGTCGAGCGATCCGGCCGCACCGACATTGGGCCTGTTTGGTGGAGTGCATGGACTAGAGCGGATCGGTACTCAAGTCCTTTTGTCGTATCTGCGCACGGTTTCCGAGTTAATGCGTTGGGACCATGCGATCGCCGCATTGCTAGAAAGATCCAAGCTCGTTTTTTTCCCCTTGGTAAATCCTGGCGGGATGTATTTGCTCTCGCGCGCCAATCCCAATGGGGTGGATCTCATGCGAAATGCGCCAGTCCACGCGGATAAAATGCCCGCCATGGCATTGTTCGGTGGGCATCGCATTTCTCCCAAGCTCCCTTGGTATCGAGGGCCCGCTGGAGCCCCCATGGAAGCCGAGGCCGTTGCAATCTGTGAACTTGTGCGGCAGGAGCTATTTCCCTCAAAAGTGTCCATAGCACTTGATGTGCACTCCGGTTTTGGAACCCGGGATCGAGTGTGGTTTCCGTATGCTCGCACTCGAAAGCCATTTCCACATGTCACCGAGGTATTTTCGCTCAAGCAGATGTTGGACCGGACCTACCCTAATCATGTCTACATAGTGGAACCTCAGTCTAAGCAGTACATGACTCACGGAGATATTTGGGACTATCTCTACGATGAGCAGCGTAAAAACGAAAATAATGGTTTCTTTCTCCCGCTGACCTTGGAAATGGGTTCGTGGGTTTGGGCTAAAAAGGACCTGCGGCAGATTTTTTCGGTGCTGGGAGCATTCAATCCTATGAAGCCACACCGGTTGCAACGCACGCTCCGAAGGCATTTGTTGTTTTTGGATTTTTTGCACCGCGCGGTTTTGTCGCCTCAAGAATGGGTTTCCCAGGCAAAAGAAAAAAAAGATCCTCTTCGTCGACGCGCGCTAGAGCTTTGGTATACACCGTAGTGAACCATGAAAAACCAGTCCACAAATTGGGTGTTTCTGCGCGGCCTATCTCGCGAAGCCGCCCATTGGGCAGAATTTCCCCGACTCTTTGAGGAAAAGTTCCCCGGGGCCAAGGCGATGGCAATAGATTTGCCAGGAAATGGCGAGTTTCACGCGCAGAACACGCCCACTTCTTTGATTGGGATTGTGGAGCATGTCCGCGAAACCTGGTCAAAACGCAATCCCACTCCTGGCTCTCCGGTGCATTTGTTCGGAATGTCGCTGGGGGCCATGGTGAGTTTGCAGTGGATGCAACGTTATCCCGGCGAAATCGCATCAAGCGTCTTGATCAACACCAGCCTGCGGGGGTTCAGTCCTTTTTATGAAAGGATGTCTCCCAGCGCCTATGGTCTCCTTTTGCGTGTTTTTATCGAGTCAGATACCCGATCCAGGGAAGAGCTGATTTTGCGGTTGACCAGTCAGAAAAAAGACTGGGACGAGAATGAGCTCCGACAACGGGTAAAGATCCAAGAAAAGCATCCCGTGAGCAAGTGGAACGCAATTCGTCAGATTGGAGCGGCGCTTTCTACTGTCGATTCAAACCAGCGCCCACCGCAACCCGTGTTGATTTTAAACAGTTTGGGTGATTTGTTGGTGCATCCCAAATGCTCGCAGGCCATTGCAAAAGCTTGGAGCGCGCCGATTGAGCGGCATGCCTGGGCGGGGCACGACCTAGTCTTGGACGATCCCCAGTGGACGTTAGAATCGCTGGCAAAATGGTACGGATATTTAACTAACCAAAACTCAATAGACGAATAAACTCCAATCGCCCAAAATGGGCGCATGGATTTCACCACGCGTCGGCAGTTCTTGGTCTATCTGGGGATGGGCACCTATTCTTTATTGCGTTCCAGTTCTGGAATGGCTTCGGCGGCATTCCCCTTGGCGCGATCGAAGGCGAGTAATGGTCGATTTAAGCCCATTCCCTCTAGCGTAAGTGATGAATTGATTTTGGCTCCCGGGTTTCGTTTCGATCGCATTGCGTCGTACGGGGACTCCCTGGGAAGCTTCGGGCCCTTTGGGGCTGAGCATTTTGGTTATGACAACGATTTTACTGCGTACTTTCCGATCGACGCACTAAGCGGTGGAAAAAAATCCGACCATGGTTTGCTCTGGGTCAATCATGAGTTTGTTTCGCCCTTTTTCCTGCATGGGGTTGCGGGGAATGCAGCGCGATCAGTGGATCGAATTCGCCAAGAGCAGCTCGCAGTGGGAGGGTCTGTGCTCGAGGTAAAAAGGAAGAACGGGAAATGGTCTTCGGTTGTTGGGTCGAGCTTTGCGCGTCGGTTTACGGCGCTTTACCCGCGATTTCAGGTCACAGGGCCTGCCACCGGGAGATTGGGCGAGCTTTCTGGAACTCTTGCAAACTGTTCTGGGGGGCGGACATTTTGGAATACCGCGCTTTCTGGCGAAGAAAACTTTCAACTCTTCAACCCTGCTCAGTCCGATAGCCTTAACTGGGCGCAGCATTCCCAGACAAAGATCCAAGAAGAGCACTTTGGGTGGATTGTCGAAATCGATCCTTTTGGGGAGTTGCCGCCCAAAAAACACACTTCATTGGGAAGGTTCTGTCATGAAAATGCCTCCCTTCGTTTGGGTGAATCGGGGCGGCTCGCTGTTTATATGGGGGACGATTCGGCGGATCAGTATTTTTATAAATACCTAAGCCGAGAAAAGTATCTGCCTAGCGCCAGTCGAGCCGTTTCCAGTGCTCTATTGGAGAATGGTGTTTTGTACGTCGCTGATTTTCGAAAAGGGCAGTGGGTACCATTGGATTTGCAGGCAAACCCCGCGCTCAAATCGGCGGGTTTCAAGTCTCAAGCGGAGGTTTTATTACGAACACGCGACGCAGCCAAAGCTGTCGGCGCAACACCTTTAGATCGCCCTGAAGATTGTGAAGTGCACCCCCGCGATGGGAGTGTCTATCTTTCATTGACCAATAATGCGGGGCATGGGGATTTCCACGGAAAAATAATCCGCCTGGTGGAAAAGGACGACAACGCGGAGTCGTTAGAGTTTCGGTACGAAATTTTTTTGGCGGGAGGACCTCAGTCAGGACTAAGCTGTCCTGATAATCTGGTTTTTGATTCCAAAGGCAATCTTTGGGTGACTTGCGATGTGCCGGGCTACGCCATCGGGAAGGGTGCCTACAGTCAAGTGGGGAACAACGGGATGTTCATGATCCCCACTTCGGGGCGTTCAATGGGGGACGCTTTCCAGTTCGCTTCGGGTCCGGTGGGGGCAGAGCTGACCGGGCCAGGGTTTAATGAAAGTCAGGACACTCTCTTTCTTTCGGTCCAGCATCCGGGGGAGGGCAGCACTGACAGAGCCCATCCTACCAGTCATTGGCCGAGGGGAAAGGATCTTCCCTTGCCTTCAGTGGTCGCGATTACGGGGTTCTAATCAAAATCTAACACGACAGGTAGTCCACATTGGGTTAAATCCCAGCACTCGGAGGACCGCTATGCGTATTTTCTTTTGGTTGGGCTTGGTTTCTTTTCCGGCGATGGCGTCGGCGCTCATTAATGGGGCGGGGGCGAGCTTTCCTTTCCCACTTTACGCAAAATGGTTCTCGGATTACCAAAAACTCCATCCCGACGTGCAGATCAACTACCAGTCGATCGGAAGTGGCGGGGGAATTCGCCAGTTCACTCAAAAAACCGTCGATTTTGGAGCAAGTGATGCTCCCATGACAGCCGAACAGATGGCCGATGCGAAACAGCCCATCTTGCATATTCCGACGGTATTGGGCGCGGTGGTGCTCACTTATAATCTCCCCGGTTTTACTGGTCCCCTCCATCTTTCGGGCGAAGTGATTGCTGCCGTATTTCAAGGAAGCATTACCCGATGGAACGATCCCAAAATTCGAAACACCAACCCAAAGGCAAATCTACCGGACATGCCGATTTTGGTGGTCCACCGGGCAGATGGAAGTGGAACGACCGCAATATTTACGGATTACCTCTCTAAACAAAATGGAATATGGAAGGCAGGCAGTGGCACCGCTGTGAAATGGCCCGTTGGGTTAGGTGGCAAAGGGAACGAAGGTGTTGCTGGGCTGGTGAAGCAGACTCCTGGCTCGCTCGGGTATGTGGAGCTGATCTACGCAAAAAATAATCAGCTCGAGTATGCATCTGTTCGCAACAAAGCCGGGAGTTGGGTGGTGCCGGATTTGGCTTCGGTGAGTGCCGCGGCAAGTGGTGTTGTGGTTCCTGAGGATTTTCGGGTGTCGATTACCGATCCTGCGGGAAAGAGTGCTTATCCCATCGCTGGGTTTACTTACCTGTTGGTGTGGAAGGACCAGGCTGATGTCGACAAGGGCAAGAAGCTGGTCGATTTTCTGGGGTGGGCTCTAAAAGACGGGCAAAAGGCAGCTGCATCGCTTCATTATGCTCCACTTCCTCAGGGATTGGTTGCGAAGATTCAAGCAAAAATTGCTACGATAGCTGTAAAAAAGTAAGTTATTCCAATGTCTTAATTGTGCCTAGACGGTGCCTGGGAACCCTAATGCATTCCTAACATTCCGCGGAAGGGAATTTAGGATAAAACCAGTGCGCACTATGAAAGCTGGTACTCTCCAAAGCCCCGCGGCGACGCACCATAGCGGTTGGTCACTCCCACTTCCGAGTGCTCGCCGTTTTGCGGCCAATCCAGGTCGGCGGGATCGTCACTGGGGCGATCGCTTTTTTTTCTGGCTAATGACTCTTGCAGGAATGAGCGTTTTTGCTCTGCTTGTCTTGATCGGCGTTTATTTGGCAGTGACCGCCTTGCCCACCGTCGAACAATTCGGCTGGAGCTTTTTAATTCGCAATAACTGGGATCCAGTAAACGGCGAATTCGGTGCGTTGGCTTTTGTTTATGGAACCATCGTCTCCTCTCTGGTGGGCATGGTTCTGGCGACTCCTCTCAGTGTCGGGATTGCCCTGTTTCTGAATGAGCTGGCCCCACGAGCAGTTTCTAAAACTGTGGGTTTCTTGGTCGAGATGCTCGCAGCGATTCCCAGCGTGGTCTATGGATTGTGGGGAATTTTTGTTTTAGCTCCGTGGTTACGCACCGACGTCGAGCCGTTCTTGGGAAAATACTTTGGTTTTATTCCGCTGTTTCAAGGAGCGCCTTACGGAGTGGGCATGATTACCGCCGGTATTATACTGGCGATTATGGTAGTGCCCACCATTTCGTCGCTTTGCCGCGAAGTGTTTCGGGCAATCCCGCGCTCCAGTCGGGAGGCCGCACTGGCGTTGGGGGCTACTCGGTGGGAGACAATGAGCCTTGCTGTCTTGAAATCTTCCAAAACGGGGATTTTTGGCGCTGTGATTTTGGGGCTGGGCAGGGCTTTGGGTGAGACCATGGCGGTGACGATGGTCATTGGAAACCGCAATGATATTTCTTTTTCGCTTTTTGACCCAGCCCAAACCATGGCCAGTGTCATCGCCAATGAATATGCCGAAGCGACGACTAACCTGCATGTCGCTGCGCTCGCGCAAATTGGACTGACTCTGTTTGCTGTTACTTTTGTGATAAACGGCATTGCTCGTGTTTTCATTTGGCGAGTAAAAGGCAAGTCGCGATGAAGGCTGTCCAGCTACAAGAATACATGAATGAGAGCTATGCGAAACGTCGCTGGTTCGATCGTTTTATGCGCTTGGTCTTGGTGGGAGCAGCTGTCGTAGCTCTGGCCCCCTTATTTAGCGTCCTCGCTTATGTAGTGAGCAAAGGGGCTGCGGGACTGAGCTGGGATTTTTTCACGCAGCTTCCTAAACCTGTCGGCGAGGTCGGTGGCGGAATGGCCAATGCACTGGTGGGTACGTGCATTTTAGTCGGGCTGGCCGCGCTGATTGGAATTCCCTGGGGAGTAGCAGCGGGAGTGTATCTTTCGGAGTATGGCCGCACTCGCGTTGCCGGAGTGGTGCGGTTTGGAACAGATATGTTGGCCAGCGTGCCTTCAATCGTTATTGGGCTTTTTGTGTCCGCGCTTTTGGTCATTCCCATGGGCGGTTTTTCTGCACTGGCTGGAGGGGTAGCGCTGGGGATTATTATGATCCCTACAGTCGCTCGAAGTACTGAAGAAATGCTGCGTTTGGTGCCAACACATATTCGTGAGGCGGGCCTTGCTTTGGGGTTGCCTCGGTGGAAAGTGATTTTGCGAATTGTCTTGCGAGGGTGTGTCAGCGCGATTACCACCGGCGTCATGCTTGCGATTGCGCGGGTGGCGGGGGAAACGGCACCACTCCTTTTGACAGTCTTGAATAACCGATTTTGGCACCAAGGCCTTTCACAACCTATCGCTTCTTTACCTGTGCAAATTTATAATTACGCGGCCTCCCCATTTGAAGAGTGGCATGCTCAGGCCTGGTCAGGAGCTTTGGTCTTGGTTTTGCTTGTTTTCGCAATGAACATCAGCGCTCGTCTTTTTTTTAAGACTGATGCAGTAGGACGCGAATGATGGAAGAAAAATCTACGGTCGAGCCGATTTTAAAGGTCCGTTCTCTCAATGCTTGGTTTGGAGAGAGTCATGCGTTGAAAGATATCTCTTTGGATATTCCGCCCAACGCAGTTACCGCGGTCATTGGGCCGTCGGGTTGTGGGAAGTCGACTTTTATTCGTTGTTTGAATCGCTTGCACGAAGAGGTCCCGTCTGCCGGCGCCCAGGGTGAGGTCCTGCTGGGGGGGATGAACATCTATGGAGACGGGGTGGATCCCGTCGGTATTCGCCGCAAAATTGGGATGGTATTTCAAAAGCCCAATCCTTTTCCTTCGCTGAGTATTTTTGACAATGTCGTCGTCGGGTTGAGGTTGGCTGGAATTCGGCGGCGTACCGTATTGCGCGAGATCGTGGAAAGAAGCTTACGCCAGGCAGCGCTTTGGGATGAGGTCAAAGATAAACTCCATGCGCCTGGGACAAGTTTGTCCGGAGGACAACAGCAGCGACTTTGCATTGCGCGCGCTCTGGCGGTGGATCCCCCGGTCTTGTTGATGGATGAGCCAACGAGTGCGTTGGATCCCATTGCGACGGCAAAAATCGAAGAATTGATCCTAGATCTCAAGAAACAGGTTACGATAGTGATCGTGACGCACAACATGCAGCAAGCGGCGCGTATATCGGATCGGACTGCATTTTTTCTGATGGGAGAGCTGGTAGAGTTTGGGGAAACCTCTACGGTATTTACTGTGCCTAAGGAAGAACGCACAGAGCGTTACATCACCGGGAAGTTTGGATGAGTGAAGGGCTGTCGGCATGAACCAACGACACATTGATGCTGGGTTGAGTAGTTTAAACCAGAAACTCCTTACGATGGCGGGGTTTGTGGAACAGGCAGTTGAATGTGCAACAGATGCCTGGCGATTTCGCAATATCGCCAAAATTGCGGATGTGTATGCCATCGAGCAAAAGGTGAACAAGGCTCACCTGGATGTCGATGCGGCCTGTGTTCAGCTCCTAGCCTTGCAGCAGCCGATGGCTGCCGATCTGCGTTTCATTGTTTCGTGCATCAAGATCAACAACGACCTCGAACGTATGGTGGATTTGGCAGTAAACATTGCTAACAACACCGAGTTTTACCTTCAGAACCCGCCTGCCATTCACATTGAAGATCTGTCCCAGATGGCGGACGAGGTAAGGGTGATGGTGCGTGAAGTCTTGGACGCTTTTGTAAAAACCGATGAACGTTTGGCGCGGCGAGTGCTCAGTCGAGACGATCGGGTCGACGCCTATAAACGGAAAATAGTTCAGGATTGCCTGGATGAAATGAAAAAAGACACCAGGGTTACCGAGCAAGGGATGAACCTGATATTTATCGCTAAAAACCTAGAACGCATCGGCGATCACGCTACGAACATTTCCGAAGATGTTATTTTCAGTGCTTCTGGTCAGGATATTCGCCATGCCACTGATCAGAAGCCTACCAAGTAATTCCGTGTTGAAGAGGAGTGGAGATGGGCTCCCAAGTTCTCATTGTTGAAGACGAAAAAGACATCGCTGATTTGATGACCTTGCACCTAAAGCGAGAAGGGCATCAAGTAGTGTCGGTCGACAATGGCGAAGAGGCCATACGACTCTTAACCTCATCCTTGTCCCCATCCAGCTCATTTGAGCTGTTGATTTTGGATTGGATGTTGCCGGGTTTGTCGGGCCTAGAACTGATAAAAAAGATCCGGACAGAAAAAGGGGCTACGAACGTTCCCGTGTTGATGGTCACAGCGCGTGCGCATACTTCAGACATTGTTTTAGGGTTGGAAATGGGTGCGGATGATTACCTGACAAAACCCTTTGAGCTTCCAATATTTTTAGCTCGGGTCCGCGCGCTTCTGCGTCGGGGTAAGGCAGTAACGTCGGCCGAAGAGGTCACTACTTACTCTATGGGTGATCTGCACTTAGACCTCGCTGCGTATCAAGTCACTTGCGGCAAAAAAGAGCTCCAACTCACGCCAAGCGAGTTCAAACTTCTAGTGGCTTTGGCCAAGAGCCAAGGACGCGTACTCACCCGCGAGCGGCTGATTGACCTGGTGCAAGGAGAAGGAGTCACAGTCGTAGATCGGGCCATCGACACCCATATTTTTGGACTGAGAAAGAAATTGGGAAAGTGCGCCGACGTCGTCGAAACCATCCGGGGTGTAGGGTACCGGGTTCGAATTTGAGTGTGTTAAGATAGGGGCTCTTAACCTTTGTCAGGTTGCAGATGCTCCCGGTAGATACTCTAAGAAAAGTTACCCAATGCATCGGAACCCTTTGTGGGGTGATTTTAATTTCTACCTGTGGTTCCTCGACTCAGTGCGAGACGATTTCTGGGACTCAGTGGGTCCCTTCGGTTCCGAGCGCCAGCGCGTCAAACCACAACTCCGGCATCACTGTCACTTCTTCCACGCAAACAAGTGCTGTCCCGATTATCGGAATGGGGCAGGCCGCCCCATCGAGTGTGGAAGTCAGTTTTACCATCGACATGACCCAAGACTTGGGGGCTCTGGGTTCGATCACTCTCGTGGCTAAGACGAAGGATTACCCCAGCTCCTTGAGCGGAGGAGCGTTTCCGATGCTCGTATCGCTGCACGACGGGACGAACGAATACATTAATTTGGCGCGGTCGGGCTCGGGAGGAGACTGTGCTCAGAGCGGCTACTTTACCTGCAGCGGCGGCAGTTGTTCTGCCAACTCCGCTTGTACCATTAGCTACCCAAGCGCCTACGCCAGTCGAACACACTGGGAACAACATCAAGCACCGAATGTATCAGCGGAGGATTCCCCAAGTACCAATACTTTTCCCACCTGTAATTGGTCCGGCGGGACGAATGGATCGGCAACCCGGCCTTCGTGTGCGTTTAACTCGACTTTTTTTCCGGGGGCGTATTCTCCAGCGCGTTTGCGTTATGGGGTTTCCTATACGGCAAAGTATGTCTTGGTGGCGGATTCTTATTCGACCGTCACTTCCAAAACTGCATCCATCGAGCTGACCGTCTATAAACGCCAGACACCGGCGTCCGCTGCCGCCTCGGCAGGGGCCGTCGATCTCAATATTTTTCTTGTGGGTGATACCAATGTCCAGGCTTCGCGTACGGCTATCGGGCAGAGGAACCTGAACACACTCGTAAACTCCGTCGGGGATTATTACAATCAAGCGGGCGCAGAGGTGAAACTGGGGAGTGTGAATGCGGTAGAGTGGGCTTGCGCGACCGGGGGAGAGTCTTATTCCGCGCTCAACGTGAGTAGTTTAGGGACGATGCTTAAGGACGGAAGCGCATTGGCTCCGAGTGGCACTGAAGGCAAGGCAGTGAATGTTTTTCTGGTGAGCACTATAACGGATGATACCGATTCCACCGCTTCGGGTTTTACTATCCTGGGATTCGATGGCGCAATCGGAGCTCCGCCCATTAATTCCACGGCGATCAGCGGGCTTACAGTAGCGACCTTTGATAATCTGGACAGCTTTAACCCAGCTTGTCCGAGCGAAGATTCTCTTTGTGCCGCGAACGAGCAAGACGCGGATTTCCAAGAGCTCGGTATCGTCGTAGGACATGAGATTGGGCACTTTTTTGGTTTGAACCATTTGAGCGAATCGACCGGGGATTCGCACGACGGAATTACCGACACCCCAATCTGCCAGCTGCCGGGTGGTTACTCTTATATCTCACTCAATGTTTGCTTGAATCATGACACTTCCGTTTACCCGGAGACCGGACAGACATGTAATGCGTCTTGTTCTGGCTACAACTCCAGCACGGGGACGTTTTGTCCCACGAATGCCGCCTGTAGTTTTAATCACCTGATGTGGTGGACGACCAAGAATTTTCACGAGGCTTCGGGTGCCGGCGATGGCAATCTGATCACAGCAGATACCGGGGTGGTTCTAAATTACAGTCCTTTTGTTCAGTAAGAGGTGTGTATGTTTCACAAGATTTTGGGGGTGTTGGCTTTGTGTGGCCTGGGTGCCTATGCAGATAGTGCCCCATTGAAAGCTAGGCTGGAAGAGGCCTTGCGTCAGCGAAATGTTCCTCGATCGGCACAGTGGTGGACCGAGCAGGGGGCTGAAGTTCCCGGGCTCTTGGTACAGATTTATCAGGAGAACAAAGGAATTCGCTCCCGTATTTCTGCGATAGAAGCATTGAGGTTTTTTTCAGATGCAGACACGGCTGTGTTCTTAAAAAAAGAAGCATTGGGTGCGAGCAACTTGTCGGTGAGGCGCTTGGCATTGCGTTCGATAGCGCTTTCGCAAGGGCTGAAAGAAAAAGCTTTTTTCCAAGAGGTTTTCAAAGATCCCAATCCACAGATTCGTTGCGCTGCCGCGGAAGCATTAATCCAGCTAAAAACAGAAGAGGCGAACGCTCTGGTAACTGAATACCTCGCAAACGAAACAGTGCCCTGGATTCATACGCGTCTTGACCCTCCCAAAAGACGCGGGTTGCATCGACAAGCAGTCCGACGAGCGACTCCGCCAGGGTTAGATCCACGCATGTAAAGGGTATGACAGGCCTTTGCCCTTGGGGTAGTGTTTAGGTCCGATGGCAGCCGGAACGGTAGCAAAACTTTTTCCCTGGCGTATTTTTTATCGAGTAGCGCTAGTTCAGTCTCTGCTTATTCTACTGGCTCTAGCGTCATCGGGTCTGGTGGCTCGGCAGTTGCTAAAACGCCAGTTTGTCCTCGAAATCCAAAGTCGAGTAAATGATGTCTTGTCTCTTGTCCTGCAGAGAGTCCCCGCTTCTCCCAATGCAGATTGGTGCAAAACCCAATCCCTACCCAGCTCAATTCGCCTGACCTTGATCCGAAAGGATGGCTCGACGGTTTGTGATTCTAAGTCAGAGCCTCAATCTTTGGGCAACTTGTCCGATAGGGAAGATTTTCAAGCCGCCCTCAAAACCGCACAGATTGCTTTTGATCGATCTCCTGGTTTGTTGTCGGGGGCGCTTTTGCATCCAGCGAGTGGGGCGGTTCTACGCGCGGAAATTTCGCTTCTAGAACTGGAGCAAACCCTGCGCGTGTTTGATACGAGCTTTGGAATCGCACTGGCGGTAGTGGCGTCCATTCTGGGTGGTTTGGCGATTTGGCTTGCAAGGCGTTTGGTGTTCCCTCTGGGGCGTTTGATTCTCAAAACGCAGCGACTTGTCTCTCAACAGCCGGAGATGGTCTCTCGTGATGATCTGACCAAAGAAGTTTTTGATGAGTGGGCAGACTTGGAGTCCAACATCGATCGCCTCAAGCGAGATCTCGCTGCTAAAACGCAAAGTCTGTCCATGGAGCAGTTGGAGCTGGACACGATCATGGGCGCTATTTCTGACGCTATTTTGGCGGTGGACCCTGAGGGCAATCTGCTTTTTTATAACAGTCGTTTTGAAGTGCTTTTTGGTAGTGACGCCTTGCGGAGCCGGAACCTCAAACTGTGGGGGATTTTTCGGGAGCCGGATATCTTGAGCACCTTTGAAGCCGCGCTAAAACAGGGGAGGGCCGGTGGAACCAAAGCTATCTCCCTAGAACAAAACCAGGGGCCCCGTCGTTTTTTTGCGCTATCGGTGTCACCACTCCGAAAACAAGATGGCGCAATCTATGGCGCGCTGGGAATTTTTCACGATGTCACTGAACTAAAGTCAGCAGAACAAATGCGCATTGATTTTGTGGCAAATGTGTCGCACGAGCTGCGCACTCCGCTCACGGTGATCAAAGGGTACGCAGATACGCTCCTGTTGGATTTCAAAGATAAAAACTCTGATGCACTCGAGTTTTTGAACAGTATCGCCCGCAATAGCGATCGGCTCATGAATTTAATGAACGACCTGCTGGATCTTTCGTCCTTGGAATCTGACAGCATTATCCAGAAAGACGCTATCAGTACGGAAGAGATTACCCAGCGAATCGTCAAGCAGTTGCAGGGCGCCTTTGATGCAAAGCAGCAACACATCGAAACCACGTTTGAGGCAAAGACTGTGGTGGCTGACGCCCAGCGACTAGAGCAGGTTTTGGTCAATTTGTTGAGCAATGCGAATAAATACACTCCGTCCGGTGGCGAGATCCGAGTGAACTGGTTGCCCAGTGGTAGAGACACATTGCTGCAGGTGGCCGACTCGGGTCCCGGAATTCCGGTGGAGCATCACGGCCGATTGTTCGAGCGGTTTTACCGAGTAGACAAGGCGCGTTCGCGAGAGCAGGGTGGCACAGGATTGGGGCTCGCGATTGTGAAGCACATTATGCAAAGGCATGAGGGAGCGGTTTGGGTGGAAAGCACTCCGGGCGCGGGAAGCGCGTTCTTCTGTCGTTTTCCCAAAAGAGAAGTTGAAAAAGTATAGCGATTCCGAATAACTTAGTGATGGCGCGGATTTCCAACCTGGGGATACAACATGGTCAGCTTTCAGCTTACGGAAGAACAAGAATCCTTAAAACAGATGGTGGCCAAGTTTGTACAAAACGAGGTGATTCCCGTTTGTGCAAAGTATGATGAGAGTGGGGAGTTCCCTACCGACGTGATCAAAAAAGCCTGGGAACTGGGCATTATGAACATCACGGTGCCCCAAAAGCATGGCGGCATGGGCCTAGGAGTTTTGGACGACGTTATCATCAACGAAGAAATGGGCGCGGGTTGTCTCGGGATTACGACGAGCATCGCGGTAAATACATTGGCCTTGTACCCCATCCTTTTGTTCGGTACCGACGATCAAATCAAAGAATTTATCACCCCCTTTCTCGAAGCTCCTCTGCTGGCTTCGTTTTGTCTCACGGAGCCGGGTGCGGGCTCGGATGCCGGGTCCTTATCCACAACAGCTCGCGACGAGGGGAGTCATTATGTGATCAATGGTTCCAAGATGTGGATCACGAATGCTGGGCACGCCTCGCTCTTTTCTGTGTTTTGCACCGTCGACAAGGGCTTGAAGCAAAAAGGAATCATTTGTCTCGCGGTACCAGCGAACACTCCCGGTATCCATTTGGGTAAGGCGGAGAACAAGCTCGGGCAACGCGCTTCGGATACGCGTGCGATCACTTTCGAAAATGTGAAAGTGCCCAAGAAAAATCTGATTGGAAAGGTCGGTGAAGGATTCAAGGTTGCGCTGCGGACGTTGGATCGGACACGCCCACCTATCGCCGCGGGCGCTGTGGGAGCAGCTCGTGCCGCTTTGCACCATTCGATCCGTTACGCCAAAGAGCGCAAGCAGTTCAATCAGCCCATTGCAAACTTCCAGGCAATTCAGTTCATGCTCGCAGACATGGCCACTAAAGTCGAAGCAGGCCGTGCGCTCTGTTACCGGGCTTCCTCCTTACTGGATGCGGGGCGAGAAGAAGAAGCAAACCTAGCTTCTTCGCATGCAAAACGTTTTTCAGCAGACATGGCCATGGAGGTTGCCACCGATGCCGTTCAGATTTTTGGTGGGTATGGCTACACTAAAGAGTATCCGGTCGAAAAAATCATGCGCGACGTTAAGCTCGTGCAGATTTACGAAGGGACCTCGCAAATTCAGCGTGTGGTGATAGCGCGGCATCTTTTGAAGGATTAGGAGGCATTCATGAATCTATTTGTGCTTTTGAAGCAAGTTCCCGATACCGAGACCAAAATCCGAATCACGGGCGACGCCAACGGAATTGAGCAGTCGGATATTAAATGGATTTTGAATCCTTATGACGAATTCGCCATCGAAGAAGCCATCAAGACTCGGGAGAAGTTTAAAGAAGGCTCTGTCACTGTGGTAAGTGCCGGCCCCGATCGAGTGGTTGAGGCTTTGAGAACGGCTGTGGCCATGGGAGCGGATAACGCAATTCATGTTAAAACGGATGGTGTGGGAGACTCCTTCCTCATCGCTCGTGCCCTGGCAGAAGTTTGCAAGAAAGAAAACGCCAGCTTGGTGTTTACCGGAAAACAGGCCATTGACGACGATCAGGCCGCCCTTTTTGGGTACGTCGCTGAATTCCTCGATATGCCATCGGTTTCTGTTGTCGTGAAGCTCGATATTGCGGCTGACAAGAAATCTTTTCGAGCGGAGCGCGAGGTGGAAGGGGGGACCAAACATTTGATCGACGGTCCTTTGCCTGCGGTGATTGCAGTTAACAAGGGCATCAATAGCCCTCGTTACGCGAGTTTGCCTGGCATCATGAAGGCGAAGAAAAAAGAAATCAAAGCATACGCGTTAGCGGATCTGGGCTTGGGCTCTGAATCGCCTCGGACCAAAGATTTAGCCTATGCGTTGCCACCCGAACGAAAAGCAGGGATCAAGATCGCGGGCGATGCTGCGGCTCAGGCCAAAGAACTCGTCCGTCTATTGCGGGAAGAAGCTAAAGTCATCTAAGGAGAATCGCATGGCAGCCGAAGTCGCTCTTATTGGAGAAGTAAAAGACGGACAGGTGAAACGAGTTACCTATGAGATTTTAGGTGAATGCGTTCGCCAGGGGCTCGACCCTGTTGTGCTTTTAGTCGGAAACGGTCTGCCAGAGAGCGTGAAGGGGGAGTTAGGTCAGCATGGAGCCACTAAAGTCGTATTTCTTGAGCACGCCGATCTTGCTCAGTATTCGACCGAGGGCTATGCAAACGCGATCCATGCGTACCTATCCGCTAAGCCTCCCGCGGCGGTGATTACCGGAGCGACGTCGCAGGGGAAAGACTTTTTACCAAGACTTGCCGCAAAGTTTGCCGTGGGCATGGCTGCTGACTGCACCGAATTCAAAGTCGACGGCGCTGCTTTTTCGATTCGTCGACCGGTTTACGCGGGCAAGTGTTCCAAGGCAGTGCAGTTTTTGAAGGCCCCGGCCGTTTTCTCGGTTCGGCCCAATGTGTTGGCGGTTCAGTCCGCGGGAAAAACCGCCACCATCGAAAAAGCAGCTGCGAACCCAGGAAAAATTCGGGCCAAAATCGCCGAAGTCAAAGCCTCAGCAGCCAAGAAAGTCGAGCTGACCGAAGCGGATGTGATTATTTCCGGTGGCCGTTCGTTGAAGAATTCAGACAACTTCAAAATCTTGTTTGAGTGTGCTGACACCATCGGCGCTGCGGTGGGAGCGAGCCGCGCCGCGGTGGACGCTGGGTATGCTTCGCACGATATGCAAGTGGGTCAGACGGGGAAAACCGTCAGTCCGAAGCTTTATGTGGCGTGCGGAATTTCTGGGGCGATTCAGCATTTGGCAGGCATGCGCACTTCAAAAGTCATCGTAGCCATCAATAAAGATCCCGAGGCGCCTATTTTTTCAAAAGCGGACTATGGGATTGTGGGTGATCTCTTCGAAGTGGTCCCTGCGCTCACCCAAGAGCTCAAAGCGCTTAAATCCAAGTCCTAACCATGTCTGCCACCTCGTTGGAATGGTTTGCCACGGCATTTTTCGCCTTGGCGATAGTGCACACGTTTTCGACTTCTGCTTTGCGTGGACTGGGTAACCGCTTTGCGCAGGGCTCGGTGGCTGAGAACTTCTTTCATTTTCTAGGAGAAGTAGAAGCCGTCTTTGGCACTTGGGCGGCCGCCCTTTTTATCGCGATGACTTTTTATAGCGGCTATCCCAGTGCGGTCCATTACCTCGAAACCCTCGATTTCACCGAACCGCTCTTCGTTTTTGTGATTATGGCGGTTGCCGCCACTAAGCCAGTATTGCAATTGGCGAGGGCTTGCATTCAAAGTATCGCGCGGTGGTTCCCCTTGAAAGAAGAAGCTTCTTATGTATTCGCCGCGTTGGTGGTAGGGCCGTTGTTGGGGAGTTTTATCACCGAGCCCGCTGCAATGACGGTTACAGCGATTTTATTAAAAGAACGGCTTTTTGATGTTCCAAAGATTTCGAAACGAGTAAAATATTTCGCACTGGGTGTTTTGTTTGTGAATGTTTCCATCGGCGGAGTGTTGACTCCGTACGCCGCGCCCCCGGTTTTGATGGTGGCCAAGGCATGGGGTTGGGATTTTCCTTTCATGCTTCAGCATTTTGGATGGAAGGCGGCGTTGGCAGTTTGTTGTAATGCGGCTTTGTTAGTGGCCTATGCAGGAAGACAGCTACGCGAGTCCGGCCCGGTTGCCAAAGCCAGCAAAGGATTGCGGGTGCCGGGATGGGTGGTGTTGGTGCATGTCGGCGTGCTTGCTGGGGTGGTTTTGAATGCGCATCACCCCGTCGTTTTTTTTGGTGTGTTTTTGTTTTTTTTGGCCTTTGTAGAAGTGACGAGCGAATTTCAGTTCTCGTTGAAGCTTAAGGAGAGTTTGCTCGTCGGGTGTTTTTTGGCGGGCCTGGTGGTTTTGGGTGGGATGCAGGCTTGGTGGCTCCAGCCGCTTTTGTCGTCGTTATCTGAGCCGGCTTTGTTTTTGGGAAGCACGGCGCTGACCGCGGTGACGGATAATGCAGCGCTTACTTTTTTGGGCGCGCAGGTGCAGGGGCTTTCTGAGTCGATGAAGTATGCGTTGGTTGCAGGAGCAGTGGCGGGCGGTGGTCTGACCGTTATCGCCAACGCACCTAATCCAGCAGGTTATTCCATTTTGCAAAAAAGTTTCGGGCGCAGTGGGGTGAATCCGATTGGGCTTTTGTTGGGAGCGGCAGTTCCAACGCTGGTAGTTGTTTTATGTTTTTGGTTTTTGCCGCACTTTTCAAATTGACTGATCTCTTCATGTGCTCGAATATTAGGCACAAATTTAACTTCTGTGAGTTGAAAGCGAATTCATGTCGCAGCTCTTTGATCGCAGCGCGAATACTCTAGCATTGGTAATCATCGCCGTCGTTGGCATCACGGGCGCGGTGGGCGTAGGACTTTTATACGCCTTCCAAAGTTCCTCCTACGTCACGGAAGTGGATACCTACAAACAACAACCGGTGCCATTTAGTCACCAGCATCATGTCGGTGGATTGGGGATCGATTGCCGCTACTGCCACACTTCTGTGGAAGTTTCGGGCAATGCGGGTATCCCGCCCGTCGCCACTTGCATGAATTGTCACAAGATGCTCTGGGCGGACCAGCCGATGCTCAAACCCATTCGGGATGCCTTCAAAGGTGGGGCACCTATCGAATGGAACCGAGTGCACAAGCTTCCTGAGTTTGTCTATTTCAATCACAGCGCGCACGTGAACAAAGGTGTCGGTTGTGTTTCTTGTCACGGCCGCGTCGATAAAATGCCTCTGATGGCGAAGGCCAATACGCTTTACATGAAGTGGTGTTTGGATTGCCACCGCAACCCTGGTCCGAATCTTCGTCCGGTCAGCCAGATCACCAACATGGATTGGCATCCGGATGAAGCGTGGAAAAACATGAACAAGCTGGAACACCATGGCATTCGGGAAAAACACCGATTCCAAGTGGATCAGCTCACCAACTGCTCGGTGTGTCATCGATGAGTGATATCAAAAATAAGATGTGGCGCAGTCTCGAGGAACGCACTGACGGTCCTAAGGCCAACGAGCGTTTTAACCCTTTTAATAACGATTTCTTGAGTCGCCGCGAGTTCATGGAGTGGACGAGCGGGATGGTGGCTGTATTAGGCGCCACCGCGTGCACGCGGATGCCGGATCAGAAAATGATCCCATATACGAAACAACCCGAGCGCGTGATTCCGGGGCAGCCTTTGTTTTTTGCTACTTCGATGGCGCTTAACGGTCGCGCAATTGGATTGTTGGTCGAAAGCCATATGGGGCGCCCCACGAAGATTGAGGGTAATCCCGAGCACCCTGCGAGCTTGGGTACCTCGGACGCTTACGCCCAAGCGTCGGTTCTCTCTCTTTATGATCCCGATCGTTCCCAAACGTTTTCTGCACAGGGTGATCTGGTTTATTGGAATAACTTCGTATCGAAGCTTTCGGCAATCGTATCGGGCCATGCAGCGGCTGGGGGCGAAGGGTTGCGTCTGCTGACCGAAACTGTGGTTTCTCCCACTTTGGCGGCGCAGATCCAGGAGCTTTTGCGAAAGTACCCACAAGCTCAGTGGCACCAGTATGAACCCGTGAATAGAGATGGTGAGCGGGAAGGGGCCTTGTTGGCCTTTGGTGAAGACGTCACCGCAGTATTTGATTTTGCTAAAGCGAAAACAGTAGTTTCTCTGGATAGTGATTTTCTTTCTGATCCAGCGTGTCCTCGGTACGCCAAAGATTTTGCTCTGGGGCGGCGGCCCGGCTCGGGTTGGATGAACCGCCTGTTTGCGGTAGAGCCTTCTCCCACAATTACGGGTGCGAAGGCGGATCATAAACTGGTTGCACGCGCTTCGGAGATTGAGGCGATCGCGGGTGCGCTGGCGGCAAGCTGTGGAGTGAGTGTTTCTGGGGTTCCGTCGCTCTCGGCGGAGAAAACCAAATGGGTCAAAGCAGCAGCCGAAGACCTAAAGGCCAATAGCGGAAGCTCGATTGTCGTGGCTGGCCGCTGGCAATCGCCTTTAGTGCATGCATTGGCGGCAGCTATCAACGTTCAACTCAAGAACGTAGGGCAAACGGTAAAATTCACGGCCCCGGTAGAGTTCAGCCCTGTAAACCAGACCGAATCGATTCAAAAGCTTGCGGCAGACATGAATGCTGGCAAAGTAACGAGCTTGGTCATTTTGGGGGGGAACCCCGTATACAATGCTCCCGCAGGAACGCATTTTGAAACGGGCTTGGCTAAAGTCAAAAATCGCGTGCATTGCGGTCTCTATGTCGACGAAACCGGCTCGCTTTGCAATTACCACATTCCTGAAGCGCACTACCTCGAACAGTGGAGTGATGCGCGAGCATACGATGGCACGGCGGGCATCACGCAGCCTTTAATTGCTCCGCTGTTTGGCGGCAAGTCGCATCACGAAGTCGTGTCGGCGCTCTTGGGTCAAACGACGAGTGACTACGATTCTGTGCGCGCTCATTGGAAGGCGAAGGCTTCTGGAGATTTTGAGAAGTTCTGGACCGGTGCATTGAACGATGGGTTTGTAAGCGGTACCGCTTCGGCCTCGAAGAACGTCTCCCTTCGTTCTCCATCCAGTTGGGCGACCGTTTCGTCGGTCCCTTCAGAGGAAAAAGTCGAAGTCGTCTTTCGTCCGGATTCTTCTGTTTTTGACGGGCGCTTTTCCAATAGTGGTTGGCTACAGGAGTTGGCAAAGCCCATATCTAAGCTTGTCTGGGACAATGCAGCCTATATTAGCGCGGGCACCGCGGCTAAGTGGAATGTCAAGAATGGACGCATGGTGCGCTTTACGATGGGAGAGCTCTCTGTAGACCTGCCTGTTTGGATCCTGCCGGGGCACGCTGCAAACAGTGTGACCTTGCCGTTGGGTTATGGTCGTAAAAAAGCCGGCAAGCTCGGGAGTCAGATCGGATTCGATGTTTATCCCTTGCGCAAGAACGGCGCCTGGCAGTTGGTGGGTGCAGATACGCAAGTTTTGGCGGGGTCTTATACTTTAACGAGTACCCAGGACCACCATAGTATGGAGAATCGTCCTATCGTTCGGACGACCTCCTTCGAGAATCACCAGCACCACCCACATTGGGCGCATCTTCATGAACACGTTCCTTCTGCTCTTGAAGGAAAGGACCTCGGTACTGCTGGGGGCGAAATGGCTCCCGTGGCTCCAGCGGATTATCAGTGGGGAATGGCCATCAATCTAAGTGCGTGCACTGGTTGCAACGCCTGTGTGGTTGCTTGCCAATCGGAAAACAACATCCCTGTCGTCGGCAAAGAGGAAGTCGCTCGCGGTCGAGAAATGTCGTGGATCCGAATGGACCGGTATTACGAAGGGGATTTGGAGAATCCGCAGACGCACTTTCAGCCGGTTGCCTGTGTGCAGTGCGAAACAGCCCCTTGCGAAATTGTTTGTCCTGTCGGAGCGACTGTGCACGATAACGAGGGTTTGAACAATATGGTCTACAACCGATGTGTTGGGACGAAGTATTGTTCGAATAACTGCCCGTACAAGGCTCGGCGCTTTAACTTTTATGAATACACAAAGACCATCACGCCGACGGTAAAGATGGTGCAGAACCCCAATGTGACCGTGCGTAACCGAGGGGTGATGGAGAAGTGCACTTATTGCGTTCAGCGCATTAGCAGTGCTCGAATCACGGCAAAGAATGAAGGGCGCAAGATCCGAGACGGCGAGGTGCGCACTGCTTGCCAATCCGCTTGTCCCAGTCAGGCGATTTTCTTTGGAAACATTTCTGATCCCGAAAGCCTGGTATCAAAGATTAAAGCAGAACCTCAGAATTATGGTTTGCTTGAGGAATTGAACACCAAACCTCGTACGACATACCTGGGGAAGGTCACTAACCCAGCTCCCTCACTGAAGGCGGAGAAACCAGCATGAGTAAGACAACCCTCTCTCCAGAACCGGTATTGGGTGGCGAGTACGGATACGGTTCCGTAACGGACAAGATCAACAATATCGTTGTCCGGGAGAAGATCCGGCCGGGTTGGATTTTGGGGTTCGGGCTTGGGTTTACTTTCCTGATGATGCTTTTGTTCACCATTGGGATGCTCTTTAAATACTGCGTCGGGATTTGGGGGATTAATATCCCGGTGGGTTGGGGTTTCGATATCATCAACTTTGTTTGGTGGATCGGGATTGGTCACGCGGGAACTTTGATTTCCGCGATTTTGCTTTTGTTCCGGCAAGACTGGCGGACCTCCATTAACCGTTTTGCAGAGGCAATGACTCTGTTTGCGGTAGCTTGCGCAGCTTTGTTTCCAATCATGCACATGGGGCGGCCCGAAGTGGGCGCTTATTGGGTCCTGCCTTACCCAAATGTCATGGGTATTTGGCCCCAGTTTCGCAGTCCCCTCATGTGGGACGTTTTTGCGATTTCGACTTACGGTTTGGTCTCGTTGCTCTTCTGGTTGGTAGGGCTATTACCCGATTTCGCGGCCCTGCGCGATCATTCTCCCCACAAATGGCAACGCCAGATTTACGGGATTCTATCTTTGGGTTGGAGAGGGTCCGCCGTCCACTGGGACCGGTATGAGACGATCTATCTGATCTTGGCAGGTCTAGCGACGCCACTCGTGCTTTCGGTACATACGATCGTTAGCTTCGACTTCTCCGTGGGGATAGTTCCAGGCTGGCATACGACGATTTTCCCACCCTATTTCGTCGCGGGAGCGATTTATTCCGGGTTTGCGATGGTGCTCACTTTGATGATCCCCACTCGGCATTTTTTCGGTTTGCAGGATTTCATTACTCTCCGTCATTTGAACAACATGGCCAAAGTGATGCTTCTCACCGGCCTTATTGTTGCTTACGGGTATTTTATTGAGGGTTTTATTGGTTGGTACAGCGGCAGCGAGTACGAGAAATACATGCTGCTCAACCGGTTTGTGGGGCCTTATAAGTACCTCTACTACGCCCTACTTGCCTGCAATGTTTTCATTCCGCAATTGCTCTGGTTCCGGAGCTTGCGCAGAAACATCCCGCTGCTTTTTGTGATGTCTCTCATCGTCAACACGGGAATGTGGCTAGAGCGGTTTGTCATCATCGTCGTGAGCCTATCGGCGGATTTCCTGCCGGGGGCTTGGGGGATGTACTACCCGCATGCCTTCGACTGGACCATGTATCTTGGCACCATCGGGCTTTTCTTTTCGCTACTGTTTATCTTCATCCGTGTATTGCCGATGATCTCGGTTTTCGAGATGCGAGTGCTCATTACAGAAGAAGATCACAAGAAAAAAGGAATCCACCATGGATAAGGTTCAAGAACCAAAAATCTATGGCCTTATCGCCGAGTTTGATTCAGTAGAGACGTTACTGCATGCGGCCGAAAAGACACGCGACGCGGGGTATTCCAGCACGGATGCGTACTCTCCTTTTCCGGTAGAAGGAATCATGGAGGCTCTGGGTAAACGGCATTCTCGGATTGCGTATCTGATCTTCTGTTTCGGGCTGACTGGCTGTGCCCTGGCGTTTGGGATGATGTTTTATACGAATGTCTGGGATTACCCGATCAATGTTGGTGGGCGGCCATTGTTAAGCTGGCCAATGTATCTTCCAATTATGTTTGAATTGACGGTACTGCTTTCGGCCTTTTCGGCAGTGTTCGGGATGATTGCTCTAAACGGGCTCCCCAAACATTATCATCCGCTGTTCAATGTCCCTGAGTTTCTCAAAGCTTCAAGAGACACTTTTTTTATTGCCATTGAGTCGACGGATCCCAAGTTTGATTTGTCAAAAACCAAAGACTTCTTACAGAGTTTGCATCCGAGAGGCGTCCATGAAGTGCAGCCGTAGTGCAGTCGCCGTTCTTTTGCTCACCACCTTGGCTTTGGTAGGGTGCGAGCGCCGGCAGGCCATGTACAAACAGCCCAAGTTTAAACCTTATCAAGAGAACGACTTTTTCGAAGACAAGCGTTCGGCTCGGCCTTTAGTTGAGGGGACAGTTCCTCGAGGGGTGATAGACGATCATCTCAACAAGGGGATTGTCGATGGCAAGCCAGTTTCGGATTTTCCGTTCCCCATCACTCGAAAAGAAATGGATCGGGGAATGGATCGTTACAATATCTACTGTGCACCTTGCCACAGTCGAACCGGAGACGGATGGGGAATGGTCGCTCAGCGTGGGATCAAACGCCCTCCCTCTTTTCACGAGGCCCGCTTGAAGGCCGCCCCAGTTAGCCATTTCTTCAATGTGGTTAGCAACGGCATCGGGATGATGTCTGGGTATTCGGCTCAGATATCTCCCGCCGATCGGTGGGCGATCATCGCATACGTGCGAGCCCTTCAACAGAGTCAAGATGCGCGTTTGGCAGACGTTCCAGAATCTGAGCGCGCTCAGATGGAGGCAGGCAAATGAGTTTAGCTTTTTCCGCAGCGGCCTCTTATAAAAGAGCGGTAGTTGTTCCCGCATTGGCTGGAGCAGCGCTTCTGGTATTTGGTTTTTTGACTAGTCGAAATGCCTTTTTCATCTCGTACTTGCAGGGGTACCTGTTCGCAGTCGCTATTCCTTTAGGTTGCCTCGGCTTGACGATGGTGCACAACCTCTCTGGTGGGAAGTGGGGATGGACAATCCGTCCGTTTCTGGAGGCAGGCATCAAGACTTTGCCGGCGATGGCTCTGTTATTTATCCCTGTTGCGATGGGGTTGACTGTTATTTACCCCTGGACCAACGCCGAAACAGTCGCTCATGATGCCGCATTGCTTTCTAAGGCGTCTTACCTCAACGCTCCCGGTTGGCTCTACCGTGCGGTGGGGTATTTCGTGACTTGGGTCATTTTGGGGATGTGGCTTTTGCGCTGGTTGATGCCTTCGCCGGCTGCGGTCTCCACCGAAATCGCGAAGTATCACCGGGTGCAACGTTTGAGTGCCGGTGGTTTGCTGGTGCTCATTCTCACGATGAGCTTTGCCTCAATTGATTGGGTGATGTCGATTGAGCCACACTGGTTCTCCAGTATTTTTGGTGGAATTGTCGTGATGGGAGCGGCTATGTCCGCTTTTGCAGTGTGCACCATTTCAGTGATTTGGATGCACCGCACGACACCAAACCCCTGGTTAACCGAGCGAAATCTGCATGATCTGAGCAAGTTTTTGTTCATGACGATCATGGTTTGGGGTTACTTCAACCTGTCTCAGTTCTTAATTATTTGGTCAGGGAATCTTCCAGAAGAGACTTTCTGGTTCTACGAACGTAGCCAAGGTGGATGGAAAATTATCAGTACCCTCCTGCCTATTTTTCAGTGGCTGCTTCCCTTTTTCTTGATGCTTCCGGCATCCAGGAAAAAGAACCCCGATTTCATGGTAAAAGTTGCGTTCTTTTTGCTGTTCGGTCGGGCATTTGAGCAGATTTGGTTAGTTTCACCGAGCCTCCGGCCGACAGGCTTTCCCATCCACTGGCTAGATGTCGTGGCACCCATCGCACTGGGTTCCATTTGGGCAGCGCTGTATTTTTCGTTCCTTGGGAAACAGTCTGGCGTTCCGGCGCCACAAGGTGCCCACGCTCCGCATTCAGGACCTCAAGACAAACCGCATTCGGGAGGGTCGCACTAATATGTCGCACGATCACAAAGCGCCCGTTTCTGGAGCGTTTGACTATAGCGAGAGAGATTTACCGTACACCGTGCTTACGCTCTGGACGGTGGGGACTTTCGTTGGCTTAGGGGCTGTGTTGTTGTTTGTCTACTTCGTGTTTGGCACTCCCCACTCTTACCCGGTAGCCGATCTGGTTTTGACCCGTTCGATGAATCAGCCCGTTTTGCAAAGTGACGGCGTTAAGGACCTCGAAGTTTTTCAGGCAGAGCAGGAAAAGACCCTCACTACTTATGGCTGGGTGGACAAGGCCCAAGGGACCGTTCGCGTGCCCATCGAGAAGGCGATCGACATGGTACTCAAAAAAGGCCTGAGTGCTCGAGGGCCTAAGCAGTGAGACTTGGGGTTTTCAGCCTGGTAGTCGCTCTCTCGGCCAGTTTATGGGCCGACACTGGGGGCGTCTACAACGTCAGTCAGGATCTGATTAAGGGGTTGGCCTTTGATCAAAAATTGAATGCACAGCTCCCCCTCGACGCCACATTTAAAGATCACAATGGCAATACGATTGAGCTGGGTAGCGTGTTTGGGCAGGGGCCGGTTATTTTGGCAATGGCCTACGCACGGTGTCCCAATATGTGCACCGTCGTATATCGTGAAACATTTCAGGCTCTAGAGAGAGTGCGCTTTAATGTTCCTGACGCTTACCGCGTCGTCTTCATCAGCATCGATCCCAAAGAGACCACCGCCGCTGCCGCCAAAAAACGTCGGACCTACCTCAAGACCTACAATCGGCCTGATTTGGACAAAGGGACTTATTTTCTCACGGGCGATGAAGCCCAAATTCGCCGCGTAGCGGACGCAATCGGTTTTAGTTACCGTTTTGATTCCTATACGGGTCAGTACGTCCACCCCAGCGGAATTACAGTGGCGACGCCGAAGGGCAAGATTTCCAGGTATCTTTACGGAATCCATTACAACCCGCAGGATTTGCGGTTGGCCATGGTCGAAGCGTCCGAAAACAAGATCGGTACGCTGGCCGATCACTTGCTTTTGTATTGTTACAAGTATGACCCCAGTCAAGGGAAGTACGGTTTTGCAATCATGAGTGTAGTTCGAGGCTTGAGTGGTTTGACCGCGACGGCTTTGGGCGGTTTTATCTGGGCAATGCTCCGTCGGGAACGGCGAGAGCGTAAACGCTCTGAGGAAGAGAACAGTGGACGGAAAGTTTAGCTTTTTTCCCGAGCAGGCTTCGCGCCTGGCTCCCAGCATAGATATGATCTACTTCGCGCTCATCGCGATGAGCGTGTTTTTCGTGGTTCTGATATGCAGTTTGGTGGTTGTTTTCGCAATCAAGTACCGGCGCCGCGAAGGAAACGAGATTGCACAAGAAGTGCACGAGCATCACTTGATGGAAATTTCGTGGTCTCTGATTCCTCTGGTCCTTGGAATGCTGCTGTTTGGTTGGGGCACCAAAGTCTTTTTGGAAATCTACAAACAACCCACCGAAAATGTGCTGGAAGTGTTTGCGACTGGCAAACAGTGGATGTGGAAGTTTCAGCATCCAGACGGTCGTCGTGAGATCAACGATCTGCATGTGCCTACAGGGCGCCCGGTAAAATTGACCATGATTTCTCAGGACGTCATCCACAGTTTTTATGTGCCGGCATTTCGAGTAAAACAGGACGTGCTTCCGCACCGCTACACGTCTACTTGGTTCGAAGCGACCAAGCCCGGAACGTATCACCTGTTCTGTGCCGAGTTTTGTGGAACCGAGCATTCGCGCATGATTGGGAAAGTGATTGTGTTGGAGCCCGCTGAATATCAGGCCTGGCTGGCGAGCCCCTTGATCGAAGGGGGAGCGCCCCGCGATGCTGGCCCGATGGGAGCGAGTGCAGGGGGGTCTGTGGCAGCAGCGGCAGGCGCGCCTGGTGCTGAGAATGCACCGATGGATCCTGTTGCCAAAGGCAAAGCAGTGCTTGAGTCCCAAGGGTGCCGAGCATGCCATCAACCCGACAACCAGGCTTTGGCCCCGCGATTAGAGGGGATCTACGGAACCAAAGTGGATTTCGTCGATGGGTCCAGCGCCAAAGTGGATGATAACTATATTAGGGAATCCATCTTGGCTTCTACAGTGAAGGTCGTAAAAGGCTATGCGCCGGTTATGCCGGCCTATCAGGGTATCGTCAAAGAAGACGAGATCAAAGCCATCATCGAATACATTAAGTCGACTTCGGGGAGTAAGAAATGAGTGCCGCATCTAAATCCGTTGAGCCTAAAAACTATCTCAACGTTGCGCATACGGTAGCGTCTTGGCTTTTTACCGTCGATCATAAGCGCATTGCGATTCTGTATTTGATCTCGGTGACCCTGGCCTTTTTCTTGGGTGGATTGGCTGCGTTTATCTTCCGACTGGATTTGCTCACTCCTCAGGGCGATCTTTTGCAGTCGGATACGTACAATCGACTCTTCACGATGCACGGCGTGGTGATGGTGTTTCTCTTTCTGGTGCCGTCCATTCCGGCGACGCTGGGAAACTTTCTCGTGCCGATTATGATTGGGGCACGTGACTTAGCTTTTCCGCGCATCAACCTGATGAGCTGGTATTTGTACATGATCGGTGGCGCATTCATTCTCTGGGCGCTGATCGACGGGGGCGTGGACACCGGTTGGACGTTCTACACCCCTTACAGCACTGCATTCGCGAAGAGCAATGTTGCTCTGACGTTGGTGGGAATTTTTATTGCAGGTTTCTCGTCCATCTTTACCGGCTTTAATTTCATCGTAACCATTCACAAGATGCGAGCACCCGGGATGACCTGGTTTCGGTTGCCGCTTTTTATCTGGGCACACTACGCAACTTCGCTCATCATGGTGCTTGCAACCCCTGTGCTTGCGGTGACGCTCTTCCTCGCTGCGCTGGAACGCTTGTTGGGTTTTGGGATATTTGATGCTTCCCGTGGTGGTGATCCGATCTTGTTCCAGCATCTGTTCTGGTTCTATTCACACCCGGCCGTGTACATCATGATTTTGCCTTCGCTCGGCGTGGCCGCAGAGCTGATTTCGGCTTTCGCTCGGCGTCGAATGTTTGGGTATCGGTTTGTGGCATTTTCCAGTATCGCTATAGCGGGTTTGGGCTTTTTGGTTTGGGGTCACCACATGTTTGTGACCGGTCAGTCCGTGTATCTGGGAATAGTCTTTTCGCTGATCAGCTTCTTGGTTGCTGTGCCCTCTGCCATCAAGACGTTTAACTTCACGGCGACTCTGTACAAGGGTTCTATATCGCTTGATTCTCCCATGATTTTCGGTCTGGGGTTTTTGGGCTTGTTCCTGATTGGCGGGTTGACTGGGATTTTCTTGGCGACCTTAGCGACCGATGTGCACTTGCACGATACCTATTTCGTGGTGGCGCACTTTCACTACATCATGGTGGGTGGCGCTTTGATGGGGTACCTCGGTGGGTTGCACTATTGGTGGCCTAAGATCACCGGTCGGATTTACAGCGAGTTCTGGGCTAAGATCGCCGCGGTGCTGGTGTTTGTAGGTTTCAACTTCACATTCTTCCCACAGTTCATTGTGGGGTATTTAGGCAATCCACGCCGGTACCATTTTTATCCGCCTGAGTTCCAGATTTATCACGCGATGTCTACTCTGGGCTCAACGATCCTGGGAGCAGGGTACCTATTGCCGGTGTTTTATCTAATGTACTCTTTGATTAAAGGTGCGAAGGCTCCGGCGAACCCCTGGAACGCAAAGGGGTTGGAGTGGCAAATCCCTTCGCCTCCACCGACGGAGAATTTTACTTCGCCTGTTGTTGTAACAGAAGAAGCATACGCTTACCCGACTCGCCATAATGCGGCGACATGAGGAAGAGAAAATGAGCTCATCGAACCCTTACTTAGCTCACCATTTTGACGATATCGTGCAGCAGCGCGAGTCCGTTAGCATGGGGATGTGGATTTTTCTTCTGACCGAAATCATGTTCTTCGGTGGAATCTTTTTTTCGTACGCAGTCTATCGGCATCTCTACCCTGAAATGTTCCACGAAATGAGTCATCACTTGGATGTCACTCTGGGGACGATCAACACGGCAGTGCTTTTGACCAGCAGCTTGACCATGGCGCTGGCCGTCAACGCGGCTCAACGGGGACTTACTCGCCGGTTGATTGGAATGTTAAGTTTTACAACCCTGGCAGGTATTGGGTTCCTGGTGATTAAGTTCTTTGAATACAAGCACAAGTTTCATGTCGGATCCGTTCCGGGCGCGTTGTGGAATTTTGAGAACCCTTTTGGGGACAAGGCGCAGCTTTTTTACAGTCTGTACTTTGGTGCAACGGGGCTACATGGGTTCCACGTTTTGATTGGGGTCGTGATCCTGGCGGTGTTTACCTACAATGCGTGGAAGGGGAAGTACCCCAAAGAGCGTTACCAGCCGGTTGAAATGGTTGGTTTGTATTGGCACTTTGTCGACTTGATTTGGATTTATGTATTCCCACTTTTCTATCTCATAGGACGCTACTAATGAGCTCAAACACACACGAACACCACTCTCTTACTCCGTATTACATTGTGTACCTGCTCTTGATGGTGGGGCTAGTGGCTACGGTCTGGGTGGCCTATCATGACTTTGGGGTCATCGGGACCCCACTTGCTATGGCTATTGCGACTACCAAGGCAGCGCTGGTTGTCTGGATCTTCATGCACGTCAAAGATTCTAGCCCCATTATCTGGATGACTATTGGAGCGGGGCTGGTCGGGCTGGCGCTCGGGTTCATCTTCCTGTTTTCGGACTATTTAGCGCGCTAGACCATCAAATCCACAGGGCGGTTCAGGGGGCGGGCTCTTTCGGCTTTTTTCGAACAGCGCTCTTGAAGTCGCCGCTGCTGAATCGAAAAGGATTTTCATCGTCTGAGGCGTGAGGTCGCTCACTTTGAGGTGCTTGTCAAAGGCAGCTCGGTGTTTGTCGTTGCGTAATATCCACCAAGCTTGAATGATCTTTTCTTTTTCAGACGGCGCCTGAGTTTCTAAGGCGTGCTGAAAGGCGATTTCGATGTCCTCTTGTGGTGTGTATTCCGGTATTCCGAGGATTCTGTAGGGATTGAATTCCTTGGGCCAGTTGCTGGGTCTTTCTTGCTGCAGCCTGAGTTCCGCTTCCTCCAGGAGTTCGGCGAGTGCGCGTCTTTTTTCCACAGCGGGTACGTGTCGGGAGTGGATGATGGCCGCGTATTTCTTTCGCAAAATGGGGTTTGTTAGCGTTTCATAAGCGGCTTCAATTTTGTCTTTTTCGTGTTCTCTATTCGGGTCCTTTAGCGCCGCAGCGTAGTAGGCGTGGAGCTTGTTTTCTTGGAGGTTGCTTGGAGCCTTCAAGAATGCATGCAAATCATACGTGTCTATCGAAGGGTGTGGCGAGTGCAGACTTTCTAAGTCCGACCGGTACTGTGAAATCACCTGATCTTGGTACTTCGACCTGAGCCCACTATCGTACCGCTTCCTCCAGGTTGGGTCGGTGAGTATCCCGACTCCTTCACTCAGAGTCGCTAAACGCGCGGGGTCGTGTTTGTTTTCTTGAACCTTTTCCAGATAGGCGTCCCAAATCTCGTTCGCAGAGGCATTGGGTGAGACGCCCAACAAAGCGTAAAAAGTGTTTTGCTTGAGAGGGGAGATCGCTGTGGCTACCGCGCTCCTGGTGGCTGAGAGGGAAGGTGTCTTTATTCGTACGAGTTCCATTGCCTTTTGTTGTTGGTCGGCGTCGACAAAATGTTTTTTAGCAAAGCGTTCGAGTCTTTTCCGGGTTAGGTCAGTGGTTTCTTGGAGTACGACGGAAGGCTTGGATTTTGATTGGGAGGCGAGTGTTTCTAACTGATTCAAAACCGAGACCACGGTCTCCAGGTCTTGCAGAGTTTCTATGCCGACTCTTTCGGAATCTAATTTTTCTTCCATCATTCGGATCGCGGTGCGTAAGGTTTTCGATTTCATATCGGCGGCATGCGCAAGCGGCGCTGTCCGGCGCGCGAATTCAGCTAGCGAGACGCCTTTGACCAACAGGTGGTCCAGCAGAGCCTCTAGGTTTGATCTGTCCTCTATTAGCTGCGCTTCCTGAGAAAACTGGGCGATGTCCTGGTCGGCAGTAGTACCACCTGTTTTGTTTTTGAAGCCTAGGGCAAGTCGGCTGTCGTAACTCATGCGAGTGCTAGGGTGGAGAAGGATGCGGGCGGCTTTTTCAAGGGTAGACTTTTCTTCAGGCGGCGCGTTTTTAGCTTTGGATTCAAATGCCGCGCGGATTTGGCCAGCGGTGGCATTGTAGTGGACTCCTAGCAGCCGATAGAAATTGTGTTCAGGATTTACTTCCTGGATAAAGGGAACCTCCCCACGGGTTTTTGCCATCTCGATGATTTTAGCGATGTCCTTTTTGGCAATGGATTCTCGAGGGTGAGGATCCGCAAGGCGAGCGTCATATTTTTTGCGAAGTTCGTCATCAAAGAGCACACTGGCAGCTTCGGCGAGTTTTTTTTTGAGCTCTGGATCGGGTGTTTGGCGGATGGCCGTTTGATAGTTCTTTAGGAGTTCGTCCATGCCCGCCGATGGAGAGGCGCCAATACGTTCGTATAGATTAGTCGAGCGCGGGTCAAACGCTTCGGCTGAGCTCCAGTATGCTGGCAAGTGAAGCAGCGCAGCAACGAGTAGTATTTCTCGACGGGGGTACACCCCGACTTATCGGTCAATAACGAGGTATTTTTGAGTCGACTTCAAGGCTCCAACGATCGATTCCACCCGAGAGGTTTTTGACGTTTTCAAAGCCCAACTGATTGAGAAGGAGAGTTGCCTGGGCGCTGCGGACTCCGTGGTGGCAGAGGAGGACGGTTTCACGGGCGGGATCCAACTCGCCGTGACGCATAATCAATTCCGAAAGAGGGATGTGAATTGCTCCCAAGCTCGCAATTTGCAGTTCTTCTGCTGTGCGCACATCCACGACCTGGAGCGGTTCTCCGCTATCCAACCGTGCTTTGAGATCTCGAGGATTGATCTCCCAACTCATGACTCGTCCCTTCTACCCAGCTTCGGGTGACTCTCACAATTATTATTCCTAAAACGCTACCCACCATAAACCCCATCAAAACGTCTGCTGGGTAGTGCACTCCCAAATACACACGGGAAAATCCCACCGCGAGGGTGCAGGCGATGCTGAGAAACATCCACGCAGGCGGGAGAAATGTCGTCAAAACGGCGGTGACGGCGGCCCCATTGGAAGCGTGGTTGGAAGGCATGGTAAAGGTACCGCCACAAACCCCATCGACCCGGCGCGAGTTGGACAGCGTGTGGCAGGGACGAATTCGCCCTGCGGCGGGTTTGAACACATGGCCACAAAGGAAATCTGAAATAGACAGTGCTGCAAGCACTACGCAGAGCACTCGCACGTGTTTAGGGCTGCGCGTGATCGCCGCTAATATCACCCCGATGATAAACGCTCCGACCCAGGTGAGATTCGCCGAAAGAAAAACCATCCATCGGTCCAGGGCACCGGACACAAGTCCATGGTTGATAAGGTAGTAGCTACGGAGATCGAGTGCTGCGAGCGTTTCCACTAGCTAGCTCGCTCGTTGCAGCTGCGGCAGTAACCAAACAGGCGGTGATCGTGGAAGATGAGTCGAAAGCCATTTTCGCGGCAAACAGTATCCTGAATTTTTTCGATAGCGTCGGACGTAAACTCGAGGATGCGACCACACTGGATGCAGATCATATGGTCGTGGTGTCCTTTGCTGCCGACGCGTTCGAAGTATTCCCGCCGACCGTCCCCCACACTTTTTTGCAATACGCCGCACTCTAAGAGCAGGGGGAGGGTTCGATAAACTGTGTCTCGCGAAATGCGCAGGCCTTTTTCTTTGAGCATTTCATAAAGGCCATCGGCATCGAAGTGGACTTTGATTTTTAGGACTTCGTCTAATAATTGCTGGCGCTCGTGCGTGAGTTTGAGGCCTTTGGCGTCGAGGAGCTGTTTGAAGGGGCTATTCCCCGTGTTGGAGGGCATGCCCTAGCTATAGCTGCAGTCCTTACCATCGGCAAGTTTAGGGCTGTGGCCCTGCGCCGCCACGGGTAGCAGTGACTTCTCCGGACTTGCTGCGAAATCGGGCTTCGACTGCGGAATCGGATTTCGACAAGCATTCTTCTTTGCTGGAGGTGATCATGGTGAGGAAAATTTCCCCGGCACCTGCCTCAGTCACCAAGTGGAGCTCACAGTTCGCTTTACCCTTCGCTGGCATTTGAGCCGCGAAGGTACTCAGAGCAAATCCAACACCCAGGATGACAAAAAGCTGTTTCATGGTTCCCTCTTCTACCGGAAGGGTTTGCAAGAGCTAGACCGGGGCACCGCTAGGCACGGCGGGTGAGCAAAAGGCTGGCACCCGGCGGGCGGGGCTAGCCATGTAGAAGGTAAGTTAAGTAATTTCAATAGGATGCACTGTATACCTAGAGTGCACCCGGAGTGTTTGGTTGGAAGCCAGTTCAGGCACACCGGTTTTGCCAGCCTAAACCGTGTGTGGTATCGATCCGAAATGCCTCGCTACCTTGTGACCGGCGCCGCGGGTTTTATCGGCTCCAATCTCGCCCTCCACCTCGAAGCTCTGGGGCATGAAGTGGTGGCTCTGGACTCTTTGAAAACCGGTAGCTCGGATAACTTGCGGGGGTTTCGCGGGCGGTTTCTTCGGGCAGATCTTACGCAGATTTCGATGGTCGAAGGGCAGTGGGACGGTGTTTTTCACCAGGGCGATATTACCGATCCCCGTCATCCCGATGATGCTCAAGTGCTCCGGTGCAATCGGTTAGGTTTTGAAGCCGTGCTGAATACCGCGAAGCAGAGTGGCTGCCGCTTGGTTTACGCCTCTACGGCAGGACTTTATGGCAATGGCCCAGTGCCGATGCGTGAAGATCAGCCGCAGCAGTTGATCACTGCCTATGGCCGTTCCAAATCCGAGATGGATGTGTTGGGACAGCAAAGTGCCACCGCACATACGCCGGTGGTGGGATTGCGGTATTTCAATGTGTATGGCCCGAGGGAGGCGGCCAAGGGACGAGCCGCATCCATGGTATGGCATTTGTTTCGTCAGATGCAAAGCGGTGAAGCTCCTCGATTGTTCGAGTGGGGGGAACAGGTACGAGATTTTGTTTATGTCAAAGATGTAGTGACCGCAAACATGTGCGCGTTGCGAGCTCCTAGCGGAGTTTACAATGTCGGCACAGGTTTGGGATCGACGTTCAACCAGCTAGTAGAGGCGTTGAATTTGGCACTGAAAACAGACTTTCAGGCCCAGTACTTTCCCATGCCCTACGACCCGCATTCCTACCAAGGAAATACCGTCGCAGACACTCGCAAGGCGGAGTCGGTGCTCGGGTTTAAGGCGAGCTGGGATTTGGTCCGTGGCGTGGGGGACTACGTGGAGTGGCTGAAGCAGCAATGAAAAAGCTATTGGCGATGGCGGTAGTTTGCCTTGGGGCATTTGCCTGGGCGTTTCCTTCTATTCACGGGGAGGATCTTGTTTCTGGAAAAAACGTCGATTGGAAGTCGGGCGAAAAGGTCTCGGTGCTGGTGTTTCTGTCAGATCACTGCCCTTGTTCGATTGCGCATCAGCCGGCGCTCGAAAAATTGGCTAAAGAATATGGTGAATTTTCGTTTCTTGGGATCGTATCGAATGCGCACGATTTGCGTGCGGCGCGATCGCATTTTAGCAAAACCAAACTGCCTTTTCCGGTGATTGCGGAGCCGGGGCATGATTGGGCAGATGCTCTGGGGGCGTTGAACACTCCCCACGTGTTTGTGGTTCGGGGAGACGCGGTTTTGTACCGCGGGTCTATCGACAATTCTCGAGACGCCGTCACGGCGGATCAGCACTTTTTATCAGCAGCTTTGGAAGACTTGCGTCAGGGGCGCGCCATTCGAGTGAATGAGTCGCGGCCTTTGGGCTGTGCCATCAGAAGGTGAGGTCGATCATGAAGGGGTGTCTTAAAGCGAAGGGTTTTGTTCTTTTTGCGATTGCTTGTGGATTGGCGTCCTGTGGGAGGGAACCCGTAGAGGTGTTCGATTCCGTCGATAGAGTGGCTGCCAGTTGCGATTTGGAGTTCCCCAAAGCCGGGCTTTGTGCCGAAGTGAAATGGACCAAACCACCCACTGCTGACGAGCCCAATGGTTTTACGGTGCGTTTTTGGGAAAAAGCTAAAGGTTCACCCACAGGGCCTTTTGTGGAGCCAGCAAGCGCGCCGAGTTCTTTTCTCATCATGACTTGCTGCAAGACGCCCACGCGTTGCCCTCTGAAAAAGTCTCGTGCAGGGGAGTACGAAGCTTCGGGAATTACACTCGCGTCGGGGAAGAAATATTGGCAGTACGTCGTGGTGGGCTCCGAAAAAGTGAAGCTCGCTGGGGAAGTGAGCGTGAAGTGAAGCCGCGGGGGTTTGTTGTCGCTCTGCTACTGGGGGCTGCGGCGCGGTTTACTTGGGCCGCTGCTTGTTGTGGGGGGAACAACCTGGTCCCTTCTTTGATTTCTGGAGATCAGCGCACTCAAGTCACGGCGACCACCGCCTATTCCCGCGTTTTGGGTGAGGTCCCCATCGAGGGAGCCACGCAGTGGCGTGACGAGGCAGACGTGGAGTCGCGGTCGTCCATGCGCCTGGATGCGGCGACACTTCTCTCGGATCGGTGGCAGGTGGGATTGAGCCTGCCGGTAGTGCGGCGTTTTCGTGAACGCAATGGCGTGCAGGCACAAGCGATGGGAGTCGGCGATGTGGCGGTCCACCTTGGCTATGAAGTGTTGCCCCAGTGGACTTATTCGCCGTGGAAACCGAAGGGATGGCTGTTTGCTAGTTTGACGGCACCCACCGGCGTGGCTCCGGAAAATTCAACCGCCCTGTATCAGATTGACTCCCTGGGACGCGGGTACTGGAATGTTGCTCTGGGCGGGATGCTTTTGAAAACCTGGGCCGACTGGGACGTTTTGTTTCTGGCGCAGGTGAATCAATCCTTTGCCAAGATCCTTACCAGCGATGCAGGCGACTTTATCCTTCGCCCTGGACTGGGCGGTTCTGCGGCTCTGGGCATTGGATGGAGCCGGGATGCTTTGCGCATTGGAGTGAACGGGAGTGTATTGTATGAAGGTGCTGTCGCTACCCAAGGTTTGGTAGATGAAGTGGGAACACGCCAGATTTCATTTCCGCTGAGTTTGCAGGTTTCCTATTTGATCTCTGACGCGTGGTCGTTGGGCGCTTTGTATTCGGACAACGGCTGGTTTGGTCCACAAAACGTGACTCTGAATCAGTCGATTAGTTTGGTGGTGCAGACGCGTTGGGATCGGTAGGGGGCTGAGGCAGCGCGGAACGTTTAGGCGGTTTGGTCAGGCCTTTGAGACCCGTCATCAGGAAAAAGTACTCTATGGAATCCCTAGCAATCCAGGTGGCTCCCATCCGATTCAAATGGGTTTGATTTGCTTCGGGGTGCAGCCGGTAATAGGTAATGAGCGCGCCATCAGAACGGCGCACTATCGCTAGTTCACCGGTGTGGGGATTGAGTTTGTAATCCAAGACGGTTTCCGCCCCGGCATTGGCTCCGTCTTTTGCGGGCCGAGTCACCACGATGCACGCGGGGTCACTGTTCGAGGAAAACGCGACAGCTGCTTTTTCATAAGCCGCCAGAGCCTCTTCTAGAAGCGCGCTTTTTTCGGCGATGGTTTTGGCGTTGGCCATGGCTTTGCGGAACGGGATTTCGATTTCTGGGTAGTCGCCCCCCGACCCGGGGAGGTGGGCGAGTAGTTCTGCGGTGTACTTTTTTGTACCTTTACGGTGCTCGATTTGGGCCACTCCCAACACGTGCTTGATAAAGTGTTGAATCCGAGTGAGTTCTGAAAAACCATCGGTGGGGATCTGCTTAGAGCGGGGCATTCCGGGGACGGACCCGTTGCCCATTGGAATCGGTCTGCTGAGATTTTCCAGTATGTCGCTCCAGGTGACTTGTTTGCCGGATTCTAAGTCTGCTGCAACGACGCGATCTAGGGGGACCGTGACCAGGGTGCGAGGGTTGGTCTTGGGGTTAAGCCAGCCAAACAAGCAATGGCTCCAGTCAAACATCGCGTGGGCTGGCGAGTAGATCAGAAATACGGCTAAAAACAGGGGCTTGCGCATACGCTTTAGGCTCTCCGGCGGGGATTTGTCCATTATAGCGCAAATCACGGGGTTTCATTGATCCAGGCTTCGAAACCTGCTAAAAGTCCCTTCTTTTAGAGGGGTTATCAGAGTGAAATTGCGGCTGCTTGTTTTGTTTCAAATTGTCTGTGTCGCTTGGAACAGTTTTGCCGAGAAACCGATTGTCGATGGGCCAGCGACACGGGTGCATTTCCTGCTGGTGGCGGACATCGAGGCGACCAACATTGGAAAGAGCACCGTACGCGACGTCGAAAGATTTGAGTCCCTGATCCGAGGCTACTTTGAAGATGAAAACCATCCCGAGCGGCGCAGCCAGTTCACTCTGACCAAAATGGGGTTCAGCGGCACCGTTTCCCCCCAGGATGTGATTGCTTATTACAAAGCGGTACAAATGGTTTCTAGCGTGAACGAAGCCATTGTTTTTTATTACTCGGGCCATGGCGATTCGAATGCGCGGGGTGGGCAAAACTTTACCATGAGTGGAGGGGTATTGCCTCGGCCCGACTTTCGATTGGCTCTGGAAGGTTTGGGGGTGAAATCGCTCATCATTTTATCGGATGCGTGTAGCCCCGAATCGCGAGAGACGTTGGCCCGAACCCAGCCAAAGTCGTTTACCGGAGACTATTTAAATCGAAAAGCACCGGCGATGGCCTTGAGTGAAGAACAGCAGTTTATTTTTCATGATCTCTTTGTGCGGGGACAGGGGACGGTAGATATAAACTCTTCGAGTTATGGGGAATATTCCTGGTCGAGCGAAAATTTGGGTGGCCTGTTTACCAGGAGATTATTTGATCTGATTTTGAATAGTGAGCTGGAGAAGTTGGATTCGAATAGCGATGAGTTTCTTTCTTGGGAGGAGTTTTTCCCGAGGCTGAAAAGAGACGTGTCGGATTATTTTCAAACGATGAAAGAGTCTGCGCCGGATGATGCGCCGATCAAGGAGTCTAAAGCTCAGACTCCCTATGCATTTACCTATCCAAGCTACCGCGATTTAGCTGGTTCGGTAGCAGGCAGTCCTCTGCAACCGGGGGTCTTGCAGCTGGTTAGCTATTCGCAGGCCTATGACTACCGTGTTTCGGGGTTTACGGGGCATTTGGTCATGTTTCAGCTTGTGACGAGTCAGCCGGTTGCCAAGATAGAAGCTTTGGATGTGGCGATCCGATTCCGTCAGCAGGACGGCACTTTTTTGCCTAGTACAGCCGTGTCGCCCGCTTTCAAAGCTGTAGATGGAACGGTGGCGGCTTACGCTACCATTGTGATACTGGGCAAAAACTTCAACCGGGGCACGTTTTTCGTTCCCAACCTGGCAATTTTTCCCAATCCATTGCCGAACGGGACCCAAGTCACGCTCACCCCCGTTCTGCAGATTTTCACTCGGGGGCCACTGCGCCTGATCGCGCAGCACGATTTGCGAGACATCGTCTTTGTTCAAAATGATCCGTAGACGTGGCAAAGCGGCCTGTGGTAACCGTCTGACTTGATTCCGTTTATGGGCGGGCGTAGCTCAGTTGGTAGAGCATCAGCTTCCCAAGCTGAGGGCCGAGGGTTCGAACCCCTTCGCCCGCTCCAAAGTCATTTGCCGTTCTTTAGAAACATGCTAATACCCCCCCCTCGCGAACTCACTGAGGGAAAGCCATGCGAAATCTGTTCTTTGGTCTCATAACGACGGTGGTTTTGAGTAGCTGCAATACACGGCTAATTTTGCAGGGGGCCGGGGCGCCATCCTCAGGAGAGAGGTTGCCCGGCAAATACGCCCCCGCTACGCCCGATACAGAAGAAAATACAGATCCACTCAAGCTTGTTTCGATTTATATGTCGGGATGGTCGGCTTGCGGTCTAACTCCGGAAAAGCGGACCTACTGCTGGGGAGCGCGTCCTCCAGGGTGGCGAGACGCGGGCTACGATCTACCTCCTTATGTCCTCGCAAGTGAGTGGCGATTTGAGTCCTTGGCCAGTACCGGCGATGCTGCTTGCGGCCTAGACATGAACGGCAAGGCCTTTTGCTGGGGAGAAAACGAATTCGGAGCACTGGGAATTGGTAAGATAGGCAGAGAGTATAGCTCTCTCTCCCCCAAAGAAGTCAGTGGAGGGCTGCTTTTTTCGACGATAAAGGGAAGCGGCAGTCACTTTTGTGGGCTCACTCTAAATGACCAAACAGCCTACTGTTGGGGTGCTAACACTGACGGCCGCCTCGGTGTAGGCGATGAACTACCTCGTGGAACCCCCACCGCCGTCGCAGGAGGAATGCGTTTCAAAACCCTCGATGCTGGTACTTTTACTTGTGGAATAGCTTTTGATGATCGGCTTTATTGTTGGGGAAATACGGCCTACATTACTGTTCGATTTGGTTCGTTGGCTTCTGAGTATATAAGCAACGTTCCAATGTTGTTTGAAATGCCAGAGAGGCTAGTCTCTATATCCGTGGGAAGTGCTAGCGCGTGTGGATTGACCGAGGAAGGTAAAGCCTATTGCTGGGGATATGGGGTGCACGGTCAACTCGGGTCAGGTATTAATGACGTGACCAAGATTCCTCAGCCTGTAAGCGGGGGTTTGCGTTTCTCAGACATTCAACTCGGCAGCTATGCAAGCTGGGGCCTCACTTTGGACGGAAAAGTTTATCTCTGGGGAATGAATATACTCGGCGACCTCAACCCGGCCATGAGTGCGAATGAAATTACGAATGTACCTATTGAGGTTCCGACCGCGCTGCGGTTCTCTCGTATTTCGGGAGATGCAGCTGGAGTGTGCGGCCTTGAGAAGGACACCGGTTTGCTCTATTGCTGGGGCAATAGCTATGACTCAAAGCTATTTGTTAAGCAAGCAGCGGCACCTGGCAGTCAAGTAGGAACGCACGTTCCGACGCTGGTTCGCATTCGAAAAGAACTTTTGAATTAAAGCCGCTCGCGATACCTCAAGCCGCTTTTTGAACGAGATCGATGACTTTGCCCTTGAGCGAAGCTTTCGCTTTTACAAATGCGTTAGCGATGTAGTCCAACTCCTCCTTGGTAAAGGCTTTTTTCATTTTGGGAAACATTTCCATCTCTTCTTCTTTTACATGATGCTCGACGATCTCTCTCAAGGTGGTAATTCGTGCGATAAACTCATGGGCCTCTGTGGGGGTTGCGTCGAGCTTGCTCAGTAAAAACTTGATCAATGAGTGTTCCTCCGTACCTTCGTAGCCAATTTCCAGAGTGCGTTCGGTGACCCTGAGGGAAGGGTAGAGTGCTTTTTCTTCTGCTTCGGCATGATGCGTGAGTTCGGTGCGGAGCGCATTGTAAAGGCGCTCTCGAGTCTGAGTAGACTTTTCAGTAGTTCTTTCTATCCGGGTGAAGAGCTCACCTACTTTTCTATGATCTGTTTTAATCAAATTGAAAATATTTTCATTCTTCATGGGGTTCTCCTTTTACCTACGAAAAAGTAGTACGAGCAAAACGACAACTAAGATCAAACTTGCGCTGGGGTAGTAACCGTATTGCCAGGCTGAGGAATAGGGCCACACGGGTAACAGGCCGATCACTAATAGAACTAACAAAACCAGAAGTATTGTATGCACCCTGTCCCTCCTTTGTTATTCACCTCATAAGCAACTCGCGTGCCGACCACTCCTAGGCTTGAAGGCCTAGAATCTGTTGCGCATTGAATCAGTGAGCTGCGTGAGGATAAGAGAAGCTGTGCGCATTTGGGCCCAGATCTAACAGGGTTTCCACTTCAAAGCGGAGTGTGGTTTGCTTTGGAAACTGGAACTCGGATCGGCGTAACCCGCGCTCGATCAGCAGCGTTTGGACGTTACGGTAGGGATGGTTCAACCAGGCAAGCCTCTTTTCCAGGCTCTGCGGCAAAAAAGTTTCAAAGTCAGCTTGAGGTTGAGTGGGCATTTCCGTTGCAGCGAATTGGAGCTCGTTTCGCACCGTACTGAACGGGTACTCCTCTACTCGAGAGGATAAACCCGCCTCCACGGGATTGCGGAACACGTACTTATATGCGTGCGAGTAATAGATACCGTACGTGATCAGCGACCAGTGGTACCTGGCTCCGAAAATCCGATTGATTCGTCCGGAAACGCGACCGATTTCCTTGCTTACTTCCCTGAGAAAGTAGTTCATGCACTCTCCCAAATCCGCCTCGGGAGTCGATGCGATTAAGTGAAAGTGATTCGACATCAAGACAAAGGAGTGGATGTTCCAGCCGTAGCGATTGCGTACGATTTCGAGTATTTCTTTGAAGATTCTCCAAACGACATCGGTTGGTAAATAGAATGGCTCGCGGTTATTGCAGCGGGCAGTGACATGATAGGGAAACTGTTTTGTTCGATACAAGGGTTTTCTTGGCATATGCGGTCTTTAGCAGAAGCCATGCCAACTCGAGGTAGGTACGCGGTACCTTTTCAACAAAAGGTACCGCGTACCGGATTAAAAGGATGCTCGGCAGGCGTTGAATAGCCGATCGTCTACTAGGTACTGTGTTTTGTAATAGGCCGCCCAATACTGGTTTAGGTTGGCCAGGTAGTTTTTGTAGCTGGCGTCCTTACGCTGTTTCAGCGGGGCGATCTGGCAGTCGAGCTTTGCCCATCCGGTAGCAAAGTTTTGATAAATCGCATTGCTCGTAATCCAGAGCTCTAGGTATCGGCCTTGGTCGGCTGGCTGAAAAACATGGATGCCTTCACTAAATTGATAAACAGCCAGGTATTGAGTCGAGTCGCCATGCACTTGTAACGGAATAGCGATGTGTGAACCGTCGACATAGTAGGTGAGTCCATTGAGGGTTGCCGGCGCCCACTGGGCCGAAGCAAGGGTGGTCAAGGCGGCAAAAGCCAAAGTGAAAAGTCTTTTCATTTTCGTTTCTCCTGGTGAATAAATCGGTGGGTTGCCACCGCGGTACACCGGCACCTTGTGCAACGTCGATGCCAAGTCTCAAGGGCAGAAAGCGCAGCCAAAACCCCGGAGAATCCTTAGTTTTGTATCAAAGCTGAGATAGTCGTTCTCAAAAAAGGTACGCGCTACCTTTTCAAGAAAGGTACGCGCTACCTTTTTCACGAAAGTAACCGCGTACCGGATAACGCGGAGCGGTCGAGTTAAGCGTCGGAAATGCCGATGTTTTAGAGCTGGGGTTCTCCCCCACTTTAAAACGCTGAGGAGATTTCATGCGCTTGCTTTGTGTAGTTTTTGGAGTGTTGTCGGCTTCGCTCGCTTTGGCCAAGAGTAACTGCCACTTTGAACGGCTATTGCCCGCAGCACCTGTGGCGCCTCCAAAACCCGTCACTCCCCCTAAACCCAAACCCGCACCCATGCCCTCTCCCGCTCCAGCGCAACCCGATCCCGGACGGCGTCTGCCCGATCGGTTTCCCGATCGCCCGGTGAAGCCCACAACCGATCCCCAAAACATCAACCCGTTTGGTCTGTACAAAGACAAAAGCAATGCACGTTTTTTGGGGCAAGTCCCAGAGCCCGTTAGAGAAAACTGGTCGCGGAGCTTCGAGGAAGAGCGCACCCGCTTGCAAGCAGAAGCAGCAAAGCTGGGCGTAACCGACCCTTCGCAGCTAATGCCCAAACTCTTTCAAAATAAATATAAACTCCTCGAAATCGAAGAAAAGCATCGGCCGGAAATCGAAAAACTGCTCCGCCGAATGGCGTCAGAAGTCTATGGGGAGGACGCCACGCAGTTCTTAGAAATCCGGATCAGCAATCAGCTCCCCGCATGGCCAGAAATTGAAAAAGCACCCGCTTCTAGCCGCCTGGGGCAGTGGTTTGCGCAGCTCAAGAAGCGGTTTTCTCGAAAGGGCAGGCAGCAGATACTATCCCAAAAACAAGACATCGAGTTTCTGAAATACCGTCGAGAGCTGTACAACATGCTCTCCCAAGCGCACGGCTACTACGGTGTGAAACGTTTTTACTCAATGTACGAAAAAGAACTGCGCGCGCTCGATCCCGAACTCCCCGAACTGCTTCGCAACGACCTTACCCTTGCCATGTATGGTAATAGCCTCATGATCCAGGGCATGCCACAGGGGCATGTCCCGCGGTTTAAGAACCGGCAAGCGATGGAAGGCATGGTGCATGGCCGCAATATCACCGAGGTGGCGGCCGAGAGAAAACAAGACGAAGACGGCTCAACCTATCTCCAAATGGGCCATCGCCGTGGAACGGCGGTAGGGCACAACTCCCACGATGCAGCCCACGAAACGGCAAAGGCCGGGTTCAAGCTCGCCACCGCCTCAGAAGCTGTTGTGCGCTCCACATTGACCGCTACAGAGCGAAAAGTTCTCGATGAGGCGACCAATACCCCTCTTGCCGAAATTCGTCAGGGAGTCTTTGGGCCTTATCTCGACGTCACCTTGAGAAAATCCATTCGTGCGTTGGTGCATCCGAATAACAGCGCGCAGCAGCTCACGGATGCGCAATACCTCACTGTAATCGACCGCGTTTTTAGTGAGTTGCCGCCAGCTCAGTTTAATTTGTTTATTGAAAAAGCAGCGGATCCGGGTTTTGCCGCAAGTCCGGAAGCCGTGGCGGAATTGCGCAATACACTCGGAGATTTTGATCTGTTTCCAAAGCCATGATTCGACTGATTTACATTTTGCTCCTCATTGCCTGTGGGACACTTGTGGTGTCTTCGCGCGCAGAGAACGAAGCTAGGCCCCCCGAAGGGGACCGCGATCCCGTGATCCGATTTCCTCAGTGGATGGAAGATGGCGAGGTGTTATTGCCCGAGGAAGAAACCGATGCCTGGAAGCCTAAAAAGTATTTCCGTCGGTCTCCTCTGCTGGGAACGTCCGCCACGGAGGAGCTCTACAACATCGATCGCATCATCCAAAGAGACTTTGAGGCACAGGACCTAGAGAAACACTGGATAGAGAACTATACAAAAGTGGCCGACGTCGCTAAACCGCCGGTGCGGGTAAACATGGCCAACGTCGGCGGGACAGTGTTTTTAGAAAACATATTGGCGTCTGAAAACCAAAAGGCTCGCCGATTTGACTCTATTCGATTCGCGGAAAGGCACCTTGAGGACATTTTGAATGCTCTCACCAAGCCTGGCGATCCGCCTATTTCAGTCATTTTTGGAAACGGTTTCCGATCTCGAAAAATAGAAACCAAGGTTGATCTGCTCCGTGGTGGCGTGATCGAAATCGAGCCTGGGGCATTGGTCGACACCAAGAATTTGAGTGAACTCGCCGCGCTTTTTGCAACGGAAATCGCAAAAATCAAACCTGAGTTTGAGGCAAAGCACGTGGATATGTTGCGCGATTTGGATGTACCGAAGGATGTGCTTGCTAGCGAGTATATTCGAAAGCGAATTGAAGGCATGGGCAAGGGCGGGAGTGAAGAGATCCTGAACGAGAAACGCAAGCTGCTCGATGCGTATCGTCTGGCCTTGCAACAAGAACACTACGCCTTGCGCAAGGAAAACACCGACGTCAAAAGGCTAATGTCCGAAACAGGATTCAAAATAGATGTCGATGGAGTAACGGAACTGCGCGTGCGCCAGGCAGTAGACGCAGTCGATCGTCTCACCGGAAGTCCAGATGGAACGGGGAGTGAAGGGGGATTCGATCCCTGGGGAATCGTTGGCCCCAAACGCAGTCGTTCAGAAATAGAACTGCTCGGAGCCAATCCAAAGGGCCGTATCCGCAGTGCTCTTGAGCTGATCTTTGGGCGCGCTTCCGCCCAGAACACTCCTCAAAAAAGAAGCACGCAGGCGATGGAACTCGAGTTTGTGGAAAAGTACGTGCTCTGGCTAGAGAACCGAGAGCAGGGCAACTTTGCTCGCCTCAAACACCGCGGACAACCCCTCGATCCCAGTCACGACGCCATCCGTGCAAACGCGCGCTTTGCTCAAAAATTTTACTTCGGTCCGGAGATGCAGGACATCGCCTTAATCGGGGGGATTGGGGTTATTGCCTTGGGTGGCTACATCAAGGGCGTTGATGTCTTGAGTAGTATTGGCACGGGCGTATCAACCACGTGGGATACGGGAAAAATGGGTGCGTGGAATCTGTGGAGCTATATTTCCAGTTTTTTTACTTCGTCCAACCCAGGTCCAGCCCCGGTCGAACAACCTCGAGGTCCCGGTTTTCTGGATCGAATAGGGCAGTGGATCTCCAATGTCGGCGAATGGTTTGGGGGACTGTGGCCCAAGGGCGAGCCCAGTACTTCGAAGTGGGCTTGGAAAGATTATCTTCCCCCCATGCCGGAGTGGGTTGGCGAAATGGCCACATGGACAGGCAAAACCGCGTACTACCCCTTGGGCGTGATCGAGAGCCAAGTCCTATCGCCACTGGCGGAGTTTGCGACTCGACAGGGATGGCCCGGTGTGGCAGCGGTGGGGGCAGTGGCAGCTGCGTACGCTCTAGAGCGGTTGGTGGCAGCGCCCATCCAAACGCGTTCTGCCCGTTTTTTTCATCGTTACCGTATAAACCTGCAGGAGCAAGCGCACCTATTTAACCGACTGCGAAAAGTCGTCAATGCGGGGCCGCCTTCGGTAGAGGACATCGCCGATCTCGCCAAACATCAAAACCTCGCGACGGAATTCATCGAAGCCGGAAACGGGGATAAGTACGAGTTCCTGCGCAATCGCCTCGTGTATATGGTGCTTTTTGGAAAAAACGCCGCTTGGCACCAGTATGCCAGCAAAAAGCGAGAGTATGTTTCAAATTTATACAACCAGCTTATCGAGGCAGTCGAAACGGAACTCAAAAACCAAACCGGAAAAGATCGCGTTCCCGCCCGCAAAGTCAAAAAACTCGCCCGCCAGATACTGGCGGAGGACTATATCGACCGCGGTTCCAATACCCCGGTGTCAGGGGCACAGCAGCTCCAGGGTATAGAGGGCCATGCTCAGAAGACCCAAAAACTCTTGTACTTTATGTTTGGAGCATTGGCTCAGAGAGCCGCGGAGACCAATACGACGCTCTTGCTCCGGCTCATCGACACCAAACTCTCAGAGCCGGGGCTCACCTCCGCTGATAAGAGTGCGTTGCGTGAGCAGTTATTGGCGTTGAGTTCTCTGCCACATTTGCGCAAACAAGTGCAATCTAAGTACATCGCTATTTGGCGCAAGCATTTTCCTCAAGACGTGTTGGGCACCGTGCATTCCGCCCGGCAGCTCCTCGAGCTGCATAATGGCAAGGCTGTCCCCGAATTTGTGTTGCGATTACGGGCGCGGGAGCTTGCTACCGAAAAACTCCCCCCAGCGGAACTGGCCGAAGTGTTGCGCGCCTTGGTCGCCATGCGGATGCATACCGATGCCGCACGATTCTTGTACAAGCACCTTCCCGAAGTCGCTGCTTATAGCCACGACGCTCAAGTCCCACCAGAGCTCAGGGCAGCGACGCGCAAGAGCATTGCCACTCTTTTGGCTCAATGGCGGTCGAATTACGAAGAAAAACTTTTTCCGATCAAAGAGGCTGGAAAACGGAATTTCTTCAAGATCGCTCTGCTTTTGCGAGCAGCCTATCTCTCGGATCCCAAAACTCGCTTTGCCTTCGGAACCCACCTGCGTGAAGCGGTAGACACGGCGACTCTTTCTGCGTCGGACCTCGCTTTGAAGTGGTACTCCAAGCGCATCAACCGCACGGAGCTCGATCCGAGCAAAGATGCCGTGGAACAAATCGAGACCCTGCACCGAGAACACGATGTGGAAAGCCGTTTCCTTGCCGAGCTGTTTCTTTCGAACTTGGAAAAAAATCCAGAGATCTTACCCAACAAAACAGCAGTGTTTCGAGTCCTGGGCAGCGAACAGCCTTGGCATAATCTCAAATCCGTGGCGCAACAAAGTGGGGCTCCGTGGGAAGCAAAGCTCTTCCAGCGGTATTCCGATCTCTCCAAAAAGTACCCGTCCTATAACTACAACCCCGGCCATTCCGAAAAAGTGCAGCGTCTTTTGCTCCGGCGTTTTGAGCAACTCGCTCCCACCGCAGAGTTGAGCGAAAGGCTTTTGTTGTGGCGCATGATGGCCGGTCGAGGGCCGACCGGAGTGACCGATGCTTACATGGAGAAGCTCGTATCGGAAATGACTCCGGCTGAGGCGAGTGGGATCTCGCTCAAGGCTCTGGAGAATGGGTGGATTTGGGATCCTCAGATTCGTTCGACGCTCTACAAAAAGTACGCGGAGCCGCGCCTGGGTCCACAAACTTTGGTAGAGGTCGATCGCGAGCAGTGGAAAAAAACTGCACAACAGCTCCAATCTCACAAGGCAGAACTGCCGTCGATAGAATCCGCCGAAGCAAAGCAGGAAAAGCTCGGAGAGATTTTGGCTACTTTCGATTCCATGGAGTTTGATGTTCCCAGCGAAAAATCCCGTTTTCGTGCGGAGGTGGAGGCACAGCTTCTCAAGCCAGATGAGGTCGATTTCGGCAAGGTGATTGAGCCCTTCAAAAAAGGCGGGCACTTTATGGATGCGCGCAACGCAGTTATCCAAGCCGAGCTGGAAAAGATTTCGGGATACTTTCCGGAGTCGGGCTACGCGGCGGCACACTTGTTTGATTGGGTGAGCCACCGTCTCCAAACGCGGGAGAGCGAAGCGCGCGGGGTTAAAGATCGTTTTGTCTCTCGAAACACTGAGGAAAAAGATCTCGGGTTTTCGGTGGTGAACGAAATCATCGAAGAAGCCAGTGGTTGGGATCCAGTAGACAAATGGAAACTGATTCGTTGGTTGCGAGGCGCTGCTGGGCCACCTGAAATCATCGTGAAGAAAATGCGCCGCATGGGGCCCGAGACGGTGCGGCGTCTGTACAGCACTTTGCCCACGCTCGTGCGCAGCACGTTTATCAGCACCTTGCTCGGAGCCCCCAAAACAGGGTTGCTAGAGAACAGTGGGAAAAATCTCTACTACGAACAGGTTCTCAACGAGATCATGCCCCGTGGAGAAAAAGCGGCCAATATCGCCAATGATCTGCTGGAGAGTTTTTTGGTCGCCATGGAAAGAGTCTCCAATCCCGCAAAACGCCGCGCGGTTCTGTCGTACTTGCTCGCGCACCCAGTGGAGCAATCCGATACGGGAACCGTACTGAAAAACCTTCTCGAGTCCTATGGAGTTCCCGGGATTAAGCTCGGGCAAACCATGGCCGCGGGAGATTTTCTACCGGAGCATATCCGCAGCAAGCTTGCCGACCTGCACGATCGGGCCAAGGAGCCTTATCGTCATGAAATTTTTGAACGATTGAAAGAGACTCTAAAAACCGAACATATCGAGCCACTATTTGTGGTGGAGGATCTGCGCGGATCGGCGTCGATGAAGTACACCGTCTCTGTCCTAGACGGAGAAGGGAAGCGTCATGCTATCCAGATCAAGCGCGAAGAGGCCGAAGCAGCGCTGCTGCGCAACTTCGAAGAGCTGCGCATTGTGGTGGACGAGCTTATCAAGAAGTCACCCCAGCTGTATTCCTTTCTCAAGGGCATGGTGCGGGCGACACGGGATGCGATCCGGCGTGAGTTGAGTCTGGTGCGAGAGGGACAGAAGGCGGATCTGGCCAAGGCTGAGTACTTAAAGCTTCCCCTCAAAGACAATGTCCTGGTCGAAGTTTCCCAAACCACTCCACTCATTGAAAAAGTTGCAAACGATCCGGCTGCTTTGTACCAGTTGCGAAGCTCGGAGTTTTCGGAAGGTCGAAGTATCAATGCATTCCCGCCCTCGGTGCAAGCGCAGATGGCCGAGTTTGTCCTCACAGCCGAATCGGAAATTCTCTTCCCGCAGGACGGTCGATCCACGCACGCGGATCCCGATCGTCATCCGGGAAACATCCTCTGGGCCGTGGAAGACCAGGGAAAAGAGCTCTTGTACCGTTTTCAGCCCATCGACTGGGGGCAGCAGTTCCAGTTGACCGAAGCCGATCGAAACCGGGTGGTAGAACTCGTAGCGTTCTCGCAGATTTTTGAGAATGTCGGTGCGGAGCCCGCTCTTGTGGACCGGCTCATCGCGTTTGTGGGGATCGAGCCGAGCCAGCAGGCGGCCTTGCGCAAAGCGCTGAGCGGGTACTTTCCCAATACAAACGCAAAGCCTCGCTCGATGCTAGGCCCGTATTACTTTCTCTTGTCGGCGCTAGAAGGGGCGGGGATGCGGTCGAATATGCTCAACTATGATCTGATCAACGGGATCTTTCGTCTGCAAGCCTACGAGAGCAAGACGCAGAATAAGAACTACCGATCTCCGAAGAAAGTGTTTACCGATCGGGTGATGAAACGGGTGAGTCAATTAGTCGACGCGACGGGCCCCAAAATGAGCCGCATTCGGTATGCATTGAACAATTCCAATCCGACCAAGTGGAAAGTCGCCCTACGCAATCAGGGCTTGCACGCCCAGGGCAAGCTCTCCGTAGATAAGTTTCTGGCCGAAATGGGAGTCTCCTCAGCCACGCGCGACCGCGCGTTGGCGGGCGTGAAACCGGAGCGGGTGGAAGCGTTGTCCACTGCCGAGGGCCTGACGCACTGGTTGGGCGAAGTGTCCACCAACCCCAAACTCCGCGCTTCTGATCGTGCGCTCATTGGGCGGTGGCTAGCGCACCCTCGGATGGAGTCGGTGCAACGCAATCTCCCTCTGCTCACAGCCGAAGATGTGCGTGCGGTCATGAACTCCTCTCAAGTGCTCTCTGAGATTAGCCAAGCCAAGGAAAAGACGCGTTCGGTGATTGCCCAGCCCGAAAAGCATTCGTTCTTGCGGGGAGTGCGCGATGTCTATCTGGCAGAGTTTCTCAATGCAGTGTTTTGGAGCTTGTACGAACGCAATCCAGAACTGGCTGAGACTTGGGCGCAGAGCTTGATGACGTGGAGCAAGCACACGGGTTTTGTGGCTTTTGCGGCAACGCACTCGGGAGTGAATCACCTGGTCAATCGGCGGGTGCCTGTTTCACACAAAGCGAGTCGGTATCTCCTGGGCAATGGTCTGGGGGTGGCGCTGTCGATGGCGGTTTCGGACGTGGTACATCGGTTGCTCCAGGGGGAATCTTTTGCAGATATCTGGGAGCAGCTTATCACCACGGATTATGCGCGGGAGCTGGGGTGGAATACACTGACTTTCCTAAGCGCGGAAGCCGCCAGCAAAACTGCGTTTGGAATGGCGGGGCAGTTCTTGCCGCGCCAGATCGCGTGTTCGTATCTGTACCGAACACTCGCGCCGCTGACATCGACCTTTTTGGGCAGCGAAGCCCTCAATCGTACCTTTGGCCAGCAACTGCGCGAAATGGGGTGGCTGCCTTCTGCTGTGCCACTCGAAATCGAGCGGTTGGGCAAGATTCACGGCGAGCGGATTGAGCGAGCCATGGAAAAACTGACACAAACTTTGGGAATCAAAGACAAGCGTTTGCAGCAGGTGCACTTCATGCACGCGTTGACGGGGGTGAGCAGCGTGGAAGAATCGACCAAAGAGCTCGCTGACTTGAGCAGTTCGTCGGGGCACCTGAGTTTCAAAGGAAACGATCGCTTACGTATGTCGCTAAATAACAGGGCTGTTAGGTTTGGTGGCTTAATGGGCGAAGTCCAGGCGTACGAGAAAGCGCTGAGCGAAGAACTTTTGCGGGAAACAGACCCTCGATTGATAGAGTTGCTAAAAAAAGAACTGCTTCATACCCGCCATCAAGTCCTCAAAACGGTCGAGTTTTATACACACATCTTGAGTGAAGAACCTATTCCTAGGGAAGAGGCAGAGAAAGCGTTTCGCAGCCTACAAGGGGGCGCAAAATGAGGCGTTTTGTGCCAGCGATGGCCTTGATTTTTGGGCTTCAATCGACCGCCTTTGGAATGAAATCCAACTGCCCTTGGGATCTGTTTAGCCTGCTCAATCGCGAGGACGCTCGAAGAGTGGGTGCAGAGCCATCGGTGCACAATGCGTTGCACGGCATTCTGGAAGAAATTTATCAGAACCCGCCCCCGGTGAGTAAACGGCTCGAAGATCACGTGAGTGTGGCCGACGCGCAATGGCTTTCGGAGTACGGGCTGTGGCCCCACGCAGAAGAAGTAGCGCATCGAGGCCGAGCCAACGCCAAGCAAGTCAAAGCGGATCGCCGCCGCCGTATTCTGCGCAAGGCCGCTCTAGCCGTGGGTGGCGGAGTGTCTTTAGCGACCGGGGTCTGGATCTATTCCAGGTTGAAATCGGAGTACCTGTTCGACGCGCCAAACAGCACTCTGTGGGACGAG
>CAZTDN010000020.1:0-50373 GCA_964611895.1 uncultured Pseudobdellovibrionaceae bacterium
GAGGGGACTGCTGACCGCTGATAGACATTGTCGATCAGGGCGATGCTCTCTTCCATCTCCTTCGAGTGCTTCATCATTTTCTCGAAGTCGTACAAGAATCCCACCCGCACCGCGAGCAACATGACAATGCCCGTTACAACAGAAGCAACCACAAGGCCTCTCGGCACCGGAATCATGGGGAAAACCCATTTACCAAAAAGCGGGGGCGGTACCGGCAGAAGATCTGCTCGAAAAAATCGGGCTAGGGCAGCGAAGCTAAGGAGCAAGCAGATAAACACAGCGGCGATCCCTGTGCCACAGACAAAACCAAACTCAGAAAAAGCGCGGAAGGAGCTAAATGACAGCAAGTAAAATGTAAAAGACGCCGCCGCCGCTCCCACGAATATCGAGTGTCCGGTGCTAGAGATAGTACGCCAAAAAATATCGGGTTCATCGGTTGACGGTTCTCGCTTTTCCAGGCGCAAACGCAAAAACAAGTGCACACTGTAGTCGACGCCCAGCCCGGACAAGATGCCAACCAGAAATCCGGTAATAATGTTGATGTGGCCGATGTAAAAATAGGTCACTCCCATAGTGATCCCCAGCCCCATGAATACCGGCACAAAGATCACCGTGAGCGCTCGCACGCTGCGGGTATAAAGAAGCAAGACGAGCAAAATCAGAGCAATCGATAGGGCACCAAGTCGGGTGATGTCGCCTTCGATCAAAGAGGTTTCGACCACTTTATTGTAATATCTTTCTCCAAAGCTAAAGGTCACATTGGATGGAAGGACTTGCTTGAGCGCCGCTTCGCTAGCAGCAATCAGCTCGCGCGTCTTCCCAAGATCCATGGAATCGAAGCCAGGCTTGGCCATCACCAACAAGTGTTTGTTGTCAGTCGAAGTTAAAAAAGGAGTAATTTTCGCGGAGTCTTGAGCCAGCTTGGTCAACTTGTCGTCGAAAGCGACGGTTTGTTCCTTAGGCTCATCAAACAGCCCCAGGTTAAAGATCTTTTGCCTAGATTCATTGATCTGCTTATCAATGTTGGTCTCAAGGCTTTTGAGTTTGTCTACGTCCACGTAGTAGAGCATCCGGTCGACAAAAAAGCGGCGTTCTCTGTGAAATGTCGCGTTTCGGATACCCGGAATTTTCTCGAGTGCTTCAACTACTTTGGGAGCAACCTCGAGGTGAGACTTTCCATCTTCTGCAGTCAGGATCACCGCAAAAAAACCGACGCCCCCTACCACTTCAGTGAGGCGGTTGAATTTGACCACCGAAGGGTGGTCATCTGGAAGCAGGTCGCCCAGGGAGAGTTTGAGCTTTACCTGCGAGCCAAAATAAAAACCGATTCCCGCAAGGCATAAAAGTAAAAGGGTGATGGGGCCGGACCAGGTGACGGTAAGCCGCCGGATCCATTGATTTTGATTGCGATTTTCGCTGGACATTTCTAGAGTTCCTTAGAAGCTTATCGGCAGATTCCGGCTACTTAATGAGTCTATATGTTTAGGACTTTCGCTGTGTTATTTCAAGGCATGCTTTTGCTACGAAAATCTCTTTTGCACCTGATTTTGGTCCTCACGCCGGCCGCTTTCGGTGACGGATCGGAACTTCCCCCCATGAACTGCATCGCGCGGGTGCTTGCCAGCGCTGGGGTGCATTCGTATTTCACGGCGCGGGAGTCGGTTTTGGCGGAGGAGTTTGACGCGAACTGGGCGCGTTTTTTTTTCCATTCGCCCCTCGAAAAACACCGCCATGCGGTGTTGGCCGCTCTCCAAACTTGGGAGAATCCAGAGGAACGTGCCGCACTTTTGAGGCGAGCTTTCTCAAGCCCGTATGAAGACTTGAGTCAGGGAGCTTTATTGCAGATGGCGGCAATCCCCGGTTTTGAAGTTACTCCTCCCATGCAAAGTAAGCTCTCAGACTATTTGGCCAACAACCACAATGCTGTTGCTCAGCAAGCGGCGATTGCGCTTTGTCGAGGAAGGGGCGACCCGTACTCTTTGAGAGCTGTTTCCGATTGGTATGGTCTGGAGGGGTATAATCGCTATTTGACTTTTTACTCCGCGGAACCCACCGAAGTGTACGCTCTGCGAAGCCGTCTGTTGGAGGCTCTGGAAGAACGAACCGATCTGGCTCAGGTGGATTTTCTGGACAGCTTGTTGCGCACTCAGGCGATGAGTGCACTGGGTGGTTACCCTCTAGATTTTTATCGGCGTATTTTGGACCTATTACTCCATGCTAAGTCCGTCTCTCCGGACCTAGACCGCGCAGTCTCGGAACGGGTAGCAAGAAGTGTACAAAACTCCCTGTGGATTTCTTCTGTCCTGGACATGGTGTCGCCCCGTGAGAGAGAGCGCATCAACCCGTTGATCGACGGGCTCTACGAAAAATTAATAGAAAAACATTGTCGCTAGATCTGCTGGTACGCGTTGAGGGATGTGTACAAAATTTTTTGTGGGCCCTCAGCTTTTTGTAACGAGCAAAGAATCGAATTGGGTAGTTGGACATCCGGAAGTTTTCCGTATGCAGAGATCAGGATTGTCGGTAGCGACTGCCCAAACGTTTCCAGCTGCCGGGTGAGCTGGACGCCAGTTACATTTTCTAAGTCGTAATCCGAAATCAAGAGATCATAATTGTCCCGCACTTTTCGAATATCCAGTTTGGCAGGAGAGAGAATGTGCGTGAGGGGCAATTTTGCTTTTTCGGCTGTTTGCCGCAGGATCATTCCAAAAACGGGGTCGTCATCGACTAGCAGTATACGCGGAAGTTTGACTTCCCCCGGGAACGAGGCTGCAAGGTCACCCCAATGTGCAGCAAGCAGCGCGTTGTTCAAAATGGAATCCGCACCAGCGCTTTTGTGTACAAAGGTGCGTACGGCCGAAGGCCAGCTTGCGCCGCTGAGTTTTCGCCCCTCCGTGCTACTCACAATCACAATAGGTATTTCGGGGGGTAAGAGTTTTGCGACTTCCAATGCATTTAAAGATTCGTCGAAATAGAAATCCAATATAGCAACATCAAATTGTTTATGATTGGGGATTGTCAGCAGCTCCGCCCGCGATTTACAAACGGATAAGTCTAAGTGCAGGTCCCGCGCTTTTCTTCGAATCAGTTCACAAAATACTGGATCATCATCCACTAAAAGAACGCGTGAAAACCAATCCTGATACCTCGGAAACCCGCTGGCGGCGATATCGGCGTGAGCTGCTAAGTCCACAAATTCCCCTCCGCTCTAAATTCCACAAAACCGACGCGGCGCGCAACATGAAAACGTGCAGGCTCAGCGTTGGAGGCGTGCTAAAAAGTGCACTTGAGGATTTCTAGTTCAGTTTTGAGTAGTTCCACTCTGCAGTATTTGGCGACCGCATCCTTGAGCGCGCCTGGCGGCGCCCCTAATAGGAGCGATTGGACAAGGTACTTCGGTTTTAAGCGCGTCAATACGTTTACGAATCTCTTTTCCCATTTTAGGCGAAGGGCGTCGTCCCATGGTGTTATTAGGCCATCAAAATAAAAAGCCGGCTGGCTGACTGCTGAGTACGGAGTGTAAACAGGTATGAGTGTAGTTGCCTGTCCCAGGAGAGCGTAGGAAGCGCCTTTTTCTGTGAGAAATCGGGAGATCTCCTCCGCTTCTGACTGTGCAAACCAGGGAGGAGGTGTTAGCGGAGAAAGCCTGGTTGTGCGGGTCTCTCTAAAAGTCGCTTGGGACGGTGGGTGGAGGTAGGCCACTTGGGCTGCTCCCAAAATAGAAAAGAAAATCAAAAACAGGTTAGCCCACTTCCTTGGTAGTAGAGAACTGCTCCCTGCGAACGCGATCGGGAGTCCCAGAAAAACATGTGTAAAACTTCGGCTTAGGAAAACGCCACACCACAGAGTGGACAATAGCGTGAAAACCACCGCAAAGCGGGCGCTGTCCCGCAGTTTGGAGGCACCGAAATAAATCAGGTATACCCCGAGCACCACTGGCAGAAACGCAAGCCTGCCCCAACCAAAACTAGGCAAGTCAAAGAGACTAAACCCAAACGGAAACAACAACCCTGTTGCCCAAAGCAGCGGGTTTTTGTCGGCTTTAAACTGAATGTACGAAAAAGGGAAAACGAAAGTGGTGTCCCGGTAAAGTGAAAAGTCAGCAACTAACGCTATGAGCGCTAATACGACGGCGTGGGTGAGCGCGAAAACGAAGAGTGTTCCGAGTAATTTGCCGCGGGGTCGAGGGCGAAGTCGGGGGCAAACCCAATAGCTCACTGCCAAAGTCACCACACCGATGATTCCGACGGTTTGTTTCGAGTGAAAAGCTAGGGCCACCAATACTGCTGCGAAGCCAGGCCTTTGCTGGAGGGCAAGGACAAGCCCCACCAAGAGCAATAAATAGGCGAGGTGGTCATGAAAGTAGGAGCCAAATGGCGGCAAGAACCAGATCGCCGCGAGTAGTGTAGCAAGCGCCACGCGCATCCCATCCAAACCAAGGCCACGAGAGACCACCATTGTTGTTGTCGCTGCCGCAAAATTGAGGGTTGCCGACGCCAGTAAAACGCCCAACCCAGGGGTGGGACAAAGGGCTAGAAAGGGGAAGAGCGCCAAAAAGCCTAGAGGGCCGTAAGGAGCGTAAAAATCTTTGTAAGGGATTTGTCCATCAACTAACCGCAGTGCGGCCAAAAAATCGGCTAGCTGATCCAGCGTCATCCAGCCAAATCCGGTGTACAGAGGAAGAACAAAGGCCACCGAGAGCGAAAAATACCTCAGCCCAGTACTAACGTCGTATCGCCTCATCGGAATCCACCTGGTAGAAATCTTCGGATTCCCATTTTCGAATCGCCCGCTCCGCGGAGTTGATGGTGACCTCATCCCCTTTGACAAAGACGAAGCCTGGTTGATCAAACAAGCTGCTACTGACTTCCAACCGAGCACCGACTTTCATGTGAGATAGGTCTGCCGTATAAAAACCCGGAATTCGAGCCCGCATTTCTTCGAAAGACGGGACTTTTTGAACGATACCGCTAACCGGAGATACAAAATAGATAAAAGCTCCAGCTTCCAAAAGCTGTGGACCGAGGGCAGCTCTGCGGTCAAACTCAGAAGGATCAAACGCCGCTAGCAGAGTCATCTCGATCTGATCGAAAGCCCCGCAACTTTTGGCGATGCGGGTGAGAGAGCCGCCTGCGGGTCGAGCGCCAACGTCCATCATGTAGAGTTTTCCATCTCGCGTTTGAAGAAATTCCGGGTGAAGGGGGCCAAAGTCTACTCCCAGACCTTTCGCCGCATACTGCGCCGCCAGGAGCATCTTTTGGTGTTCGGGATTTTCGCTGCGATAAGCGAAAATCTGAGTGCGCAAAAAAACGATGTTGTTCTGAGTAAATCGGACTTTGGTCCTCCAAAAATCGGTCGCAACCTGACCCACCGAAGGATGGCTCACCGTGTTTATCGCCAGAACATCGCCTTCGAGTTTGGGCTGCACCAGCAGGGAATGAATTGTCTTTCCGAGCGGATCCGGTTCACCGAGCCAGGTATTGAAAATCAGGCGGACGTCTGCGGAAGAATGAGCGATATGGAATCCAAAGTTCCCGGCGCTGGAAGTGGGCTTAATTACCAACGGGTAACTCAGGTTTCGGCTTTGGATATACTCGAGGGCGTCACGACCATCCGAAAATGCGTGGCCGGGGATTAATTGGATATCATCCTGACCTTGCAGCAGTGGGGCCATCGCGTTAGCAAGCAACCCTTTGTCGGTTCGCGTTTCGCTCAGCGAGGTGCCATTTCCCAGTGTATCGAGGCTTTCACTGAGCTGGTCGGCAAGTTTCACGCCCGTTTCAGTTCCTGCGACGACTCGGACAACTTCGAAGGGTTTAAAAGCGGAGACGATTTCCCGCAAATCATGATGGGGGGCAGTAATACTCAAGTCGTAGGTTTCCTTCTGAAACGAGTCTTTGAGTCCAGACGGAGGTGTCGCCGTACTTTGGATGTGGATGCGTTTTACATCGGGAAAGAGCCTTGCCGCTTCGGGGGCGTAGCGGGAGCCGTCCGAAAAACCGTCTACAACAACTAAAATTCGCTGGCTCCAGTTCCAACTCGCCACCTGTTGAAGCGCTACTTTTTCTGCACAGATGCTCCCCTCGACTTGGAACTGAGAAAATGAAACGGCTAGGAAGGCCGGAAAGAAGGTACCTAGGAATCGCATGGTGTAAGTCGCCGTTTATAACACGAGGCGGCATAGATGGTAGTGAAAACTGGGGTGTTCATTGGCTTGGCGCTTGCGCTTCCAAGAACTGGGTATGATACGATGTGGGTAGAATGGTTCGACACAAAGCATTGAGATTATTAGGGGTTTATGTCGCCGTGGCGGCGAGCGTAGTCCGGGCGGCAGTGGACCCGCAGGATTTGAGGACGACTCTTGGGCTAAATTTACCGTACCCCGTTTTTCAAGTGCCCGTTCGAACGGAAGACAGCGAAAAGATATTTGAAGGTGCGGACACCGAAGCCTTTTTTGCCCAACGCCCTTGGGCCCGTTCCAAAGTCGATCCGTTCTATTATGAAGCGGACATTCGGGCGGCAGAACACCCAGATGCTCAGCACATTTTCCTGGTCGGCGGCTTGAATTGCACTTCAACCATTTTGAATTCCAAAACACTTACAGGCATTCCCTGGAGCTTGTTGCAATTGCGAGCAGCCTACGGGGCCTGTGATGATCCCAAAATGCGCGGTGTGAGTGGGTCCAATCCGTATATGTTTACGCCCAGAGACAAGCTTCCCCCGGAGTGGAAATCGATCAACAATCTGTCGATGAGGATTCTGTCTGAAGGTTACCTAGCGGAAAAAGAAACCCTTCGTCAGCGTCTGGTCGAAGACAACGATTATGTCTTGAGCAAAGGACTCACGCACCAAGAGTTGGCAGAACCTCTGCTCCTCGCTGTACAGGCGGTGACCAACGCGCATTTTGCCGGCAAGGCCATGTGGAAAGAAAGATTTGTCTTCAACGGACGTAACTACACCGTAAGTCGGTTGCCCATGGGCAGGACGGTCGGAGATGAAGCAGTTCACCCAAAACTTGCGATGGCCATGGACAAGAATTTGAGCTTAGCTTTGGCGACCCGTCAGTACGAGGATGCGATTCGACTCAGCCCAAAAAACCGTTCCGGCTGGATCGGAGCGGGTATTCGGGGGAGTTTTTTTCAGGATGAGCTTTTTGCTAGTTGGCTAGCCCGAATAGAGGATGGAATGGGCGGAGCCTTACTCCTCGATGCGTTGACCCCGCACTTCATCCACCGTTACGGTTTTTATCAGGGGGGGCCTTATCGGGTTACTCCACAGTCCATCATCAGTCTGTTTTCGCTCAAAGGCGCCTCGCCTTCCCCTGTCTCCAAATGCGGGCAACTAGATGCAAAACGGCTGGAACGAGAGCGTTCCACTGCGAATGATGCCCCTTTCGTCCAAAACCTATTTGGCAGAAACAAATCGATGTAAGCATGATGGATCTGAATTTGCTTTACGTGTTCGAAGCGCTTTCTCAAGAGTTGAACGTTACACGCGCGGCCGCTCGAGTGGGGCTTACCCAGTCCGCTATGAGCAACGCCTTGAAACGGCTACGCGAGGCCATTGGCGATCCTCTCTTTACACGCAGCCCCAAAGGCATGGTGTCCACGCCGCGAGCCAAGGAATTGGAGCGGCCTGTTGCCGAGGCCCTGGCGCTGATTCGCGCGATGCTCGAAAAGCAGAAGGTTTTTTCTCCCGGTACGTCTAAACGCAAATTCACAATCGCCACCACCGACTTTGTAGAACTGGTATTGATGCCCAAACTCTGCATGGCGGTTTCAAAACAAGCTCCTCTGGTGCGACTCGAAGTTCTTTCACTGAAAGAACAAGTCCCCTTTCAAGATCTCAAAGAAGGACGGGTCGATGTGGCTCTCGGTCATTTTACTGATTTGGAGGGAGACCTTTTTCAAAAAGAACTTTATTCCGAAGAGTTTGTTTGTGTATGCAATCAAGCCTCTCCGCTCAAAGAAAAAATTTCTATTGCAGCCTTTGCTGAGTTGAAACACCTCATCGTGTCCCCATGGGGCGGGCTCGCCGGTCTTGTTGATTCCCTGCTTGCACAGGAGAAAAAGACGAGGAATGTGGTTGTTTCTACCCCCCATTTTTTAGTGGCACCGGCAATCGTAGAAAACACAGACTATGCGGTGACGTTGCCCAGACGCCTTGCTGAAAACTTGGCTGAGCAATACAAGCTGCGGATTTTGAAGCACCCTCTAAACCTACCCAAATTGCAAATAAGAATGCTCTGGCACGAACGTACTCACAAGGACACCGCATCGAGTTGGCTGCGTACCCTCATCGCTTCTTCGGTCGCGGGGTTGTGAGCAATCAAGAAAGTATACCGAGCAAGCGCTTCTTATTTGTCTCGTACGCTGCCTGTGCAAATGCGTGCGCAGCTCGGCAAGTGGCTGCGTATTTATCCGGAGACCGTACTAGCGCTTCGATCTGATCCGCGTATTCCTCTGGCGTTTCAACCATTAGAAAATGGGCCGCATCGCTGGAGTGTATCCCCCTCGCTCCCAGTGCATTCGTCACCAGCGCAAGGCCGTTCGCAAGCGCCGAAAAGTTTTTAATACTCAGGCCCGTCCCGCTAACTTCAAAACTCACCGCAATGTCGCACATCGCAGAGAGACCCGAGAGGTCTTCCACATACCCCAGTGTACGGCAACCCGGAGGGAGATGTTTGAGGTGTCCGTTCACACACCCTGCGATATACAGCTCCGCTTGCGGCAGCCGCTTTCGAATTACCGGGTAGACCTTGCTCAAGAAGTTTTGAATATTTGCCGCGGCAACCAGGCTATCCGAACCAACAAACAGCAATCGGGGTTTTTCCGAGCAGGTCGTGTGAGCTGGGGCAACCTTCAACAAGTGGCCTATCGTCGTCACTTTAGAAGAACAGAGGCCCCTAAAAAAAGCGGTTTCCTTTTCTTGAATCGATACGACGACATCGGCCCTATCAAGTGCCTCGGCTTCGTGTGCCGGGTTATGAAAACTCGGCACGGGATAGGATGAGACTATTCCTTGGTTCTTTAGCATCGAGTCCCTGCCGGTCAGTGCGTCGTGGGTGTCCAGGATCTTGATCTGTCCCCGGCCTGCGGACTCAAACGCTTTGGATAGATACGCGTACTCAACCCAAAGAACGTCTGGATGGAACTCGTCGAGTGCTGCCTTCAACAACGGGGTGACGCTTTCATCGTACCAAGAATCCGGACCGCTTGTCCGCCTGCAGTTCTGCAGTTGGAAAGGTATTACCGAAACGCCTCCCTTCCAATACATCTGCATTTGTTCAAGCGACTCCGCATGATTTGTTTGGGGGTCTGCTAGCCAAGCATAGTGAACGGCATGCCCTTCAGTTTGGAGAGCGTCGAGCAAGTTCAAAAGGCGGCTGCGGTTTCCCCGGTTGCACGGGTGTGTGGGGAATGCCGCGACACAAAAGACTCTTCGTTGGGAGGTTTTCATTCAGATCTTCCCACCCTCAACCCAGTTTTCAAGCTGCTCGGCTATTCGGCGCTCGGCTCCCGCGGGATCTGCCATCAGCCGTCTCCTTTCAATCGCGGGGAGCTTTTCACTCAGCGCTTTTTCCAGAAGGGAAAAAAGCTGATGATAATTCTTCGCCGTAACTTCTGTGGCTTCTGGCTCAGGTAAATACATTGGAGGCACAAATGTGGAAAAATGAATCCTTACGATCGGAACGCCCAGTTCTGTGGCTTCGTATAAGGCCAGGGAACTTTGGGCGACGAGCACCGAAGCCTCCCCCAACGAGGCTTCTAATGTGGTCGCAGGACCGGGTACTTTGCTCAACTCCGGGTGAGGACGCACTTCCAGTCTTACCCCGATTTGCCGATCGACCCATTGGTGGAGTCGATTCAGAATGATCTCTTCGCCAGGCAATCCTTGACACGCGTACACTATTTTCCGAGCAGAAGTTCTGGCGATTTTGGCTGGGCGAAAATGTGGACAACCCCAAACAAATATTCGCTTAGGATCCACTCGTTGCGACAAGAGACGATCACGCATGCGGTTGCTCTGAACGAAATAAATGTCAGCCAGCCGATCTCCCACCATGGGCGAGTGTTCCTGCACCTGATAAAAAGGAGGGACGATGGCAATAGCAGGAATGCCCCGCATTCTGAGCGCAAGGCAAGCTAGGCGTCCTTGGGCATAGTGCACGTCTTCGGGGACGATCGCGAACCTGGGCTTGAGCTGGTCTAAGAGAGTTTCTAACCGAGTGGCTACGAGGGCAGAGTACCGACGAGCCTCGGAAAAGTAGTTTCGCGTTTCAAGGTTTTTTTTAATACAGTGGGGCAGCGTTGGTGCGGGTGCGGATTCCTCGGGGGAGGTGTCTGCTAGGATATCGATTGTATCGAATTCCTTAGGAGTGACGTGGGGGGTGATTTGGCCTGATATTTCCTTATAATCGAAACCCTTCACGATGATAGGTTTGATTTTGCAGCCTTCGGCTAACGTCCGCACAACGGGTTCAATCGTTCTAAAGTTTGCTTTTTCAAAAAACAAGAAAGGAACGTGAGTCATGAGAACACCGGGACAAAAGGAATATTCAAGGATTGAAAATAATCAATCCAATCCCCGGACGTAAGCGCGCTGCGAGTTTCATCTTGAGAGAAGTAAACACGAGACAAACGAGGCCGCAGGGACTCCAGCGCGGCAGAAACGGCCCACTTTTCCCTGAGTTCAAATTGGAGTTCCGAAACGAGGAACCCCGACCAACGATTGAGGGTTTCCCAAGTACCCAGCAGGGAATACACTTTTTCGTGCAGCTCTTGCCAGTCCGTCTGTTTCAAGTAGTCGGAAATAGGGGCGCAGGGAACTCCTGCCGCGACGAGCTGGTCTAGTTGTACCCAATTCCACGCAATCCAGAAGTGACTCGGGTCCCGCTTTGCCTTAAGGGTTTGAATGGAGGGCGTTCCTTCGATACAAAAGTGTACTTCGAGTGGCATTTCAGTGCAGAATCCTATCCGCAACTTCCCGGGTAGACAAAGTGGACAAAATGACCGCCAGCGTTATTATTGCCGTACGCAACAAACAAGCCTCTCTACCCAAGGCCGTATATTCTCTATTGCGCTCCCAGCGTTCCGATTTAGAGCTGATAGTGGTGGACGATTGTAGTACTGATGCTACCTATCAGAGCATAAGCCAAATCACAGACCCTCGGCTTCGAGTGTTGCGCAATCCCGTGAGACTCGGTCCCGCTGCCAGCCGAAACCAGGGGCTGAGGGCTGCAGTTGGAGAGTTTGTTTTTTTTACCGACGCTGATTGCGTGGTCCATCCCACATGGCTCGAAGAAGGATTGAAAGCGTTTACCGCTCCAGGGGTCATTGGAGTGGAGGGAGCCATTCTTTATCCCGAGGTGCCAAGATTCTTAAGGTACAAGGTTCCTGTGAATCCGTTTTATCATGGGCAGTCTTTGGTAGTGAATCGGCCTCGCAGCGACTTTGCTTCGGGGAATATTGCGTACCGGAGACGGGTGCTCATCTCACTGAATGGGTTTGATGCTCAGCAGTTCGCAGATGGTAGAGAAGATACCGATCTTGGGTGGCGTGCATTGAAGCGCGGGCAAATCGTTTTTAATCCCGAGATGAAAGTGACACATGAGTTAGAGGAGTGGAGCTGGCTCTCACTGATCAGGAGCGCTAGGCGCTATGAAAAGGACGTTTTTTTCTATCGGGTCCATGGTTTTTTCTTTTTCAAGTGGGGACCTCTGTTTCACCCAAAGCTGTTTGTTTTCCCTTTATTAATTTGGAAATACCGTCGAATGGGTTGGAAGGACTTGGGGCTACTCCCAGCATTTGTTTGTTTTGTTTTTTTGGCTAGGGCCTATTTGTGGAAAGGTACGTTTTCTCGCCTTCGGAGAAACGTGACCTGTCCTGATTTGAGCATGTCTCCAAACCTGGCAGAAGCAAAGTAGGTGTAATCTGCATAGCGTCTTACTCCACTCTGCGAAAACCCGCTCAACGCTTCTGCCTCGTACGCAGGGTGAATGATCAATTCGGCCGTTTCGGGCGGCTCTTTTTGGAAGAAATTTTCGTAGTAATGGTGCCGCAAAAGCGGTGTGGGATGATCTTCCCAAATCATGAAGGGCCGCACTGATTCTGGCTGGAAATAGCGACGGTAAGCAACCCCATACTCTCGGGCTATTTCCTGTACGATTTTGAAAAACTTTTCGCCGCCTTCTTCGGGCTCGTAGAAAAAACAGTGTCCATCCAAATGAGAAAGAGAATCATGTGTCAAAAGCAGGGCTTCTGTTTGGCGTCGAAGTTCGCCGCGGATCTCTTCAGAACGGGCGCTGTCGCGAATTAAGCGGATGTCCGTAGGGAAGTACCCAGTGGATCCGACCAAACTCCGAACCTGTTTGGGCGGGGACAGAGGGAAAACAGGGAGTTTGGGATACTCCCCAGTAAGCGAGAGATGGACTCCGATGTCGACAGGGAACCGTTTAAGCGAGCGAACCAACTCCGAGTTGAATGAGTTCCCAATGGTCAAAACGGAGCATGATGAAATACGGCCGTATGCTGCAAGATCGAGAACCGCTTGGTCTATTGAAGCGTGCATTCCGACATCGTCTGCATTTAGAATAAGTTCCATGATCTTTCGGCTCGCAGATATTACTTTTGAGGTCCGATCGAGTAACGACGCGGTGTCTCCCTGCGCGGAGGCATCATTAGAATTGAGTCGAGTGGCTCAGTTTTCGCCGCCACCGTTGAATGCTGTCCGCACGGCTCTGTGGAACAAAACCCTCAGCGAACGGTATGTTTTGGATGCGTGTCTGTACTTGCATCAGGCAGATCGTTTTACTGCCTTGCTCGACTTTCAAGGAGGCACTGGGCGAGTGGAGTTGCGCCAGGGAGATCGCCAAGGGATGGGTCAAGCCAGGAACGCGCTAAACTGGTTGTTGGCTAGCGCTGGAATCCGTCTTGGGTATCACCTGCTGGTTGGAGAAACGGTGCTCGTGGGTAAACGCCTCGTCTGGTTTATAGGGGACTCCTATGCGGGCAAGTCTACCTGCATCCGCAGTTTGCTGGGGACGGATGCAGGAGGGGTATCGAGCTCGCTCACTTTAGTTCGGGGGAAGTCGGTTATTGGCCTGGACGGAAAAGGGCGGCGCTGTGTTTCGGGGTGGAATGGTCAGATTGTTCCGGTTCTCTCTTCGATTTGGGTGGAGGAAACAAGCCACTTTTTTGAGCTCAGTCCTCTTAAGGCAATGCGAGTCGTGGAGGAAGTCTACCGCCATGAGGTGGAGTGGAACGCTGTTCCTTCTTTTTTTGTTCCGGTTTGGAAGGCGCTTAAAGCGCTAAAGCTGGCGGGATGGCTGGGATTCTATTCAGGGACAAATTCGGCATTGCGGCGCCAAGCGTTGATTGCAGGTCTACCAGAAGCACCGTACAATTGCGGCGAACCGAAAAGAAGGAGACACCATGCCAAAGAAAGCGTTAGTTACCGGTGCTAGTGAAGGAATAGGAAAGGTTTTTGCTAAAGCTCTCGCCCAGGAAGGATACCTGATTACGGCGGTGGCCCGAAACGAAGCACGGCTAAACGCTTTGGTGAAAGAACTGGGGGCAGAACATAGTGCTATTGCCGCGGACCTCTCGACTGAATCGGGCCAGGCTAAAGTGGCGGCTGCATTAGAGGCAGGCCATTTCGATCTGCTGGTGAATAACGCTGGGGTGGGTACGTCGGGTGGTTTCTTAGATCACTCAATTGAAAAACAAAAAGCGATGTTGCGCCTCAATTGCGAAGCGCTGACAAGTTTGTCTTACGCATTTTTAAAGAACGCCAAATCCGGAGATGCTTTGATCAATGTCTCTTCTACGCTAGCGTTTTTGCCTATGCCGTCATTGGGGTTGTATAGCGCGACAAAAGCGTTTGTGACTTCTTTTACAGAGTCGCTTTGGTTTGAGCAAAAAAAGCGAGGTATATATGTGATGGGCTTGTGCCCCGGTATTACCGCGACCTCTTTTCAAGTAAACGCCGGTGGGCGGACGGAAGATGTACCGGCCTCGTTGGCTCAGACCCCCGAGCAAGTGGTTGCAGTCGCGCTTAAGGCTTTGAAAACCCGAACTAAACCGACTGTGATTTCGGGGACGCAAAATAGCTTCTTTGTCGCCTTGAGTCGGCTGCTTCCTCGTAGGTCGACCGTCAGCATGATGGGGAAAATGGTCTAGTTTAAAACTAAGCCTTGCCAACCCCCCAGAGCGAAGGGAGTTTACCTCGAATGAATCGGTTGTCTATTGTCGTGCCAGTGTTCAACGAAGCAGGGCACCTACGTGCTGTGGTCGACGCATTCATGGCGCTTAGGTACCCGGTCCCCACTGAGTGGATATTTATCAATGATTGCTCAACGGATGGCTCAGGGGAGATCTTAAGGGAGCTCTCCGCAAAATATGGTTTTAAGCTCTTGGAGCAGTCTAGCAACCAGGGCAAAGGGGCCGCCGTCGCGCGGGGTTTTAAAGAAGCCACTGGAAATCTGCTCATGATTCAGGATGCCGATTTTGAGTATGATCCACGCGATGTGAACGAAATGTTGGTTCCGCTATTGGAGAATCGGGCCGATGTGGTTTATGGCAGTCGCTTTAAAAAGAATTGCGTACAAGTACATCGGACGTACCACTCTTTTGTGAATCGCGGTTTGACTTTCATGAGCAATCTTTTGTCTGGGCTCTATTTGAGCGACATGGAAACATGCTACAAGATCGGTCGAGCAGAGCTTTTTCAATCGATGGTTTTAACCTCCAAGCGATTTGGAGTTGAGGTCGAAATTACCGCTTACCTTGCTAAGACTGCAGCTCGTCTGTTTGAGATCCCGATTTATTATTATCCTCGCACGTACCTGCAGGGCAAAAAGATCAACTGGAAAGATGGTGTTGCTGCCCTCTATCATTTGATAGTTTTTAACTGGTTCGTTTCTGTGGATGAAGCGTTTACGAACTTACCCGAAAAATACCGTTCGCGATCCGTCTCCGGTTGGGCGGGTTCAATTGCTCCCAATTCTACGGAACCGGCTAAGTCCTAGCCACTGCCAAAAAGATCGACAGAATTTGGCACCGGAATGCAATTTTCGGCCCTTTTTTTCGGGGTCCGAAAACTCTAAGTATTTGCCGTAGCTGCGAAAAACGTCACTCACGTCAAAAACCTGGCATCCGTAATGCATTAGTCTTCTCTTGGAGGATGGTATGAAACACTTTGGTTTTGCTTTGGTAATCGGATTGATTGTGGTTGGGGTCAGCGCTACGAGCTGCAGCTCTAAGGAAACTCGCTCAGAAGAGCCTGTGATTAGCGGTTCTGCTTCGGATGCTTCTCCGGCCACTTCGGCACACTTGGGCGGCTCTTCGAGCGGTCAAGGTCGCTAGTTTTTTCTGAAAAAATTATTTAGGTGAGAGTCGCCGACTTCAGCCCGTGCTCTGAGCGCGGTGTTGAAGTCGGCTTCACATTCCTGCCCCAATAAAGCCGAAACTGCTCGGAGCAGATTCTTCATCGCATCACTATAATAAATCAGCTTAGGGCTAGAAATAGTAGCAACCTTCCTATTTGCATTTTGAACAGCCTTCAAAAAATGCCCCGTCGATGCACACGAGAATAACCCCACGAGGGGTGTGCCTTTCGTTTGGCTGAGTACTTCGATCAGCTTCTTCATTCCGGGTTTGTTTTTCGAGTACCAATCGTAGTCCACGTGTTTGTCCTGCGTTAGCAGTGGAGGTGCAAAGTCCGGACCTCCGCCGTCGCGGGAGTGGCCAATGTAAAAGGCAGCCCGCGCTGAGCGAATACCTTCATAAAAAGTAAACTCAGCATCCTGAGTGATGCGTTTTTGAAAGGCATCTTTTCTATTCTCGTCGTCATCGGGGCCAGCGGAACTATAGGTCAGGCGCACGCGGATTTTTCTAGATTTCCCATCTGGTCCTGCAACAAGCTTACGATAAGTTCCCCAGCTACCTTCCTCGAGTTGAAATCCACACGCATTCCAACCCGCTTGGCAGGGGGCCGTGAGATAAGAAGCAAACCAGGCCGCCTCGTACCGATCCCCCACAAACCGGGCAGGTCGAGCATCTTTGTATCCAAACACGATGTGTAGTTCTATTTCACTGGGGTCATAGAATTGCCTGTATGTCTGAGCGCAAGCTTTGGCCGCTTTGGTGGATATTTTTCGTGAACTGGTTCTAGGAAACAATAAGTCCTTGGGGCTAGGGGGCATTAAGGGAGTTAAGCGCCATGCGGGTCTGTTAGCGATTTGAAAAAGCTTGTCCCAAAAACCCGTCTTTTGGGAGGGGAGCGTTTTTCCATCGAGAGCTGTCCGCGCTTGCTCTTGGATGAGAGAGCTCGAGTCTTGGAGGCCTGCTCGAAATATTTCTGGAAAAACAACTTCAGAGTCCTTTTGGGCTAGTCGAGCGTAGTATAAAACGGCCGACCGAATCCAGGGCGATGGACTTTGCATCAGGGTTTGCAACTCGCTTTCACTTAAGGGGGTCTTTAAGCGGGCGAGGACATCCAAAATCGCCATAGTTGTCGGCGCAGAAAGCGGAACCCGATGCATGTTGGAAATAAGCCCCAAGTATTGCGTTTCAATATGCCGGTGAGTATCTGGTGTGAGCAGTGTGTTTAGTGCGAGCGCAACAGCACCGCTTTCGTCCGTTGCCACCAAAGGCATCAAGACCGGCACGAAATCCTTCAACGAAAGAGTCGATATTACGTCTAGTGCAAGGTATTTGTCCCCAGTACGTAGTGCTGCCTTGAGTGACTCGGCCAAGTGTCCATTGGTTTTGAGCGCGTGAAGGGAGGCCCGTTGCGTGCTGTCGGAAAAACCGGTGAGTCGACGAGCGTGGTATTTCCAGTCGGGATCTTGGCTAAACCCAATCAGAGAGCTGAAAAGGAGGCCAGTGATAAGGGATATGAACCAAGGCATCTAGGGAAATTCTATCAGTGTTGTGTCACCAGCGCATGGAAAGTGCGAGAGCAGGGCTCCCATATCGAGACACTCCAGGGCTGAGTGTCCAGGAAATTTTTACGGTATTCTTCCATTCTAAATATTTTCGTTGCTCGGTTTCCGCTTCTTTCTCAAAAAACAAGGGGATCATGCTGACACCCACGAGCAGTATGCCGTGATAAAGCAAAAAACTTTGGTTTATGTTGGAGCCCTTTTCAGCAAAATACCAAATGAGTTCGGCAGTACCTAAGGTGCCTGTGGTAATGGCGCTGAGCAAGCGCTGTCGGGCAGCGATAGATGCCAAGTGGGAGAGTGTATTTTCTCCGCTAATGACTTTGGCCTTGAGGAGTTCGGGTGTGTTTGAGGGCAGGGACTGGTAACTTTGCGGGGCAGTCTCGTACTCAGTAGGCAACATGAAAGATAAAATACCGCCGATGAAAAAGATCCCCGCAGAGGCCCCCAAAATAGTCGGACCCACGTTGCGAATGCTGAAATCGGTGGAATCCGCGGACAGTACAGCGAGGGTTCCAAAAATACCCGCAGCGCCGAGGGCCATTGCGCCACTTGTCATTCGCTCCCGACGCGAAGCTAGTTCAATGCTGCTCAGGCTTAGATCTAGGCGCGTTTTTTTTTCGTGATCGGTGATGCCGAACGACGGCGGGGCGAAAAACGTCGCAAAAATTATCGCAAACAAACCAACGAAGGAAGTGGTTCTCGTCATTTCATGGCCGCAAAAATGCGATGAACGTCGTCGTTGTCGTCGATATCCGTCAGAAATTCAGAGACTTCCTTTTTGGCCTCGGGGGATAGCTCGATGGGATCTTTTGGAATATACCCAAACTCGGAAGCGCTCACCTGCCAACCGCGATCACTCAGGGCTTTGGTTACTGTAACCAGGTCGGCCTTTTCGCAGAAAAAACGGGCGCCATCTTCGGCCTTTTCGACCTCTTGAGCACCTGCCTCGATGGCTTCGCTTTCGAGATCGATCGACTTGTTTTCATGGGTGGCTTCGATCATGCCCATATGGGTAAACATATAGGACACCGAACCTTGAGCTCCCAACGAGCCTTTTTTGAAGAGGTTGCGAATATCTGCCGAAGTACGGTTTCGATTTTCGGTGAGGCATTCGACGATGAGAGGGACCTTGTGGGGCGCAAATCCCTCGAAGGTGACCAAGTCGTAATTGATGGGTTCAAGCAGTCCAGCGCCTTTTTTAATGGCGCGTTCGATATTGTCGCGGGGGACAGAGGCCTTTTTGGCCGCTTCGATCACAGCACGAAGGCGGGCATTATTGGCTGGGTCAGGATCGCCGTGTTTCACTGCAACGATGATTTCCTTGCAAAGCTTGCTAATAATCGCACCGCGTTTAGCGGCATTTTCCTGCTTTCCGGCAGCTTTCCATTGTGCGCCCATAAAGACCTCTTTCCGATAACTATTCAAAAATCGGTGGTGTTAGGCAACGTGTTTTTCTTCTTGCGTCCACTCATGTCCGCAAGAGGAGCAGCGCCATGTCTTGCGAAAGAAGGGCAGTGGCACCCCGAGGAAGAAAAGAGCGCGGGTGAGTGGTTTGGGTTCCTTGATGTAGCGGACTTTTCGACTTCCACAGTTTCTGCACATGACGACTTCGTCCAAAAATGCAAACCAGTCGCCCCCTGCCGGTAAGGCTTGTGTGGAAAGTATCTCTCGCGCGCGGATCGCATCTGCTTCACGAACGTGGAGTTGCACTCCACCGACCGCCTGCGACCAGAAAAAATCTACGCTTACAATGTTTTCATTCGCGACAAAGCACTCAATTCCGGCCGATTCCAATGCCGACCTCGCGATGTGGGCTTGTTCTGGTGTGGCGAACGATTCGACGATTTTGTAACCATCTCGCATGGGATCCTCTTCCGTGCAACGCGCGGGGATTTACCACAAACCGTCCGAGACTCCCAATTCTTTTGTTCAGTCAATCACAACCGTATATAATATTGAAATTCATGAAAAAAACCTTCGTTTATCTGTGTTTGTATCTAGCTGTGTGGAACGGACTTTTGGCGTACGCGGCTGAGAAGTCCGCCTTGCTTAGTGTGTCGCTCCCCATCTGCCCTTTTGAGGCCCTCCAGCCCCCGCCCCCCAGGCTCGTGCCCCGTCCTGTGGAAGACTGGCGTGCTTTGGCCGACTCCGTCGATTCTGAGGTCCAACGACTCACCCAGCAGGCTAAGGCAGGGGGGGGCGCCTCGCTCTCGCTCAGTGCTGCTCAAACTGAGTATATCCGCCAGCGGGAGGGGATCGCTTATTTGGAGGACAGTGATATTTCTCGGGTTCGCCCAGAAGGGTCAAGAGGAGGGGTGGGCGATGGGTATTACTTGGTGATGCTCAAGCGCGCTGCTGCTGTGCTGCACGCAAAAGCAGAAGGAAAAACTCCTAAAGGTTGTTGTGTACTAGGTGCCTGCGCCAATTGCCCTACCGCGGGTGGGTATTGGAAGCGCAAAAACACAGACCGTGTGGCAACACAGGCCCCCGTTAAATCCACAGCGAATGCTGACGGACGAGGGTTGTTTTTTTACGAGCTTCCGGAAGACGTCATTGATGAAGTGCGGGGAGTTACGAGAGCCCCGTAATGGTGCCATTGGAATCTATCTGGATTCGATGGGCGGCGGGCTCTTTGGGTAGTCCGGGCATGGTATTGATATCTCCACAGACCATCACAATAAATTCAGCCCCCGCCGAAAGACGCACTTCCCGAACCTGAATGGTATGGCCGAGGGGAGCGCCAATGCCCTTGGGGTCCGTGGAAAACGAATACTGTGTTTTTGCAACGCACACCGGAAAAGCGCCAAAGCCAAGGTCTTCAAAGAGCTGGATCTGTGCTCTCACGGACTTCTCCGCTCGAATTTCCGCGGCGCCATAGTAGCTGCAAGCAATAGTCCGCATTTTCTCCCAGAGTGGGGTCTTGTCATCATAGAGCAAGCGAAGATCTGATGGCTGATTTTGAATTCTATCGACGACCGCCCTGGCGAGATCCTCAGCTCCTGCGCCGCCTTCCGCCCAATGGCGCGCCAAAACTACCGGCACTCCCCACTGCGCGCTTTTTGACTGAAGCAGCGCCACTTCACTGGCCGTATCCGATGAAAAGTGGTTGATGGCAACCACACAGGATAGTCCCTGATTGTGCAGGTTGCGAAGGTGGCGCTCAAGATTCACCAAGCCTTTTTCGAGCGAAGGAACGTCCTCCTGTTGGAGTGACTTCGCATTCATTCCGCCGTGGTATTTCAAAGCTCGGATAGTCGCGACTATGACTACCGTGGCGGGTGCAATGCCGGCCTTACGGCATTTGATATTCAAAAACTTTTCGGCTCCGAGGTCTGCCCCAAACCCTGCTTCGGTCACCACATAATCCGCGAGCTGGAGCGCGGTCTTGGTAGCCAAAATGGAATTGCACCCATGCGCAATATTGGCAAAAGGGCCGCCGTGCACAAACACTGGGGTATGCTCCAATGTCTGCACAAGGTTTGGTTTGATAGCGTCTTTCAGCAGGACTGCCATGGCGCCCTCGGCGTGCAGATCCGAGGCGCGAACCGGCTGTTTTGAAAAAGTGTATCCGACAACGATGTTTCCCAGACGTCTTTTGAGGTCGTCGAGCGAGGTCGCCAAGCACAAGATCGCCATTACTTCCGAGGCGACCACAATATCAAAACTATCTTGTCGAGGCTGGCCGTTGGCCGGCCCCCCCAGCGAAACCACAATGCTGCGCAAGGCACGATCGTTCATGTCGACGACACGTTTCCAAGTGATGCGTCGCGGGTCGATTCCCAGCCCGTTTCCGTGGTGAATGTGGTTATCGATCAGCGCTGCGAGCAGGTTGTTGGCAAGCTGGACGGCGCTGAAGTCTCCAGTGAAGTGTAGGTTGATATCTTCCATGGGTACCACCTGGGCATACCCACCCCCTGTAGCCCCGCCTTTTTGCCCAAAAACGGGGCCCAGACAGGGCTCCCTCAAACAAACCAGGGTCTTGTGCCCGAGCCGGGTCAGACCGTCTCCTAAGCCCACTGTGGTGGTTGTTTTTCCCTCTCCTGGAGGGGTGGGGCTAATCGCCGTGACTAGGATGAGTTTACCGGTGGGGCGGCCCTTCAACTGGTTGAGAAACTCGAGAGAGAGCTTGGCCTTGTACTTTCCAAAGTGTTCCAGCGCGTCCGGCGGTATGCCGATGTTTTCGGCAATTTGGGAGATGGGTTTCTTCGCGGCTTTTTGGGCAATTTCGATGTCTGTCATTATTCCGTGGGGACTTGAGTTTTCTTTTCGACGACCAAACGGTCTTTGCGAAAATAGAAAGTGTTCTTAAGCTGCGGCATCAACGGCGCGAGCACCGGTCGGCAAATGCGCACATGTTCGTTTTGAAACCGCGTTCGACGATTCAGTTCTTGCTCTTCTCGGTAGACCTTCCAAAAACTCGGTCGGCTATCTGGCCCCCCACCCAGGCGGGTGCGGGCAATTTCAAAGCTAATCAGGCAAACCGGTTCGGATTCGCTAGGTTTCATGCGCCCGGATTAGCATATTTTTTCTCATAAGCCGACTTCCTTGTGTTAGAAACCCGTTCGATGCGTTTAAAAAGTCTATCACTTGGCCTACTTGCCTACGTTTCCGTGGTGGAAGCGCAGCCACCCCAATCCATTCAGGAGGAGTGCCTTCGCCTGGTGGCCGCGTACTCCCACTCCCTGCAACAATTTGTGGTGAATAATGCGCAAGTTTATTGGGAGCTTCGGGATCGGATTGTGGCCAATGGGGGTAAAGAGGCGGAGTCCAACTTTGATCTGGAATGGAACCGGCTGTTTCAATCCTTCCTTTTGCATGGAGAGAAATTAAAGACCTCGTCCTTTGTGGATGGGGAGATATTGTTTGAACACTTTCTAAAAGGGGTAAGCCTTTGGGCTGAAACTCCCGAGCAATTGGAGTTTGCGGCGCGCATGTTGGGGGAGAATCGAGAAGAATTAGGAGGGCTGCTCTTTGCAAGTCGGATGGCGTATTTGTCCGATCGCTATGAAGAAGAAATAGAACTGCGTTCAGGCCGTTCTCCGGTGAATCGACGCCGTGCAAAGGAGAACCCCAGAGATAGCGCGCTGCTCGCCTTGGCAAAGTTCGATAGTAATGCCTTTTTCAAGATGGGGTATTCTGCACGCGGAAAGTGGGGGGAAGAGGTATTTAGAAATCAGCTCTCTCCCGGCAGTTTGGAGGCTTTGGCGTCCTTGGGGTTTCGGGTGCCACTCACCGCGCTTCCCCCTCATGCATTGGAGTTTAACAACGGTGCTGCGTTTGATCTCTATTTATCCCCCATAGACGCTTGGGTAGCGCACCACCTCCAAAACGCTCACCCAGAAGAAATGTTTTTGGGACTGGGGGACAAAAGTGTGCGGCAATTCCGACGCCTTTTTCGTGTGAATGATGGCCGGATAATCGCGTATTCCCAAGCGGCAGACTTTTTGACCCTGGTCCCAAGTTCCAACGGGGCCTCGAGTTTTGTAGTGCGGGAGCTCAAGTTCTCTCATGGTAAGAGTCGCAAAGTTTCCATTGCGGACGCCGTCGAACAGCTCAGGGAAACGTGGGCTTGTTTATATGACGCCTACGGTGATGAGGTGCCTGTTTCGCATTTGGAGATTTTGTTTCCTCGTCGTGACGAGTCTTTGGGCGGTGATTTGGGCGCCGATTATTCTATGGGGCCCAGAGTCAAGTCCCTGCCAATTGGTGACGAGATATTCCCCCTCCATTTAAGGGGCCTGCCAGTCTCGGTGCAAGTAAACGGCAAGACCTTGCCCATCTTCGTCCGAGATTTCTTTATTCAGGACACGACTTTCGAGCGCTTGCGCGACTAATTCTCGGCATAGGTTTTGCTCAGAGTTCCCGCGGGTGGAATGAGCCCAGCCTGCCCGGCTGATTCCGGGTTAACGTAGAGCCGAAAAGGGGAAGCGCGTGACGAAATTTGTTCAGTTTGTTGTCGGTGGGTTGTTGTTGTCCGGGGTAGCCTTGGGGGGCGACCTCTCCGTATTTACCCAGAGCGCTGCTCGGTCGAGTTCTGTTACATCGGTAGAGTCGACACCCGTCGTTCGAGAAATTGCTCGGCGAAGACACCGGCGGCACCGACGCCATCACCACCGTCGCGCGTGTTACCGTCGGCACAAGCATTTTCATGGACGCCGTGCCTAGAATTGCGCGTGGCTTCTGATGCGCAGTTCAAACGCTGAGTGATGGGGAAGTTCGATTTCCATTGGAAACTTCGCAGAACTTCTGTCCCAGCGCTCTAGCCAACTGCTCCCTAAAAGGGGCCGATCGGGGTGGTAGTTGTAGGCAATCGTGGTTGATTCTTTCGGGCCTGTGGCCACTCCTTCTCCCACAAAGAAACCAGCCGACAAAAGACTCGCTCGCACAGCGGTAGACGCAGAGTATGTGTATAGATGCGTTCTTTTCCCAATACAGTGGTCAAATAACTTTTTGAAAAGCGATGGCCTCCAAAGCTGGGAGTCTGTCTTAAAAGAGAATGGGTCGTAAAAAATAATATCGGGCGCTGGGGCCCGATGAAACTGTTCTTCAAAGTCTCCCAGAACCAGTTCCCACATTAACGAAGCCTTGGAATAGCGCGCTTCTTTCAACACAGCGTGGGGAGCACCATGCCTCAAGTGCGCAAAGTATCCGGGGTGTTTGAGAGCGAGTCTTAGTGGGTCCAGGTCAATTTCAAAGCTAATCAAGCGCAGAGCTCGAGAGACCCCACTGGCGAGAGCCTCTTCGTAGCAGTGAACTGCAGCCATCGCGTTCGTCGCGGCTCCCAAACCGACATCCCAAACCACTAAGGGGGTGGAAACTTCCTCTCGAAGTCGGTTCTGAAGGTCAGATTGCTCGATGTAAACAGTGTGGGCTTCTTCTGAAGGTGGGGTAACCGAATGCATGGTCTCCCCAGAACTTTTTTGGCGAATACTATAAAAACCCTTAGGCGAGGCGGCCACCTGATAGTCTCCCAGTTCCAATGCGTGTTTATTGCGCACCCGCGTGGCGGTGGAAGGGCCCTCAAATTCGTTGTCCGAGAGGGAAAGCTCGAGCCTTTTCGCTTTGTAATACTCAACAAATTTTCCCTCTAGCAACGAGGCGCGAATCTGAGACATAAGGCGGTGATAAAAAGTGAGGTTGTGCGTGGTGATGAGTTTCCAGCCAAGGATCTCGCCTGTCTTGTGCAAGTGGTGGAGATAGGCCTTGGAATATTTCGCACAAGTCCCACACGGACAATGAGGATCAAGCGGTTCGTCTGCAAATTTGTATTGGGTGCGTCGGAGTTGCAAGCGCCCCTGCGATGTAAAAGCCCCTCCGCGCTGAGCAATTTGCGATGGAATAATACAGTCAAACATATCGACGCCGCGGTAGACAGCTTCGAGAATATCCAACGGAGTTCCCACTCCCATCAAATAGCGGGGGAGGTTTTCAGGAAGGAGTACCGCGGTCATTTCAGTGAAGTCTTCGCGTTGTTGTTTAGTTTCGCCCACTGCCAGGCCCCCAATGGCAAAACCGTCAAAGGGGAGCGCAGTCAGCGTTTCGGCGCTTTGTTTTCGAAGGTCCTCAAAACACGCTCCCTGAACGATAGCGAACAGCGACTGGGGCGAGTCTCCCCGTGCCTTTAGACTACGCAGAGCCCAGCGGTGCGTGAGTTCCATGGCCGCTTGGGCTTCTGCTTTCGGAGCCGTAGAGCGAATGCATTGATCGAGGACCATCATGATATCGCTGCCAATGGCTCTTTGCATTGCGATGCTCACCTCAGGGGACAGCAGGTGGGATGTTCCATCCAGATAGCTTTGAAAGCGAGCGCCTTCTTCATTCATGGAACGAGAATGCGGCAGCGAAAAGATTTGGAATCCCCCGGAGTCAGTGAGAACGGGGCCGTTCCAATTCATAAAACGGTGAATGCCACCAAAGCGTCTAAAAACCTCAGCACCTGGGCGCAGCATGAGATGGTAAGTGTTAGCAAGCAAAACCCGGGAACCCGCGCCAGATAAGTCTTCCACGGTTTGGCTCTTTACTGTGGCTTGGGTACCAACGGGCATAAAAACGGGCGTCTGCACTTCTCCGTGCAGAGTAAAAAAACGAGCAGCTCGGGCCCTGGAACCGGGGCATTTGCGATCCAATTGAAAGTTCAAGAGGGACATGGGCCAGGTCTATAACCCACCACTCCCTCTAAAAACTACAATAAATAAATGGATCTACGCTAAAAACCCCTTATTATACGTAAAGCTCGTTCGGGGAATTGACCGAACGGGAAATTTAAACTTTGGGGGAAACCTAATGACGACTAAGAAAAAAACACGCACCACGAAAACAGCTAAGAAATCGAAGAGCAAAGCAGGCGGCGCCTTCATGGCACCCATGCAGCCGAGCGAAGCTCTTTCCAAAGTAGTTGGCACGAAGGCCATTCCGCGCACGGAAGTGGTCAAGAAACTGTGGGCGTACATCAAGAAGAACAATCTTCAAGATCCAAAAAATCGTCGCAATGTTCGCGCTGATGGAAACTTGACGAAAGTATTCAACGGTAAATCCGTTGTTTCTATGTTTGAAATGACGAAACTCGTCAGCAAACACCTCAAAGCTGCCAAAGCTTAATTGAGGCTGTTCATTTTCTGATATGGGGGACTCCTTCGGGAGTCCCCCATTTTTTTTATTCTAGTCCAGGAGGGATTAGCCGCTCGGGGCCGGAAACGACCTTCAGGCTTATCGATTTTCCCTCGCTGTTTGTATGCTCTCGGACTAATTCTGCTAGGACCTCTATATCTTTGTCCTCAGTCTGAGTGCCGACTATATTCAACTCGGTTAAATCAACTAGGGGTTTTAAAGCGGATAGGTCTTTTACGGCATTTTTTTGCAGGTTTAAGATGCGCAGGCGCGTTGCCTTTGAAAGGGGCGCTAAATCAGTCCAAGTGCTTTCCTGGGCACTTAGAGTTTCGAGTTTTTCAAAAACTAACGCGTTCCAATCCGCAATTTGAGTTCGATCGGCAAGCAGAAGAGTAAGGCGCGCAATGACAGGGGCGCCCAAGACGGTCAAAGCTTTCACCGCCGTATCTGAGATGGCTAAACGACTCAGCGCTGGGCTTTGGCTGAGTGGAGTGAGGTCTTCAACCCCACTGAAGCGAAGATCCAGCTGGGTGAGCTTTTTGAGGCCAGCCAAGAGATTCAAGTCCACACGACTGAGGTTGCGCAGGCTGAGGGTCTGCAGCTCCGGCAATTCCGAGAGCGGGGTGAGGTCTATTCCTTCATTTCGGTTGAGTTCCAATCGGGTGAGATGGGGGAAAAATCGGATCAGCGAAATATCGGTTACGTTGTCCGACCAAGGCAAGGCGTGCTTCCCTCGTGGAGACCGGACAAACTGATCTCCACCAAAAGAAAGGGTTTTTGTTTTCAGGATTTCACTCTCCAGTTTTTCGCAGCTGGCTTGAGAAAGTTCTTTTGTGGTGTCCTCACCCAGACGTTTTAACAGCGCCTTAAGAGTGACAATAGCCTCGGCTTTGATTCCCTTGTCGACGCAGTAGTTTTGGAATGGGGTGGGGTCAGCAAATGTGGTCGTGCAAAAAAGTACCAAGATCCAAGTGACACGCAGATTCAAAGCAGCCTCCTATTTTTATGACACAGAGCAGTGCTTTTAACAGGGAGTTTTGCTGAATGGCAAGAACACCTGATTAGGTCTAAGTAAACATTCTGGTGTATAAAGAGGCGGAGATCGCATGGGAGGGGAAATGTCCATTTTTCGACGGTTATCCGTGTATTTTTTACTCGCTCTAGTTCTGGCCCAATGCGGGCGCAAACACGATTTTCTCTACCGAATGGTAGAGGGTAAACCGGATGCGGTTATTCAAAGCGCCAAGATAAAGGAAATGCACGGTATAAGTCGGATCGATGTGTTGTGGGTTATCGACAATAGCGGCAGCATGATGACCCACCAAAAAAATGTTATCGACAACACCAAGTACTTCATGAACGCATTTACTTCCAAAAAGGCGCTTGATTGGAAAATGGGTCTGTTGTCGACCCATCAGGGGGACGCCCCTTACATCGGGTTCAAGCCCAAGGATATCCTAGATCACACTACCAAGGATCCCGTGGGCAAGTTTCAGGATGCGGTCAAAGGCCTGGGGTGGAATCAGGGGTGCCCAGAGCTGGTTTTTGAGCCCGTGATGGATGCCTTTACGAAATACCCAGGGTTCAGTCGTAAGAACTCAGTCCTCGCCATTATGGCCTTAACGGACACCATGGAAGAGGGGCCGACTTTAAAGGGACAGTTTGAAAAAGCCTTGAAGGCCGAAAAAGGCAATATGAAGCTCGTCAAATTTTATGGCACGTTCGCAGGGGAAAGTTTTGGGTGTCGGGGCGAATTGCCTTGGAAGTATCCCGGCAGCCCGTTTGAGTATTTTGTGAAACTCACCAAAAGCAAATCCTTCTCGCTTTGTGCTCCAGACTTTGGAAAAAATCTCGCTTTAGTCGCCGAGGACATGGTGAGTTCGGTGGTGCATTCTAAAGTGACGCTGAAGGATCGCCCTCAAGTGGAGTCGCTTCAGGTATTTTACAAGGGCGATACATTGCCTGGCGGATCGCCCGATTCGGGGAGCAAGTGGTACTACGACTTCGATCTCAATGCGGTGTCGTTTTATGATCTGGATTTTGCCGAAGATGAAAACAGCTCGGTAGAAGTGTATTACGAAAAAGCTAAGTAGCGCGCATTAGCGCGGGGTAAGAGTAGCCGAAAAAACATAAGTCAGGTTTCGGTCGCTGAGATTAGCATTGATCTCGACTCTGAGTTCTCTAGAGTTCGGGGGCTTTGTTCCAAAAACCTTTACACTTGGCTGGGAACCAGCTCTCGCTGTGTTGTCTTCACCCGAGTCATCGAGATCCACTATGCGCGGTGGGCTGAAGACCGAATCAATAAACCCTTCAAGGAAATTTGAGTGTTGTAACAAGTCCGGTACCTGAGGGCATTCACTGTAAATCGGGAACGATTTTGAGGCCCCGCTATTCCCATACGCACTTTCGCGTTTTCTGAATTGGCGAGCAGACTCAATGCCAATCTGCGTTCTGTGGATCGTGAGCAGCTTCCAGCGAGGATAAGCAGCAGCAAGAAAGCGCTTTAAATAAGTGTCCGCGAAACTAGGATCCCCTGGGGGCAAAGTGAAATTCAATAGGGACATGGAAGAAGCGTCGGCAGCGGAAAGAACAGCACTGTTCACTAAATGGATTTCACCCGCATGAACTGTGCGAGAAAGCACTTGGGCAGGGTTGTATTTTGGATAGACGAGAATTTTCATGAACTCTTTGCGTTCGGGGTCCGTGTTCAGTCTCACTTGGAGCGTCGCAAACTCGCCGTGGCTTTCCATGGACTCCAGATCCGAAGTCACAGCGACAGAGTGATGAGAGGTGGTCGTTTTTAAGGTGTGCGGGTCAATATAGTCCAGCGCTAAATGCACGTAGGCATGAGGAGGCGCTTCGGCAAAGCGAGTGACAAACACAGCGCAATTCATTTCAGTGGGCCTGGGGGTGGACGGCGGTGTTGCGAACGTAGGGGCACAAAGCAGAAGCGTTACCGCTGCAAAAAAAGGCAAAGCACGGCCGCAAGCGCTCAGTGCGCCCGCGCTAAGTCCCGGTTTTGAAACGGATCGGTGACCCATGTAAACTATCCCTTGATTATGGAATCGGTCCGGGAAACTACCACAACTCGGGATAAAAACAACCCACCAGAGTGTAAGGCATTGATTTTATGGAATAAAACACCTATTCCCAGGGGGATTCGACCGCGCCCTCGGCCTCACCGGTTCTCGGGAAGTAATGAGAAAAACGGAGCAGGGCAACCCGGCACTCGCTCACTTTGAAGAGCGTTTCCGAGTGGTTTTTCTGAAGTTCTTTCTGGTGTCCGCCCCATAGAAACGCGCTGGCAAAACGGCCACTTTCAATTTCGAGCAATGCACCTAAGGTCCAGAGTTCTAGGTACTGTTCGAACAGCAACCGCATCTCCCAGTCGCTGGGAGGAATGGTCGAGGAAACATATTGGTCAGTAAGAGCCTCCAAATGGAGAGACCGATCTTCCATTTCGACAATAAGAATTTTTTCTAGCGCAAGAAAATCTCCCTCTTTCCAAGGATAGGGGGAACCGCCCGGTTGCATGTCTAAATGCCAGCGCCTTCTTTGGTTTTCGGCAAGGTGTTCGATCCTCGAGAGCATGGAAGTCGAAGGACGAGGAAGGTACTTCCACTTTCCCCGGCCGAAAAGCCAGGAGCGCGCGCGGGCTTGGAGTTTGAGCTCTTGATGGACGAGGAAGTGAAGTTGCAGACCGATAAATGGGGTGTGGGGAATTCGCTCCTTAAGCGCAAAGATCCAGTCGTTAAAGTACGTCTGAGCGTCCGCGAGGACGGATTGTGTGTAGTCCTCAAGAGTCCTGATCGGGACGGAGGGCGCTTCAACGGCGTGGGATCCCGAAGATGAAAATGCCAAAAAAAATAAGTGCGCCCAAACCCAGTATTTTTTCAACCCAGCCCCATTTCCCATTCCCGGCTCTAAAAGACATATCGCTCGGTCCGAATGCGGTCAATATTCCTATTCCGATTGACACGGTCCCCTTGGGCGCTGCATCTTCGCAAGACTCCTATTTCGTTCGGTGGGGCAAAAAGTCTTGCGAATACAATCTGCATTTGTCCTCTGTCTGTTCAGTGCGGGCCAAGTATTTGCCTGGAACCCTTATACCGAGTTCACCCAAGCATCGACCGGCAAGAGCAGCGCTCCCACGTTTAATTGTGTGCAATCTGTCGCCAGCGCGGCCAACGGCGTTGATATTTTTGAGGGGATGTTTGATGAACCTTCGCATACCCAGTCGGTGTTTTTTGGTGAGTCGGTCGAGGGTAATCATGGAGGTTCACTCACCCGTCTTTACCGAAATGCCAATCAGCCCTGGGCTTCGATGGCGAAACTCACCGCTAAAGTAACCCAGGGGGATCCGCGTTTTTTTCCGGCAGCAGTGGGGCATTCCGTAGCACGGTTTTTTGGCTTTTTGGTGATTCCTTCCGGGCTTGAAATGTGGACCCCCGACGCGGCCGAGATGAACGGAGCGCTGGATAAAATTCAACGCCACATGGAAGCTCAAGGGCTGAAAGGGTTTTCACAGCGATTCTATGAGCAAACAGACATTGGCTCCATTGGAGAGTACGTGGGGTTGTATGCGCAAAAACATTTAATTCCGATCTACCACGCACAGAACATCAACCGAATTCACGATATTAGCTATCACTATGCAACTTTTTTGCTGGAAGATACCTCCGAGCACTCGCGGTATATTGCCCAACAGGTCGTGGACTTTGGACTGGCAACGACCCGAAAACTCCAGCAAATGGCAAACTCGGTGGAACCGCCGCTTTCAGAGAGCGACAAATCCGCTCTGCGTTGGAATGCTTCACTCCTACAGCTTCCCTTTGCGATTCACCTAGACACGGGCAGTTCGTATCTAGCCGCGGGGCTCGTCGCGCGCGTCGAGTACCCAGCGGAATCTAACGCGCGCTCTGGCTCCCCATTTCGAACCGCCGTTGCCGCCACTTATTTGATGGACGTTTCTTATTCTGCATCGGAAGGAAAATACCCCGAAGGGTCGGCCGCCTCGGCACTAGAGCGCTCCATGTTACTCGGCAAACGAGCCAGCAAGAAGACGGCGCCAAAACAGACGGTTGCTTGGGAAGGTGCCATAACGCGCGTGTTGCAGTCAGAGGAGGCGAAGGCAGAGTTTCGAAAGTTTCTTACCTCTTATTTTGTGCAGAAACAGTTCGAGGATCCACGGTTTATTCAAGCCCCACCCCTGCGGCCGGACGAGGGCTGTCAAAAAGTAGCAGAGCGAATGGAGCAATTGCGCCGGGCGGTGAGCGAGTTGCACGGTCAGGCTACCAAATTAAACTGAGGAACCAGTAAATCAGCGGTTTTAAGAATGACAAAAAACGGAAGCTCGCCGTTTCTTCACCACAAGCCTCTGGATCGGAAGAAGTCCAACAGCCATCGAACAGGTGTAGATCATACTCTGAATCCACATCCCGCAGAAAACTCATATTCTCGGTTCGATTGAGATCGATGTATTGCGACTTGATCCGGTTGCCAGTCCATCCTCCGGCGTGTGTAACGCCTGTGATTCTCCAAGCATTGTCTTGAACCTGGAGCATGGGGCCCCCCGAGTCGCCAGAACACGATCCGGCCTGGTTGTCGGAACCCAAGATGCTGCGGCTCGCATGATTCGTTCGCATTTGCGCCGTAGGGGTAGACAATAGCTCGATGTAATCGCCAATGCTGTAGATCAAGTTTGTGCCGGTACGCTTTTTTCCCGCACCGCGTTTGGTATCGATGTCGTTACAGCCATATCCAATAATCCGGATTTCACTTCGTTCCTCGGGCTGCGTTCCTAACGCGAGAACATAACCCTGGCTCGGGTCGGCAACGTCTGAGCTGAAAAGTAGGACTGAAATGTCATTCGGATCATTCAGAGTGCCTGGGCCCAAAGCCTCTTTATTGGAGGTCACATAGGATCCAAACGAAGAGTAGATGCGGTAGGAGCCCGCAAGCAATGTGCAATGTGCCGCTGTAAGCAGTGTTCGGGGGGAGATAAAAGTCCCTGTGCAAATTCCCCGACTATCGGGCATGGCGATCATAACGACCGCAGGGAAAAGCCGCGTTTCTTTGACTTCTTCAGAGCTCGCGGCGTTGAGCATTTCGACACCATCGTCTGGTCCACCGCATCCAAATAACCACAACGCCACCAACAGCACTGTTCGGGATTTTAAGGAACGCATTTTCAAGCGAATACCCCTACTTGTTCGAGCTTTTAAGTTCTCACAAAAAGTAGTTTCAATTCCCAGGACAAATGTGATGGAATTTTCATAATCGAGTTGGGATGTTATTTAATTCACTCAGTTTTCCTGCGTTCTTTTTAGTTTACTTTTCAGTTTTCTTTGCGCTCCCTTCGGCGCTGCGCAAGCCTTGGCTGCTCGTCGGAAGTGGGTGGTTTTATGCAGTGGCCGCGCCCCAGTATCTTTGGCTCTTGGGCGTTTTGGTGCTGAGTGATTTTTTGCTGGCAAGGTATATCGCATCTCAACCCCATGGTCGTAGTCGGGAATGGGCGTTCGGTGTTGCGGTCGGGCTCAACTTAGCCGCGTTGGTGCTGTTTAAGTTTTTGCATGAAGAAGAGGGGCTTTTCCTCCCCCCAGGGATCTCATTTCATACATTTCAATCCATCGCTTACCTGGTGGAAGTGCATCAGGGCCGATATGCGCCGGAGACAAGTATAGGGCGATACACTTCGTACATATTCTTTTGGCCCCAGCTAGTGGCGGGCCCCATAGAAAGGCCTCAGGGGTTGCTGAAGCAGTTAAAGTCCTGGCCAAAACAGCTTCGACCTTTTCAGGTGCACATCCCAGATATGGTTGCGGGGTTTCGTTTAATACTTTTTGGTGCGTTTAAGAAGATGGTGATTGGCGACCATTTAGTGGAAATTCCCAATGTTTTATTCAACAACCTTTATACAGCTCAGGGATTACCGATTTGGATTGGCGCTTTCGCGTACATCGTCCATCTGTATTGTGATTTTTCGGGATACACCGATATCGCTCGCGGCTGTGCGCGGTGGATGGGCATAGAGCTGACTGAGAACTTCCGACGTCCTTTCTTGGCAAGGTCTCCTCCAGAGTTTTGGAGTCGTTGGCATATTTCACTCACGACTTGGTTTCGGGATTACCTTTATCTGCCACTCAAGCCCCATTGCCGCACTGCTTTTAGTAAGAGAGCGCTCCTGGTGTTTGTTTGGATACTGATTGGATTTTGGCATGGAATGCGCCCACCGATGTTGGTGTGGGGCGTCTATACCGCTCTCACGGTGATGTCCGCCCATGTCTATGACTGGAAACGTCTCGGGGTATTTGGCTGTCTGTTCAATCTTATTCTTTTCGCGTTGGGAGCGGGATTCTTTCGAGCTCAGGATCTGAATCAGTCGCGGCATTTCTTCACGCACCTTTTCGGGACCTATTCGGATACGCTGGGATTTTTTGGTGGGGGGGCCTGGTTCTTGCCGGCGTGTGGCTTAGGAGTGGTGTTTTTGATCTTCACGGACTTGTTGCAAGAGTATCGTCCCGGTTTTTTTGATCGGTTGCCCTGGGTGTTGCGTATGATTGTGTACAATGTGGCGCTCGTGCTGATTTTGTTATTGGGGGTTTTCAATGAAAAACAGTTTGCCTACTACCAATTTTAGACAATGAAGCGCGTACTCTGGCTGTTTCCATTTTTCGTTTTTGTTGTCTTTGTTGAATTGCGCTTGGGCGGTATGCCCAACCTGTTTTCACTACGCAGAGATTTGCTGGAACGCCAGGCTTCTTCGATTGAGACATTGGTGTTGGGCGCCTGCGATGCCCAAAGTGCTCTCAAGCCTTCCGTATGGGGAACTGAAGGTTTCACACTCGCCTCTTCTAATCAAACTCCCTTTATTAGCGCTCAGCTCTTGGAACGTTGGTTACCCAAGCTTCCCAACGTGCGAACTGTAGTTTTTTCGTCGACGTACTTCATGTGGGAGTCGCGATTGAGGAATGAGCCGGAGGCTTGGCGGAATTTTTACTACCAAAGGTTTTTAGGCATATCTGGGGATGCCCGGCCCTTTGATTGGATGGATCTCAATCGATGGAGTCTTTTTTTTCTGTATTGGCCCGAAAGTCGGAGCCTTATTTTTGAGACCAAAGTTAAGCAAAGCTATGGTCTTTTCGACGGCGAGCGACTTCCTTTTGTGGAGAGTCTACCCTCCGATGGGTGGAGGGGTTTTCGGGCGGAAATGCCCCAGTCGACAGACTATAGCCGGGGAGACTTGTTCGTTCGAGAGCTGAGTCTACATATAAAACCAGAAAACATCCCGCGTAATCAGGCGGCGATGGAACGAGTAGTGCGGCGGGCGGGTGAACGGGGCATACGTTTTGTCTTCTTGAAGACGCCTTTGCTCCCTCGAGCCTACGAAGCGCTGGATTCTGCAAAGGTGCAACGAGAACGCAAGTTGGTTTCAGATTTTCAAAGCAATCTGGGGGTAGAGTATTTTGATTACTCGGCAGACTCTCGCTTTTCGGAGGCGGATTTTCTAGATTTAGGCCATTTGAATGAAGCGGGCGCGGAGAAGTTTAGCGCGATAGTGGCAAAAGAAGTTTTGGGTTCCCGCTCGCCTTGATGCGCACCGCTGGGCGTGGTACAGACCGGTCCGGCATGGAAACATCGGAATTAGAAATAAACGAGCTAGGGCCTTTGGGAGATGGTATTGCGCGCACCCCAAAGGGCGTCGTGTTTGTAGAAGGGGCTTTGCCTGGAGAGAAAGTCCGGGTTGAAGTTTTTCGGGATGACAAAGGGATTTACCGCGGCCGGCTCGAGAACGTGGTCGTCGCATCTTCACACAGGCAGGTTCCGCCCTGCGAACATTTTGACTATTGCGGCAACTGTACTTTGCAGCACTTAGAGCGGTCCTCGTACCAGGAATGGAAAAAGAATCTAGCAAAAAGCACTTTAGAAAAGGCAGGGGTTCAACCCCAAAAGTGGTTGCCTCCGCTTTTTATTGGGGAAAAGTCTCGTCGTCGCGCAACTCTCACGGCATTTAAGCATCAGGGTGAAGTCGGCATTGGGTATTATCGCCGCCGCAGTTCCGAGGTTTTTGATATCGATTCGTGTTTAGTCTCCGTCCCAGAAATTTTGCAGTTGCGGGAGGAACTCAAGCCTGTGATGCGCCAGATTTTGGCTGAAGGAGAGACGTTAGATATTTTCTTGCAATGGGTGAAGGGGAGTCTGGATCTCGTGCTCTTGGGGCGCATTCGCCACCCTGACCCGGAGGGCCTGTTACGAGGGGCTTTTGGTCCTCTCGGTGAAGCAAAACGCGTAGCTCGGGTCAGCTGGCGTTCTTCCGAAGAACGCACTCCGATGACGATTTTTAGTTCCCACCCGCTGAGGGTGGAGTTTGGCCTGCTCCAAGTGACCTTGCCGCCGGCAGCTTTTTTGCAGCCGACCTTGGAGGGGGAACGAGCCTTGATCGATGCGGTCCAGGAGGCACTTCCAGAAGAAGGGCATTTTGCGGATTTGTTTGCGGGGTGTGGCACGTTTTCCGGTCCTTTATTGCTCACGGGTTCAGTAGAGGCGTATGAGGAGTCTGCGCTCGCGGTAAAGGCTTTGACCCGAGCGGCGGAGGGCCTACCCTTGACGGTGCATCAGCGGGATTTATTTCGGAACCCGCTACGCCCTTCGGAGCTAAAGCGTTTTGATGGAGTGATTTTCGATCCTCCTCGTGCGGGGTGTCCAGAGCAAGCTGCTCAACTTGCCGGTTCCCGAGTGCCCGTTTTGGTAGGTATTTCTTGCAACCCGGCGAGCTTTGCCAAGGATGCTAAAATTCTTTGCGATGCGGGGTATAAGCTAAAATCCGTAAAGATTGTGGACCAATTTACCTGGTCGCACCACGTCGAGCTTGTCGGCGTATTTTCACTCTAATAGGGACGTAATAGGTACGCGGTACCTTTTGAAAAAGTAACCGCGTACCCGGCGCTAACGCCCCGAAATGGTAGCCGAGTGAATTTTGGAATGGATTCCGTGCACCAAAGAATCCAAGTTCTGAAACTCTCTATTGCTCTGGATGCGCTCCTGCTGTCGAGTGGGGGATAGGGATTGGTTTCGGCGAAGTAATTCCAACTCCGCTTCTCGCCGAGCTTTGCGTGCAAATACCTGCTGCGTGTAGTCGATATATTCGCGGTGTTCGTTTTGGATCCACTGTTCTTTGCGCTGCATGCTTTGAATCGCCCTTGGATCGCCACCATGGGTGTAGGTGCGCTGGGCTTGCCCGGCGATTCCATATTGGCCCTGTAAGATGCGGCGTCCATATTGGTCGAGTTGGTAACGGTGTCCAACCTCCCAGCGATTTTGATTGTACGAAGTCTGGGGTAAGTTTTTTTGGGAGTAGTCTCCGCGGCTTTGTTGTTGTTGCGAAAAATGGTACTGCTCCGCCAATGCCGGCAGTTCGACAATATTCACAAATAGAGCTACGGCCAGTGTTCTGATAATCACCAGTTCTTCTCCATGTCTGAGTCATGCAACTTCTTGTGGATGTCATGTATCCCCGATGAAAGAGTCTGCATCTTGTCGTAAAACCGATCCCCCGTGCGCAAGCTCTCCATACGATACTGCGCCTGCCGATCGTAATACTGCCGGGTAGAATCGACATAGTTGCGATGAACCTTTTGGAGGTGCTCTTCTCGCTCGAGCATGCGTTGGATTCGCTCTGGGTTGCCTCCATGGTTGTAAGTGCGCATCGCCCTCCCCGCGTCGCCGGATTGGCCGTGCGCAATGACTCGGCCATACTGATCGATGTAATAGCGGTGCTTTAATTCCCATTGATTGTCGGCGGTGGTGGAACGGAGCCGATCCGTGCGATCGTAACTGCTTCGCCCCTGCTCCTGAGAATAAAGACGGTAACGTTCAGCGTGGGCAAATGAGCCGATAAGTCCGAAAAAGATGACAACCAAATGAATCACGGGTGTTTTCCTTTCTGTTAAAATCTACGGGTACTGCAAACCCGCTTTCCTATAGGCATCGGGTTCTTGCCTCTTAAGCTCCTCAAATATCTGGTCTCGGCTCCACCCCCCAGGCATCGCGGAGATCAGTTCTTGCCGAATGCGTACTTTCTCCGCTCGTTGGTTGAGGTCTTCGAGTTGCTGCTGCTTGGCGCCCTTCAAAAGAGGAGGCGAAGGAAGGTTTACGACCGCTTCGGCTTCGCACAGATCCCGGTGAATTCGTTCGAGCCGTTCTTGGTCTTCGGCTGTCACTTCGGGCTTCAACCCGATGACACCAGACACTCCCTGATGGACCTTGTTAAAGCTTTCAATTCGAGCTTGGTACTGCTTTTGTTGCGCTGGCGTCAGGGAACCATAGGTGCTCGCGCGAGGCGCCTTCTTGTGTTTTTGAAGGTAATTCGCCAGAAAGGATTTTAGTTTTTTGCGCTCAGTCGCGTAGGCCTTCTGGACATCACGCGCCTGCTCTTGTGTCCAAGACAATCGTTCAGGCGCAGAACCCAAAACCTCCAAAGGCAGAGAAAACGCGTCGAACAAAATCGCATTCTCATTATCGTGGGGCCGAGTCTCCGATTCTCCGATGATCCACCAGGGACTGATTACACACGCAGGAGCTTGAAACGCGACAATCCCTTTGATTTCATGCTGTCCGGTTTCCAGATGCCGCTGCCCCGACAAGCGTACGCTCACGTTCGAAAATCTCTGCAGTCCTTTTTCTATGCACAGCGGAGAAGCGTATTCGGCCTTTCCTGCATAATCCCATTTGAGCGAGCTTTTTTGTTCCCAGGCACCCGGCGGGAGCTGAAGGGTAAATTTCCCCCAACGTGGGGCGATCCACTCGATCAACGTTCCGTTCGCATCTGAAACCACCGTGGCGTGCTGAATCGCACCTCCCGGGAATTGCTGAGGAGCCGAAACAAAATCGACGTCCTTCTCAGGATGCGCTTTGAGGAGGCGCAGCCACGCCGCGTACATCGGCAGCTCCCAAGCTCCCAGCCCGTTGACAAACTTAGCGTCCAGTTCCGAGAGATCTTTACCGGGACGGTGAAACGGTACGATTTGGGTATGCGAAAGCACGCCCAAGCTGTCTCGCATCTCGAGTGTTCTGGGCCAATCCGCCACAACGAAATCGGCGCTTAATTCCTTGCCTGAATCGGCACGGTACATCTGAAGAAAGTGAGGGAGGTTCACAATCGGAGTACCGCCATAGCTATGAAACTGCGCATTCTCGATCAGGATGCCTGGCTGGTACTTGAACAGCGCATCGACTCCGCCCAAAGCAGAGTGGACCGAGAAAAATTCATTCAGCGTGGTATCGGGATCGTGCCATCGCTGTGGGTGCTGGACCTCGTGGAGGAGCTGACCATAATGCACAAATCCTGTTAGGCCGCCGTAAGGGTCCGTGAGGAAATAATGTGAGTCCAATGCGGGAATGGTGTAGCCGAAACTGCCGCCCTTGCTGTCTCCCCCGCCTTTACTGTCCCCTCCACCCTTGCTGTCTCCGCCACCTTTGCTATCACCACCGCCCTTGCTGTCTCCTCCGGGGTGGAGGTCTCCCCCGCCGAATTTGAGACTGGAGCTGCTGCTTACGATTTTTCCTTGGAGCGCAGCCGCGCCTTTTAGGATGCGAACAGAGCTCGACGAGAGATATTCAAACTTGCCATCTAGGCTGGTTTTGACGACAAAAATGTCTGTTTTTCCATTTCGGATATAGCCATCTACCAAACGATTGGCAGTTTGGAGTGTCGTGCCAATCGGGATGACATACGTCCGTGGGGAAAGTGGGGCGTACGCGGTGGCCATTCCTAGGATGCGCGCGTGCTCGAGGACAGACGGCCGATTCTCCGGCGTTCCAAATAACGGAGAACCCGAAAATCCCCAAGAAAGCATGTCCACTACGTAGCAAGATTCCAAAAACGGCGCCGGGCAAATGCGGCTAGTACGCAAAGGAGTTGGACGGCTCAGTTCTACCCTTTCTTGTTTTTCGTGGACGTCAAAAGGAGAGTCTTTCCAGTAAAGCTCATTAGTAGCGTGGTCCATCCACAGAGAATAGAGTTCTGAGGGGAGGGGGTTAGTGGAAAAATAGGGTGTTCCTCGGATTCCTAGTTTCCATCGGGTCGACGTCGGGTCGCCTTGGACGATCCGCGAATCTCTTTCGGCCTGGGGTTTTCTCCACAGTTCCTCCTGGGGTGGGTTTGAAACCAGGATCACTGCAATGTCCATTCCTGGATCTAGCCCAATGACGCGAATGGGTATCTTGAGTGGACGAGGGGAGGTGTTTCCGGCTTCGTTTTGTGACTCCACTTCAATGTAAATGTTTTTCCATTTGGTTCGGTCGCGAGGCAGAACGTGGTACGGCAGTACGTGGTAATAGTCCCCGTTTTCCTCCCGAAACTCGATAGCCGTTCCGTAAAAGGGTTCGAAATCACTCCAGACTACTTTTGCCTCGAGGTCCGACACCACATAAGCCGGATCGTCATCGGGTGCGTCGGCATAAACAGGATCGATGAGCGCTTCAATATAACTTTGTTTATCCTGGGCGGCGACCGAGAGAGAATTTGCTAATCCAAGAGCCAACCAAAGGAACAATGGGCGATAGGAATGCTTCATTCGGGCTATATACCTCATTGAAGGGCTTGCCGCAGTGCTTTTACACCGGGGTCTTGCGCACCTCGGGCGGACTCTGCTTCCTTAAGCATTTCAAGTGCTTCAGCGGTCCGTCCCAGGTCCTTTAAAGCGAACCCTCGATCCAGTGCCCTTAGGGCGGCTAGCTGTTCAGAGTTTTCGCTGGGCTCCGCTTGAAGGGACGCTTCGTAGGCCTGATCAAAAATTTCCAAAGCCTTGGCAGGTTCGCCTCGCACCATCCAATTGTCTGCTAGTCGTAGTCGCGCTTCGATAAGGGACTCTCCTTCGGCTGCCTTTTCCAAGTAGGGGGTGGCCTCGGCGGGGCGGTTTTGTTCCATGAGGAGATCGCCCATGGCAGCGGCGGCCATTTTTGAGGAAGGTTTTTGTTTGGTCAGCTGAGTCAGAATCTCTTGCGCTCGTTGAGGGTTCTTTAGAAGTCGGGAATTCAAAAGTGCGAGTTCAATCCCTAGGTATTCATTCTCAGGGGTTTGTTGAAAAGACTTTTCCAAAAGCACCGATGCCGACTCCGCTTTGCCTTGGCTCACTAAGTTTCGTGCTGATATGAGCGTTTCTTCCGTGACAGCGTCCAATTTCGCAAACCCTTCGGTGCTTCCATCAAAAAGTGGATCGGTGTTTTTGGCTGGACGTATGTCAGGAGGTTCCACTGGGAACGGTTTCTTGGGAGTTACTACCTTTGTCTCGAAGGGTAGAGCTGAAGGAGGGGAGATCACTCGTTTATCAATGGATGGCTTGGCGGGGTTTGATGCAGTCGAGTCAGTCTTGTACAACCACCCACCAAAAACGGACACCACGAACGCAATTCCGCCGAGCCAAACCAGCTTCATCTTGGGTTCCCGTATCGAATAAGGTGGTCTTCGTAAGCTTTGTCGACGTTGAGGCGATACCCTCTTCCATCACTGTCAGGACTGTGCGTTCCATGGAGGTATTCTCTTTGGTAGCGAATGCCTTCAGATTCGGCGGTTGTTCGCACGGAGTCTCGGTGAATGTGAAAAGTACCATTGGAATCCACCCAACAATCGTAGGTTTTCCCTTCGTAGGTGAGATGGACTCCGCGAGAATCTTGGAAAACGTAAACGAGTTTTCCATCGACGTACCTGTAGGCGCCATAGGTTTGAGGCGAATAGTAAGTGGGGCTCCCGGTGTATCCAGAGCCTTTCACTATTCCGTTTTTGATGACGAGCTTGGCCCCTCTGCCGCCCTGGGCGGCAGAGGAAAATAGACCGGCTGAGGACAAGGCAATCAGAAAGAGAATCTTATTCTTCATAGTAATACTCATAATGTTGCCAGGTGGGCGCTGGTCTTATGGGACCGAAATAAGGCGGGCCAAAGGGTCTCCAGGGTCGGGGAGTAAGCGGGCGAGGTGCTTGGGCACCCGGCCGCAGTGGGCTGGCCTTGGGTTTGATTTCAACCAATTCGACGAGAGATTTTTCAGCAATGCGAGGAGAGCGTGTTTTTGCTGTGCAACTCACGTCTACTTCTTTGGGAAACACAATCAGCTTAGGGGCCCCCGACTCTTTCCAACTTCCGGTGCGTTCGTCCTGGAGAACGAGTTGGGCGGTGCAATATTCCAAAACACAAGCAGCCGCTCCTTGGGCGCATGAGGCGCAGGCATCGTCGAGAATTTGCTCGAGTGGATCAAATCCCGAAGATTGGCCGGTAGAATATTCTTCGCGGACCGCACCCCAGATAGATCTGGCGGATCTAGCGGCACTAAAGCGGCAACCGAGCTCAAATGCTTGGCCATTCAGGTTTTGGTGCAGAGTATGGGGGTCTAGTTTGGGTACGGCACCGGCATGTGCTGTCAACCAAAGCGCAGGCAGTAAGAAAAGCTTTTTCATGAATTCTCCTTAATGGGGAGCAGAGCCCCCGCTTAGAGGGCTCTGCTCGCCGAGTTCGACTACCAACGCCGGTGGTGTTGTTCGTAGCCTTCGTTCCAGCCACTGCCCCAGCCGCCTGAGTTGTGGTAGCCCCAAGTGCGCCAGTGTCGGTGTTCATAGCCGTCGCTGCAGGCGTCGGAATAGCCCTGACGGTGTCCACCATAGGTCTCAAACCAACGGTGACCGCCGTAGCCAGGATTGTACGAGGGTTGGTAGTAGGGCGGATTAAATCCTGAACTCATATAACCCCCATAGCCACCATATCCATACCCGCCGGCTTCGGCAGTTGTGGAGAGGGTGGCAAAAGCAAGTCCAACTCCCACGATGATTGATAGAATGTTCTTCATTCTGTGATGCTCCTTAAATGTGGAATTCCAACTCTAGAAGAGCCGGTTTCCCGTTCTGGGCCTAGGTTTCCCGGAGCTACCGGAGGATTGAAACCTGTATTTGCATTTGTGCTCACCCAAAGGTGGGGTTGGGTGAGCGTGAATTTAAAGTCATTTCAGTCGGTTACCAATTCGTCAGAAAGTGTGACTGTGAAAAATCGATCGAGTTTTCACAATCGTAATGGGGGCCCTGCGCTGAGAATACTCTTTAATTGCGATTACTCTTTGGATGTGACTATATCCGGGCCCATGAACAGTCCCGCGCTCAGTTCGGTCGCCCCCGGCTTTCGAGAAAAACTCGAAGGGTTGCATTACCAAAGTATCGCCGCGTGTGAATCTTCGGTCCAGTCAGACCTCGAAAAGTACTTGGTCGTTCGCGCGAACTTGATCCTGGGTGAATACCCACAAGCCACACGATGCTTTCAGCGCTTTTTCCCAAGTGTCGATTCTGCAGGTTTTATTGCGCGTTTTTTGCAAGCTCAATTGGCCTTGTTCTGCCGTGCAGACTATTCGGAGGCGCTCCATCTCTTTTATGATCTGGAGCGCGAAGGAAGCAGTGATCCGTATTTAGAGGGGGAGTTTCATTTCCTTTTTGGTTATTTGCACAATCTACGAGATGAGTATCAGCTTGGGTTGCGCCATCATTTGCGTGCGGTAGATGCCTATTCGCGCGCGGATCTTTCCGCCTGCCAATCGATTGCGTTGTTCAATCTTTGCGTTGCATACGACCATTTGAACGAACGACATTTGTTGAACCGAACATTAGATCGTCTAGAACGGTTGACGGCATCGATGCCCGATCGCGTCCCCACGTATTCCGTGATGAGGCTGCAAACTTACCGAAAAATCGACCAGGAAGCCTACTCCGATGCATTGGGTCCTTGTTTAGAAGTATGGCGTCGGTACCTTGCAGAGGGGAGATACAGAGATCTCGGGGACATGGCAGCGCACATTCTTTACCTGTATCTGAAAACCGGAAACTGGGAGGCCTTTTCGGTTTTTCTGTCAGATCTTGAAGAACTATTGCCTAAATTTTCAGACATTCAACAGTCTGCGGTCCAGGAATTTAGATGGCTTGGCGGAGTGGGCGTGCTTTCAGGAGGGGATGGGCTAGAGGCATTAGAGCGTTGGAAATCGCTCAGACTTACGAGTGTACGCACACTTTTTTTGATGGAGCTTGCACTGGAACGTCTAATGAGAGGTGGCGACTATGAAGCGCTTCTTCAGTTTTCCAAAAAGGCTGAGCATTACGCGCTCAAAACTCAACACGCATTGACCGTTGTGGATTTTCGTTACTATGAAATCGTAGCGCGAATGCGATTAGGACAATTGGAAAAAGCTCGATCGGTTTGGTCGATGTACCGGTCTGACGCACAGGCTGAGGGGGCAGAGGCTCGCATTCAGAAAGCCACTTTGCTCCTGAGCGAGCTCGACTCCGCCTACTCTCCTGGGCCAAGCAGTGCCGGCGAAGTGCCACGTTCGTTGGTGGTAGATGAAGCGGGCGGCGTGGTGGAAGTCGATGGCACCAGAATGTGTTTGAATAGGCGCCCGTTGGTGCTGAAGTTACTCAAGATCTTGGCTCTCTCAAAAAAACCTATTCCAATGGGTGAGGTGTTTGAGTCCCTATACTCAATCCCTTTTCACTCACTCGATCATGAAAAAAGAGTGAGCTCTCTGATTGATCGTGCCCGGCAGGTGTTGAATCACGTGGGGGCAATTCTTCGGGTGGATGGGAGTCTGCGTTTGGCGCCACACATTCACGCGGAGGTAATCGCGACTGGAAGCTCCGCAGGCGCCATTACCCGAAGGCGATTGGATATCCTGGCACTTGTCCACCGGGCGGCCAAGCCGATGTCGATTTCTGAAATAGAAAGCCGGTTTGACTGCACCCGCCGCACCCTCCAACACGACCTCAAGTACCTCGTGCGCAACAACGCACTCCAGGTTTCGGGTGGAACCCGCCAGAGAAAATATCGGGCATAACGCAACGCACCACACAAAAAGAAAGCGCTTCTTCTTGTAGCAGGTTGACGACTCCAGCTGGGTGCGGCACGAAAGTAGAGTGGCATCGGGGTGGGGTTTGAGAGTTTGGTGGTTCTGCTGGTTTTGTGTGAGTTCCCTTGCGTTGGGAATTTCGACAGTTTCTCAGGAGCGTTTTGAACAGGATCTGGAATCGGCTCGTGGCCGGCTGACGCTCCCGAAAACCCCCAAGTCTCTAGCGGACGTGGGACGCATTTATCGCAAGCACCACGACGCGTTTGACAAAAGCTTGGCTGAAATTCTATCGATCCCGTTAGATCAGGTAACTTTTTCTAACACCGTAGTCGCTCTGGACAACGCAGCGACCGAGCTAACCAGCGCGATGGGCCCCCTGTTCCTGGCGTGGGCGATGGGCGATGAAACGGAGCTGGGCTTAGAGTCGTACCGCGTGTTGGGAGAGCTTTTCAATGAACTGACCCATAAAGTCTATCTCAGTCAGGAATTCTATACACGGATAGTTCAATGCCAGAGGCAACCGGGATTAAATGCGGAGGACAAACAGCTCATTGAGAGTTACCTCGCCACTTTTTATATCAACGCCCATTCACGCAAAAAGCGACTGGATCTCCATGAAGTTGCCGGCTTGCTCAGCGCCGCAAATCGATCCGAAATTCAGTTTGATAAGCTGGTCATGAAACGAGAGCCCATCGCCTTTTTGCCGGAGGAGTTAGAAGGTGTTTCCGAGGCAGAGTTGGAACGGATGCAGTTTGACGGAACCCACTACTGGTTTAACCCAGAGGATTTTGCCTCGTTTTCTGAAGTTGTCAGTACCGCCACCCAAGCACCAACACGAAAAAAAGCTTGGACGGCGCGCTTTATGGGGGCCTCCAAGGTCAATGAGCACACCGCAGAGAATCTGCTCGAAACCCGACGGCGCATCGCACAGAGGACTGGGTTTTCCTCCTGGGGAGAGTACGCGCTCCAGGGCAAGAGCCTAACCTTCAAATCTCTTGCGAGTAGCTTGAAACAGTTTGTCGCTCAATCCGACAAAGATTTTCTGGCAGAGCGAAGGGAAATGAAGCGCCTTCTCGGCCACCAACCCGCAATTTGGGATGTGGAATTTGCCAAAGAGCTCAAGATGCGGGAGCTTGGGATCGACTCACGAAAGATTAGCCAGTATTTTCCCTACCGCGCTACTTTGGAGCGGTTGTTTGAGTACGCTGGAAAACTTTTCGGATATGAAATCCGTAAGGTGACTGGAATCCGCCTGTGGGAAGGGGCGACTTTTTACGCTGTTTACGACGCCGTCAATCGCCGGCCCTTGGGTGAGTTTGCAGTGCACCCTTTTCCACAAGAAGGCAAAAACAAATGGTACTGGGCTTATGCGGCTTCGCACGCTCGAGACTTGGGCGACGGTAAATGGGAAGTTCCGTTCGCTTTTCTGAATGCCAATATTCGGCGTGGGAATCGCGGGGAGCCTACGTTGCTTTCGATGGAGGATTACTGGACGCTTTTTCATGAGTTGGGCCATGTGCTCCACTTCATCGCCGGAAAACAACGCTATGGAGGGCTGAACCCCTCCGATACCAACGCTGATTTAACTGAAGTCCCTTCCGTATTGCTCGAACAACTGTCTTGGGAGCCAGACGTCATTCGGGTGATGGGACGCCACTGGAAAACCGGCAAGCCCATTCCCGAAAAACTCGTGCAGAGCTTTGCTCAAGCACGGTATGTGTTTCCGATGCACCGTCTACGCGATCGTGTTGCCAAGACGCGCTTTGATATGAAAGTGCATTCTCATTCGTGCCCGAACCCATCCAAGGCCGTTGCAGACATTTTTAAGAGCACTTACTACCCGCTTCCCAAAGGGAATTTTGCGGGAAGTTTTGCTTACTTGATCGGATACGATGGAACGTACTCGACTTATGCATTAGGGGAGGCATTTGCTGCGACGTACCTCCAACAGTTTCGAGCTTCGGCAGAAGGGTCGTTTGATCCGGTGCTGGGGATGAAGTTTCGTCGACGATTTTTGGAGGTTGCAGGGACACTGGATAGCGCCGACGTGGTAAAGCAGACTCTCGTCAAGCCGTTTTCATTGTGCTCTGGGCTCTTGATTGCTGCCGGCAAAAAAGGGCTTCAGCCAGAGTTTTCAAAGTAATCAAGGCAGTGCGACTTTCACGGGAGTAGAGGCGTCGGTTGTGTAGCCGTTACCTAGCTGGCCAATATCATTTCTGCCCCAGCAGTAAACATCGGCACCTTTCATTGCGCAGGTGGAGCCATCGTCGGCTCTGCCCACAACGCTTATATCCGTCGACATATTAGAGACTGCGACTGGAGTCGTGCGGGTAATTTTGGTGGCGTCTCCAATTTGGCCATACGTATTCCATCCCCAGCAATAGAGCTTGCTGGATTTCACTGCGCATTGGTGGAACGAGCCACCGCCAACGGATGTCACACCACTGTCCATGCCCTGTACCACACCGGGAGTTCCGCGGCTCGTTGTCGTGCCGTCGCCCAACTCGCCGTGCGGGTTGAATCCCCAGCACTTAAGAGCGCCGTTTTGAATTGCGCAAGTACGGCTTTGTTGAGTCGATACTGCGTAGACACCACTGCTCAAGCCGACAACCGCGACAGGCGAGTAGGAGTCGCTCGTGCTTCCATTTCCGAGTTGACCACTGCCATTAGATCCCCAGCAGTACAGCGCTCCAGATTTGATCGCGCAAACATGGCCCATTCCGAAAAAAGCATTGAACATATTGGTGGGCGCCACGCCGGTCACTCCGGTATTCATGCCGGGAACGGCAGTGGGGGTAGAGTGATCGTTGAAATCGCTCGATCCCAACCCAAGTCTTCCGTAGGCGTTGAGGCCCCAGCAATAAAGGGCGCCCGATTTAATGGCGCAAGACGTGTGTCCGCCCAGGGCAACGTGAGTCACTCCTGTGTTCAACCCGCCGATGACGGCTGTGGGGCTTTCTCTTTTTCCCGCAGTGGAGCCATCACCCAGTTTTCCGTAAGTGTTGTCTCCCCAGCAATACAGCGCGCCATTCTTAATGGCACAGACGTGCCCTTCGCCCACCGCTACCGCTGTGACCCCGGAGTCCATGCCGGTCACCAAAGTGGGGACTTTTTTATCGATGGTATTCCCGATGCCCAGTACGCCGCGTTTATTAGATCCCCAGCAGTAGAGTTTTTCTGCCTTGATGGCGCAAGAAGTAGAGAGATCGGGAGCATAGGATTTTTCGTCAAAGTTCGTTGCGCTGGTCGATCCATCCCAAAGGCCGCCTTTACCCGAAGCAATCGGAAAAGTAGAGCCTTGGGCAATGCCTGTGAGGTCGATAGTGCTAGAGATTGTGGTACCCGCTTCGTCTTTAAAGCTGAGAGTGATCGTGGCTGCATAACTGCCCGCCGAGTTCGCCGAGAAGATTAGGGGCAAAGTACAACTCGCCCCTGCTGCCAAGGTCGCTCCATTGGAATCCCAGGGACAGGTATTGGTCTGAATCTGAAACGCGCTATTAGTGATCACTGGAGCCAGTAGTTTTGCGACGCCCGTGCCAGTGCTCAAGATAGAAATATTCATAGCAGCTGAGGGGGTGCCTGGGTTAACGGTGCCAAAATCGAGCGAGCTCGGACTAAAGACCACTGAGGTGGCGAGTTGTTTGGTGCCTTGTAGTGCAAGCGACGCCGTTTTAACCGTCGAGGAAGCGCTTGTGTACTGAATACTGAGCGTCGCACTTTTGGTACCGCTGCCCGCCGTGGGCGCGAATACCGTGTTCACTGTGCACTCACCACCAGGAGCCAAGACCGTACTGGCAGCGCAAGAACCTCCGGATGCGATCGTAAAGTCCGGAGTGCTGGAAAGGCTGATAGTCTGCAACGTGATGTTGGATGTCCCCGGGTTTTGAACGGTGAGTGATTTGGAGACCGTGTCGCTATTGGAGGCCACCGTTCCGTACTGCGCCATGGGGCTGTCGGAAAACACCAGGGTTGAGTCTGCATTGGCTTGTATGGTGGCGTTGCACGAAGCGGTGAGGGAGGGGGTGCTCGCATCCTGGACGGTGAAGTTAAATACATGCTGTCCCGCAGCTTCGAGAATGATGGATAGGCTAGGAGTGGCCGATGCGGTGACACTCGGAACCGGTGTGGAGGGACTGAGGGATTGGCCCCCACCCGAAAGGTAACCCATTGAGGTGATAAGAATCGATGCACTCGGGGAAGGGGTAATCACGAGGTTAGCGGTGGCTTTACCATCTGACCCCAGAACGACCGCGCTGGGAGAGAATGCGGCGTTGCATGCAATGCTCCCCGCAGGCACAGAGACGACGTTGAATTGAACGATGCTGTAGTCAATTTTTGAGGCATAGGTAGCATCTCGAACAAGAATCGACTCAGTGACGTACGTTTGGACCGAGTTATAAGTGCGCGTATAGTAAAAGGGTGAAGAGTTTGTAAAAGAGCTGCCTCCATCGGAGAGGACGTACCGGCCCGTGCAGCCGGAAGCTTCTACTTTGAATAAAACCGTTTCTCCTACTTTGGGGTCTGCGGTGCCCACGCGGGTGAGGATGGCTTCGACGTCTCCTACGCATTCGCCGCTGAGGTTAGAGTCGCTACCGCCACTCAAGGAGATAGTGCCTCTTGCGCACGACACGACACTCAGAAGTATGATCAAAAAGCGGGTAATCACGGGGGGGCCCTCCAACCTACATGCCAGACTTTGATGTGTAGCTAGTTGCAAGCCGGGGGCCAAAGCGCATTGAGTTTAGTCGGGTGTCTTAATACGGTGCTTTTGACGAACTTCTAGACAGTGTCAAAGCGGGTGAGCGGTTTGGCTTGTGGAATCAAGGGTTAAGCCTGTCACTTCTTAGACAGGAGATCCTTCACTGAATCCCGTACGGGCGATTTCTAAATGATATCCAGAGGATTACTTTGCTATACGCATCGCCTTGTGCAGCCTGTAGTCACTTAAGGTTGGGGCTGAGGTTGCGGATCGGGCTGCGGGTCAGGCTGTGGGTCAGGCTGTGGGTCAGGATCTGGTTCGGTGGCCCCGGGGTCGCAAGTGCCTTCAACTTTTTTGCCTAAATCGGACGAAGTTTCACATTTGTCGACGTTATCATCTTTTTCAAAACAGTATTTACCGTCGGTACATTGGTCGCCCGTTTCATCTCGCCAACCTATTCCAAAAAACTCATCATCCGTGCAAGTGACCTCGCACCCGAGGAGATTTACGGATCCAACCTGAAACACGACACTGGCGACTAGGAAAAATTTACGCACTTTTAACCCTCGATTGTTGAGACAGACAAAGACTACCAAAAACTTATTAGCAGTTCGATTCGCAATGCGCCAAAGAACTGGTCTTGGTCTTGCACCTAGAGTAGGGGTATGAAGCTGCACTTAGTTCTTACCCTTTTACTGACTATGTTTTTTTCTTCATCTTGTAAGCTTGTGACGATGCAGCCGCACAGTAGCAGCGGCTCGGACGCCACGAGCTGTGACACAGACATTGTGGTGAAGCTATCACGTTTGGGAAGTGGTGATGGAGTGGTGGGGCATCCGGTTGTCTTTAAGATCGAGGCTCAAGGGTGTTCAGGCTCTTACCAGCTTGCCAAAGGTGGCGAAGTGTTCACGACGGAAAAACCCTTGTTTTTTTCTCGCTCTTATCCCACAGCACGCACCGTTTATGAATCGGTATCTGTGATGGACGCTAAGGTGAGCTCCAAGACAGCGATTGGGACGATTGAGTTTGAGGTTGTGCCGAATACCGTTGGGCTGGCATGTGACGCCACCATTCTGAGCGATGGGATGCTGAGTGTTTCAGCCTACGGTGCCGCTTCGGTGTCGATTGTGGCGATTGAGAGAATTGCGGGAGGGGACTACACACCCGTTTTCTCTTCTCCGCTACCGATGGCGCTCGCCTCTGCGGCGTCGTCCAAGCTGAGTTTGGGGGAGAAGGGGCAGTATGTTTTTCGTTTTGACGTCCAGGATGCAAGCGATAGCAGCATCGGAGCGAGTTGTTACGCACTTACTCGTGTCATCCCCGGGGCTGCGATGCATTTCTTGGACGCGCCTTTGTTCCACTTCGGCGCTCCGGGTGAGAATGTCCCCGGGTCTACCAAGACACTGCTGGTAAAAAGCCCAAGCATTTCCGGCGTGCTGGTCCAAGTACTGGGCATTTCTTCCAGCTTGAGTTTCAGGGTCGTGGGCGGCACTTGCACACCAGGTGCGTTTATCGGCGCGGGATCCACTTGCAGTATAGCGGTGCGCTTTAACCCCGATGCGGGCAGTGGAATCAAAACTACGACCCTGGCCCTGCAGACAGTTTCACTTTCCGGTGGAGGAATAGAGACTGCTACTTTAGTCCTGCAGGGAATCGTCGATTGATTCAACTGCAGCTAGGGGCTACTTGCAAACCGTCGGTCCAGGAATGCCTCGAAGTCGTCCAAAGCCGCCATGGCAACCGGCACCACCAGGGCAGCCAGCGCAGAGCCGACTAATAACCCCCAACCTAGAGCCAGCGCAATCGGAACGACAAAATCATCTCGCCCGCCGATACCGTAGGCCGTTGGCAAGAGTCCCGCGACCGTTGTGGAGGTTGTTAGAAAAATGGGGCGTATCCGCACTTTGGCCGAGTTCAGTATGCTTTCTATTTTTCCGATTCCCTTTTTTCTCTGTTCGTTTACGAAATCGACCAAAATGATGGCATTGTTTACGATCACTCCGCCTAGAGCGATGATTCCCAGCATTCCCATGAAACTCAACGGTTTTCCGTGGACGAGAAATGTGATGACCACTGCCATAATGCCCAGCGGAATGGTCAAGAGCACGAGAATGGGTTGCAGCAGATTTTGAAAAGTAAAAACGAGGATGAGGAAAATTGCCATTCCTGCCACTGCAAATGCGCGCATCAGAGACTGCATGCTTTCTTTGGTGTCCTCATCCTCCCCACCAAAGGCAAAGTGCGTCTTGGG
>CAZTDN010000020.1:50383-55520 GCA_964611895.1 uncultured Pseudobdellovibrionaceae bacterium
TGGGGTACTTCGCGCGTAGCGTGGATTCGATGTACTTCTTAGCTTCGGCATTGGCTGCTACTGCGGAAGTTTTGTTTGCGTCCACTTCGCCGGTGACTTTGACTTCGCGTTCATTGCTGTCGTGTTGAATCTGAGAAATGGCGCGATCGGTTTCGAAAGTGGCAACACTAGACAAAGGAATGAGCTGGCTGGCGAAGTTGGGCACCAGGATTTTCTTAAGGGTAGCATCGTCCGCACGGGCGTCTTTGGGAAGCAGAACTCGTACTTTGATTTCCTCATCCAGCCCCTTGATAGAAGTCGATTCAATCCCGGCAAAGCCAGCGCGAACGGTGGTGCCGATATCGGCTACAGAAAGGCCTGCCGCCGCCGCCTCAGAGGCGTTGATTTTGAGAACGATTTCTTCTTTTCCCAACACATAGGAATCCCCAATGTCGGTCACTCCTTTTACAGTTTTTAGAAATTCTTTTAGGTCTTTTACAGCGGGGAGAATGTCTTCGTACTCACTGGATCGGACGCTGATGCTGACAGGCTTGCCAACAGGGGGTCCTCCTTGAACCTGGTCAAAACTCACACGCACAAAACCGGGGAGCGCCTCAATCTGAGGGCGCAGAGCTGCAATCACCTCTGATACCGACCGCGCTCGGCCCTGAGCTGGAGTCAGGTAAACGGCTATTTGTGCAAATTCGGATCCTCGCTTCGCTGCGGGGTCATTGGCGTCCTCGGCTTGCATGCCAATCATAGTGACAAAAGCATCCAATTCCTTCTTGGACAACTCGGAAAGAATTCCTTCGGCGGGTTTGATCAGAGTTTCCATCTGATCCAGGCTTGCTCCGGTAGGGCCTTGGAAGCGCATGAAGAATATTTCGATCCCATCCGGCGGAAACAGAATAAAACGCATTTTCGACGCGGTGCCGATGGTGGCGATGAATAATAATAGTGTGGCGAAAAGGGCTGTGTATCGTCGATTAATGATCCAAGTCAGGTAGGCAACATAACGCGGAACGATTCTTTCGTCCCAAAAGTCTGCAAAAGCTCGCGAGAGTTTTTCGGTAATGCCTCTGCGTTTGGTTTTGTCTTGGGCCTTGGGTCGTTGAATGTAATGCGCAATGTGCGCTGGCAAGATGAAAAAGCTTTCAGACAAGCTAATCAACAACGCTAGAATCACTCCCAGTGGTATTTCCTTAATGAACTTTCCAAAGATGCCGCTCATGAACATCATGGGCAAAAACGCCACGACTGTGGTGAGCACCGAAGCCGTGACCGCGGGCCATATCTGCTGGGTTCCGACAACGGCTGCGTCCCGAGGGGACATCCCTTCGTCCATGAGGCGGACGGCGTTGTCGGTGACCACGATGGCATCGTCTACGAGCATGCCGGATACTATAATGAGCCCAATCAAAGAGACCAGATTGAGGCTATTGTCGAAGTTGTAAAAGAGAAAGAGCGTTCCCAAGAAAGAAAAAGGAATCCCTAAAGAGACCAACACGGCGACGCGGATCTGGAGTAACGCGCCGAGGATCAATAGTACCAAGCCTAGTCCTACAAAAAGGTTTCCAGAGAGAACGCTGATTCTGCGTCGAATAAAGGAGGAAAAATCATTCACGAAGCTCACTTCCAGGCCGGCCCCCAGTGTGGGCCGAAGCTCCTCAATGCGCTTTTGTAGATCGTCGACGAGTTGGATAGCGTCAGCTTTTGCCTTCTTCAAAACGGTCAGGTTCAGAGACGGTTTAGAGTTGGTGCGCATGATGAGGCTGGCGCGTTCGAGATCATAATAAATATTGGCGACATCTCCGACGCTAATCGCCACCGCAGACTCGTTGGCGCGGATGACTGTGTTTCGAATGTCGTCTAGGCTTTTGAATTCTCCGCTGACCTTAACGAGGCGTTCATTAGGATCTTGCTTAGCTGGGTCGGCCTCGATGACACCAGCGGATAGGGTTTGGTTTTGGCCCCGGAGCGATCGTACTAAGTCGTCCAGCGTCAGGCGGTAGCGGGAGAGTTTTCGTAGGTCAGCGGCGACATGAATTTCCTTTTTTCTCAGTCCGGTCGTGACCACGCGAGCGACTCCGGGTAGCGCTTCGATTTGTTTTTCCAGCTCGCGGGCTTTTTCGCGCAATTCGAGCGGGGAAAGATTTCCACCCAGCACGACTTCAATAATAGGTGTTTGGTCTGACTTTACTGATGTGACAATGGGTTGAAGAACCCCAGCAGGCAGGGGGAAGCGATCTACAACGTCTTGGATATCGGCTTTGCCTTTTTGTTCTGTGGTTTGGTCCGGGTCGAGCTGAGCGACAAGCTGGGAGCGCCCTTCAATGCTAATAGACTGTAGTTTTTTGATACCGTCTACTTCTTTGAGGTCTTGTTCAAGTGGATTGGTGATGAGTTTTTCGACTTCTGTAGCGCTGGAGCCAGGGGCTTCAACAGAAATAGTGATGATGTCAAAGGTTACGCTGGGGAAGACTTCGCGTTTGATGAGAAACAGGCTACCTATTCCCACTAAGACGAGCATTACTGAAAACACGTCGACAAAGACACGCTTATCCACGAAAAAAGCGATGAGTCGGTTCACTTATTCCCCCTTGGTGCTGAGCTTTTGGAGATGGGTATCGAGCGTTCCTGAAAGTTTTCGGATTTTCCACGCAGTCAAGTGGAGCTGCGCAGTTTGTGATTTGAGGAGTACTTCTGTTTGGGCGGCTTCGTCTTCGGCTTGGATGAGTTGTGCAAGCGTGCTGCGCCCTAAAGTATAGCGGGTTTCTTCTAGTTTGATCCTTTGCATTTGGGCTTGAGATGTTTTCGTCAGGACGGCAACGGCGCTCTGCAGGCGAGCGTAGGTAGAGCAGAGGTTTCTCCATTGTGCGCGGTGCAGGTCGAGAGTTTGTCCGGACTGCGCCTCGGCTTTGAGGTTATCGATGCGAGCGGTGATGAGTTTGGCCCGACGTTCGTATCCGCCTAGCGGCAGTCGGAATTGGAGTCCGAGGGAGTAGTAGGGGAACTGCAGTTTTGCAAAGTCGGACAGGCTGGTGCCCGAAGCAGAGTCGATGCCATTGGCGCCGTAGGCCGCGACCAAGTCGAGGTCAGGGCGCGAGTTCCATTCTTGGCTCGAGAGCGAGTGCTTGGCAGCTTGGACTAGAGCTTTGGATCGTTCGATAGCGGCGGATTGCAACGGCACTTCCGGGCCTTTACAGGAATTGGTCAGCTCTTCAGGTAGAGAGTCCAGGGAAATGGGGACTTGTAAGGGGTCGATGGTTTCAAGCACTGAAGGCAATTTGAGAGTGATGAGCAGTAGGCGCCATTGGTCGGACAGGTTCTGTTTTGCAGTTTCCAGTTCGAGTTTGGTGAGTTCGAGGCTGGACTGCACTTGAATAGCATCGGGCTTTTCGGCAGTGCCGCGGCGTTGTTTCAATCCAACCAGGGCACGCAAGCGTTCGCGGCGTTCGACGGTAGCTTGGGCAGAGAGGAGCTGAATTTGTTGGAGCCAGGCACCGTAGAAAATTTCGGCAATGCTAAGGAACCAGTCTTCTTTTCGATCGCGGAGATCTTGATCGGAGGCGCGCGCTTGATTTTCGGCGGCAGCGGTGGAGTTGCGTGTGCCTGCACCGAGTGCATTTCGCAAAAGGCTTTGGCTCAGGTTGAGGGTGCCGCGTGTTTCGGCGTAGTTCAGGGAGGCGAAATTCGGGATATTGATTTGGTTGCGTGAGTGCGACAGCGAAAAGCCTAACTGTGTTCCCGTGGAAAAACGCGAATTGAGCCCCAAACCAACCGACCCGACAGAAAGGCGGTTAGGAGAAAAAAGGTTCGCGGGTTCGCGTCGGTCTTCGAGGTAGTTGCCATCTAGGCTAAGCTCCGTCTCGGTTTGCGCGGCAGCTCCCAGGCGAATGGCCTCAGAGGTTTGGGCCTGAGCGAGCAGGGCGCGGTAGGTGTCGGAGGTTTCCATGGCCAAACCGACTACGCGGTCCAGTGTGAGCTTGTTTTCGGGGAACTTTTTGAGCAGCTCCAGGGCTTCGGGAGGTAGAGTTGGGGATGCAGCAAGTGCGACCCAGGGCCAATGGATCAACAATCCTAGGGTGAGTGTGAAGTAATTCATGAAGGAACAGTCTAGCAGAGGGCGGGGTGATTGGTAGGCTCTAACTGGGGAGTGTGCCGAGCCTTTATCCGGCAGGGTTTGACACGACCGGTCTGAGGCGGTAGGGTCTCCACTCCTTATGACGCGGGGTGGAGCAGCCTGGTAGCTCGTCGGGCTCATAACCCGAAGGTCGCTGGTTCAAATCCAGCCCCCGCAACCATTTCACTGAGTCCAGACTGTGAAAGCCAGACTTACCAAGAAAATCGAAATCGTTGCTGGGCCCAATGGCAGCGGCAAGTCCACTTTTGCGCAAGCCTATTTCAAACTTCAGAATGGCAAAGCCCGGTTTATCAACGCGGATACGATCGCGTTAGGGCTTGCGGCTGGAAATGAAAACAAGGCCGCATTTCATGCAGGTCGAGTCATGCTGACTGCGATCGATGAGGCATTGCAAGAAGGGGAGAGTTTCTCGTTTGAAACGACGCTTTCCGGAAAAAACTGGGTATCTACGCTGAAGGCGGCACGGGCAGCAGGGTATGAGATAACGATCTATTTTGTTTATTTGAGAAAAGTGGCTTTGAATCTTCAGCGCATCCGTCAGAGAGTGAAAGAGGGAGGGCATTCCATTCCTAAGGAAACGGTTCTGCGGCGGTTTCCCAGGTCTTTTGAGAATTTTTGGAAAATCTATCGCCCTTTGTGTGATAATTGGTTTGTGTTTGATAACTCCGGCTCTAAACCGCGAAAGACCCAATCTAAAGAAGCATTCGACCGACTCACCCGCGATGCCCAGGCTGACTTTGAAAAAGTTTTACTTAAGTCTGGGGGTGTAAGGTGAAAAAGAAAACAGATTCGCTTCCCAAGGCGTTGCAAAAAGCCATCAGTCTCTTTCCGAAGATCGTCGCTAAAAACAAAACTGAGAGAAGAAAAAAACAACGTTTTGCCGACAAGGTATTTGGAGAGATTGCGAAAGAAGTCCACAAAGAAGTGCACGGCCCAAAAAAAACTCGGCGGTCTTCGGGCTCATAACCCGAAGGTCGTAGGTTCAAATCCTACCCCCGCGCCTAAGGCAAAATC
>CAZTDN010000021.1:0-26247 GCA_964611895.1 uncultured Pseudobdellovibrionaceae bacterium
ATGGAAAAACGCAGTCAGCTTCGAGAGGGAAAAGCTAAGATCCTGTTCGAAACCGATCAACCCAATCGATTTTTAATTCAGTATTTCAAGGACGACGCCACTGCGTTCAACGCCCAGAAACGCAGCTCTATTCAGGACAAAGGCGTAGTGAACAACACCGTCTCTACTTGGATTTTTCAATACCTAGAAAAACAGGGTATCCCAACGCACTTTGTTGAAAAACTTTCCGACCGAGAAATGCTGGTTAAACGGGTGGAAATTATTCCAGTGGAAGTAGTCGTCCGTAACCGAGCAGCGGGCTCCATAGTGACTCGACTGGGCATCGAAAAGGGGATGGTTTTTAAGAAACCCCTCGTGGAATTTTTCTATAAGTCGGATTCCCTCGGGGATCCGGTAATTGGAGAATCCCATATTTACCTGTTTGGCTGGGCCACGCCGGAGCAGATGCAGTCCATCGTTCAGCTGTCTTTGCAGGTTAATGCGGTTCTGGTTGGAGTATTCGAGCGAGCTGGCTTGGAACTTGTCGACTTTAAACTTGAGTTTGGGAAGGAGACTCAAAGCGGCAAAGTGGTGCTCGCGGATGAATTTTCTCCCGATGGCTGCCGCCTATGGGACTTAAAAACGGGCGAGTCCAAAGATAAAGACCGTTTTCGTCAAGACTTGGGCGGAGTCAAAGAAGCCTACCTCGAAGTTCGAGATCGGCTCGAAAAGATTTTGGAGAATAAATGAAGGCACGCGTGACCGTATTTTGCAAAGAAGCTGTTTTTGATCCCCAGGGACACACCCTGGCACAATCCCTGAATCAGCTCGGTTTTAATTCTGTCCGTTCCGCAAGAGTGGGCAAAGTGATCGATATCGAGTTATCAAACCACTCTGCTTCAGATGCACGGCAGTCCGTTCAGCAGATGTGCGAAAAGCTGTTAGCAAATCCGGTGATCGAATCTTTTACGTACGAGATCAAGGAATGAAAGCAGCCGTAGTAACCTTTCCCGGCTCCAACTGCGATGATGACGCTGTCTACGCTCTCTCGCGATTTGGAGGCTTTGAGACCCGCAGGGTTTGGCACAAGGAAAAGGCCGACCTTTCTGACGTTGGACTCGTGATATTGCCCGGTGGGTTTTCTTATGGCGATTACTTGCGCTGCGGGGCCATTGCAGCGCTTTCGCCGGTAATGGAGAGTGTGAAAGCTTTTGCACACAACGGTGGTTTTGTTTTGGGAATTTGCAATGGATTCCAAATTCTCTGTGAAGCCCAGTTGCTCCCTGGAACGCTCACCCTCAACGAAAGTCGTAAGTTTATTTGCCAGGACGTATCTCTGAAAGCAGTACACCCCAGGGCCCCTTGGACGAGCGAATGGAAGCAGAACGAGTCGTTAGAGTTTCCCATTGCCCACGGGGACGGGCGTTACTGGATTGATGAGCCAGGCCTTAAACAACTCCGGGATAACGGGCAGATCCTTTTGACCTACGCACAAAACCCCAACGGCAGCGTGGGAGATATCGCCGGCATTTGCAATGATAAGGGGAATGTCTTTGGTCTAATGCCACACCCAGAGAGAGCCACCGAGCTCCGTAGCCGTGACGGACTGAAGATGTGGAAGGCCCTTGCGACAGCATTGAAAGCGGGTTCGGCATGAGTGAGCGCATCGACGACTTAACAGTCAGCAACTTAAAAATGGCTACTTCGATTGGCCTCACGGTAGAAGAATACGGCCATGTGTGCCGCAAACTCGAACGCGCCCCAACCTTTGCGGAGCTAGGTGTGTTTTCTGCAATGTTCAGTGAGCATTGCAGCTACAAGTCCTCCAAAAAATTTCTCAAGCGGTTTCCAACTTCTGGAAAGCGTGTCATCCAAGGCCCCGGGGAAAACGCCGGTGTACTGGACATTGGCGACGGCTGGGCAGTCGCCTTTAAAATGGAAAGCCACAACCACCCCTCGTTCATCGAACCGTTTCAAGGCGCGACCACTGGAGTGGGCGGCATCCTGCGGGACGTCTTTACCATGGGGGCGCGCCCGATCGCGTCTATGGACTGTCTGTTTTTTGGAAACCCGGAGTGGGATAGGACGACTTCGATCGTTCGCGGCGTTGTGAGCGGCGTGGGCCACTACGGCAACTGCGTGGGTGTGCCTACTGTTGCTGGACAAACGACTTTTCTCAACTGCTACACGCGCAACCCGCTGGTAAATGCATTTACCCTGGGATTGCTGAGAAAAGATCAAGTCTTTCTCGGAAACGCATCCGGCATCGGCAACCCTTTGATCTATGTGGGATCCAAGACGGGTCGAGACGGAGTACATGGTGCCACCATGGCCTCGGCGAGTTTTTCTACAGACTCCGAGCCAGAGCGCCCGACAGTTCAGGTGGGAGATCCTTTCACCGAAAAACTCCTCCTCGAGGCCACCCTCGAAGCCATGAAGGCTGGTTTGATTATCGGGATTCAAGACATGGGCGCCGCTGGACTCACCAGCTCCTCTTTTGAAATGGCCTACCGAGCCGGCACCGGCCTGGAAGTCAATCTGGACAAGGTACCCACTCGCGAACCTGGCATGTCTGCGTACGAGTTGCTGCTTTCAGAATCTCAAGAACGCATGCTCCTCGTTGCCAAACCGGAGAACGTGGAAAAACTCGAAGCGATTTTTCACAAATGGGATTTGCACAGTGAGGTCATTGGCACAGTTGTCGAAGGCCACTCAGTCAAAATGCATCACCAGGGGCGACTCGTTGTAGACGTTCCGGTGGAGCTGGTAACCGACCCACCCATGGCAGATCGGACTGTGGTGCCACCCAGCGACTTAAAGCAGCGCTGGTTTCTCGACCGCAATCGCCTTCTGTCGACTGCACTGAGTGATAAAATCCAAGCTGTTTTGTCGGACTTCAACTTTTCCGACCCTACCCGATTGGTGCAGCAATACGATTCGATGGTCGGAAACCGCACAGAGAGCCGAGTCACAGACGACGCTGCAGTCATGCGCCTGCGTGACATCGATGGAAAAACAACGAGACTTGCTTTGAAGGCCGATTGCAACCCTCGTGTCTGCTGGCTCTCTCCACGCGAAGGGGGCCGCCGCGCCGTTGCGGAATGCGCCCTAAACCTAGCCACCACAGGTGCCGAGCCTATTGGCATAACAGATTGCCTAAACTTCGGAAGTCCCGAGAACCCTGAAGTCATGTGGCAGTTTGAAGAATCTATCGAAGGAATATCGGAAACCTGCAACGCCCTGCGGATTCCTGTCGTTTCCGGAAACGTCAGTTTTTACAATGACACCGATGGAAACCCCATTTACCCCACGCCGGTCGTGGGAATGGTGGGGCTCATTGAAGGCAATGAACCATTACCCCACCCAAGTTTTTTCAGCTCAGAGCTGGAGATTGGTCTTCTGGGCCCTCTTGAAGCTGGACTGGGAGGGACGGTTCTCGCGGCACGTGTTTTCAAGCGTGATTGTGGACAGCCAGACGATACAGACCTCTCCATGGTAGAAAGAATCGTTCGACTCTGTTCTCGATTACGTAAAGACAAGATGGAACTCGCCTTACACGATATTTCCGACGGTGGTTTGCTGATCGCCGCATTGGAAATGGCATTTCGTTCAAAAGTGCACCCCATTGGATTTGAAATAAGTTCTCCCACTGGAACGGATTTTGATCGGTTTTTGTTTGGCGAGTCGGTACCGCGACTCCTGATAGCCTACCCCGCGAGCGAACGCGTGCAAGTGGAAATGCTGTCCGGGCAGTTGGGTGTCCCCTTTACACATATTGGACAAACAAACGACAGCGGTGAAGTCCGGCTGCGCCAAGGGGGCGCTGCCGTCTATCAAAGCTCTATAGAGCCCCTCCAACAGGCGTGGAAAAACCGTTGGAATGTCTTCTTCGGATAAACTATGTGCGCAATATTTGGAATTACCGGAGATGCTGAAGCGGCCAATTTGGCCTACCTCGGACTCCACGCCCTCCAACACCGTGGCCAAGAAGGTGCAGGGATCGTTTCCACAGATGGTGACAAACACTTTGTACACAAGCGCCAGGGACTCGTAGGCGAAGCTTTTTCTAGAGGTGCGCTGACCAAGCTCAAAGGATCTTCTGCAATTGGTCACACAAGATATTCTACTGCCGGCGGGAACAATGTCGCGGCCTTGCAGCCACTGCTCAGTAAAGGTTCTTTAGGGTGGCTTTCCATCGCCCACAACGGCAACTTGGTCAATGCGGCTAAACTCGCCTCAGAGCTGGAGCAAGAAGGGGCTATTTTCCAGTCGACCAGTGACACAGAAGTCATTTTGCATCTGCTCGCACGAAGTCGAGAGAAAGATCCGGAAAAAGCGCTCGTTCATGCACTCAAACAAGTCGAAGGCGCTTATTCACTCTTGGTGATGAATCACGAAAAACTCATCGCCATCCGCGATCCTCACGGTTTTCGCCCCTTGGTAATGGGGTCCCTCAGGGGAAGCCCCGTTTTTGCGAGCGAAACTTGCGCATTTGATCTACTGGGCGCGCAATACATCCGCGAAGTCCAGCCGGGCGAGATGATTGTCGTACCTTTGGCGAGCCCCTCGGCAATGCGTTCTGTGTCGCCTTTTGCAGAAGCGCCTCGCAAGCGATGCGTTTTTGAGCATATCTATTTTGCGAGGCCGGATAGCTTGCTTTACGGAGAGCGAGTTCACGAAATGCGCAAAGCCTTGGGGCGCCAGTTGGCTCTCGAACACCCAGCTCCCGGAGCGCATGTGGTGGTGCCCGTCCCAGATTCGGGCGTCCCGTCGGCAATAGGGTTTGCCGCCCAATCCGGCATCCCTTTTGACATGGGGATTATCCGTAGCCATTACGTCGGTAGAACTTTTATTGAGCCGCAGCAAAGCATTCGTGACTTTGGGGTAAAATTGAAACTCAGCCCTGTGCGAAGCTGTGTGGAGAATAAAGACGTAGTAATTGTCGACGATAGTCTAGTGCGAGGAACCACTTCACGTAAATTAATCCAGCACCTAAGAGATGCCGGAGCCCGAAAGGTCCATGTACGTATTTCTGCTCCGCCTACTACCCATTCCTGTTTTTATGGAATTGATACTCCGACTCGCCAAGAACTCCTGGCGTCGCGATTTACGACAGAGGAGATCAGCAGATTCATTGGCGCCGATTCCCTGGGCTACTTGAGCAAAGAAGGCTTAGCGAAAGTGACCGAACGTTCCGCTGGACCTGGGTTTTGCAACGCCTGCTTTTCGGGCGAATACCCCACTCCCGTCTAAGCGCGACCGTAAACCTCGTATTGCTCCATATTGAACTGCGGGTCCGCCTTGACGATGATGTGTTTATCAAAACGCTTCTCTAGTAGCTTTAAGTGTTCGCGTTCTTCCACTGTCATCCGCGTGATGACGTTGGAATGAGCAAAAACCATGATATTGGGGTTATTGGAGAGTCCTTCTTTTTCGATTTCCCGAAAGATCTCAAAACAGACCGTTCGACGACTTTTGTGATAGCCCCTACCATCGCAATGTTCACAAGGCTCGGTCAGGTATCGCACTAAATCTTCGTGTGTCCGCTTGCGGGTCATTTCGACCAGACCAAGCTCAGAGATTTTTAAAATATTGGTCTTGGCTCGATCTTCGCCCAAGGCTTCAGATAAAGCCTGGTAGACTTTCTCGCGATTATCGAGATTCTCCATATCGATCAAATCGATGATGATAATCCCGCCAACATTTCGAATGCGTAGCTGATAAGCGACTTCTTTTACTGCTTCAAGATTGGTTTTGAGAATAGTCTCTTCCAAGCTTTTAGATCCGACATACCTGCCCGTATTGACGTCGATAGCAGTGAGTGCTTCGGACTGATCAATCAAGAGATATCCACCAGACTTCAACCAGACTTTTTTACCGAGGGCGCGCGAGATCTCTGCTTCGATCCCATAGTGCTCGAACAGTTGCGAAGGCCCTTTGAAAAGTTTTACCCGACTTTGGAGCTTGGGCATGAACTCGCCCACAAAATCCAAGACGTTTTCATACTCGTTAGCGTTGTCTATGATAAATGAGTCGACATCCTCAGTAAAAAAATCTCTCACTGAACGCATTCCGAGAGAAAGATCTTCGTGAATCAAAGCGGGTGCTCGCTTGGTTTTGGAGTCGTGATTGATTTGATCCCAAAGTTTAATGAGATAGTCCGCATCCGCGCGGATATCACGATACGATTTTCCCTCGGCCACTGTTCTCACAATAAACCCAACATCTTTGGGCCGAATTTTTTTTGTAAAGATATCTCGTAATCGTCGACGTTCTCGCTCACTTCCAATGCGACGAGAGATCCCCAAATGCTTTACGGTGGGCATGAGCACAAGATTGCGACCGGGCAAACTAATATGCGTTGTCAGCCGCGCGCCTTTGGTGCCAATGGGGGCTTTTGCTACCTGCACCAGGATTTCTTGTCCTTCTTTTAGTAGGTCCTGGATATTAGCGCTTCCCCGGGGGCGCCGATGAGAAAAACGTCCACGCCTTTGACCTCGTGGGTTGCCACGGCCTCGACCGCCACGAAAGTTTCCTCCCCGTCCTCCTCGAGTGCGTTGCCCCCGCTGAGGTCGGGGCGCTACTTCTCGCCTACTCGGAGCTGGGCGATCTTCCTCGTATCCCCGATTGAAATCCTGATCACGGTCTTGATCCAAATCCGCATCTCGATCCCCATCTACTTCTGAATCGGGATCTTCGCTTTCTTCATATCTATCGTCGTAATCGGAGTCAGCGTCTAAATCCTCGTCTGCATCTGTAGGCGATTCTCGTACCGGCTCGCGGCTAGGAGTCCTTGCGGAACGTCCTCGCTCTCTGGCCACAGGAGCTTCGGACTCTCTATCTCGGTAGGTATCCGGCTCAAAATCTCCATCATCGTCCGAAGTCGGCTCGTCGGAGGTCTCACCGCCGTCGTCCATTACTTCAAAGTCCGTTCCAAAAGGCTCGTCTATAATATCGTCGACGTATAAGAATGCGGTTCTCTCTAAACCTAGCTCCAAGAACGCCGCCTGCATCCCAGGCAGAACCCGTTTTACAACGCCTTTATAAATATTCCCCACCACATTGCGGTCTTCTTCTCGCTCAATGTGGAGCTGACGGATTTCTCCGTCTTCAAGCGAAGCCACCCGTGTTTCATAATGGCTGGCATTTACTAAAATCTGTCTACTCATTGCCTACTGACTCTCCTCAAAAAAACGTTCGGGTAGGTTTGACTATCGATAACACGGAGCAGGCGGGAGGGCTAGGTCCAGCTCACACCCTTCAAAAGCAGAGCTCGCTCGGAGCAAATGGCGACCAAATGCCCTTCCCGAACACCAAAGCGGACAACAGGCTCAGTCAAGTGCCGTGGGCCGGGATGGACTATTCGTACCGGCCAAGATCCGTCGACCTCGGGCAAGAGGACAAAGTTGGCAAGCCCCCATCGCATTCCCAATCCGGTGGCCTTGGCGGCCGCTTCTTTTGCCGTCCAAAGCGCTAGAGCTAGCGGAACAGCCCCCCCCTGAACAACCACGCCCAGCTTGCGTAGAGGCTTGATTTCTTTTGCGCTGGCTATCCGGTCCAAGACGGCTTCCACGGGACGCGCAAGGGATTCGGTGTCGATGCCCACGGCTTGGGGCGCGACCGAAGCCACTGCAAACCCGCGGCTATGGGCCCAGCTCACGAAACCAGAGGGCTCGGTCGCCGCCTCATCGGAGAAGAATTCGGGGTACCCATTTTCTGCGTGCATACGAAGCTCACCGCGCCATCCACAGGACTTAGCGATTCGCGTCATAACAACGCGGCCCGACAACCACTCGGCCCTGCGCGTCACAACCTGGTCTGACAAATCACATGACACTTCGCGACATTCAATGAGCTCTTTTTCGAGGTTCGGGGCGTCAGAGTCCGCAAAAAAACATGACGCAGCGTGAATTTGCGTAATTACTGACACTAAGCACACATAACTGAACAGGCACAACGCTTCGAGTCTTTTTTTGACAGAATTTCCAGCTTACACGCCGCGCGGCGTCGCGAAAAATCTTTAAATAATCACTATTTGTACTCCGGTTTGGTCAGCAAAAAGCCGAATAGTAATTCGGAAGAACTCGTCCGAAGTTTTTTGGACAAGGAAAGTTAGTTGACGAAATCGATCAAATTCTGGTGCCTCTGTGGAATCTTCAGCGCGGTGATCTGCGCTCAAGATCCGTCGACAAATGCATCTGCTGCCGTCGATAACAACGGAACTCCACAACAGGCCGCTCCGGTTCCCGCCGTCGATACTTCGGCAGTAACGGCACCGAAACCGGGAGGTTCTTTGCGGGATCGCTTGGTTGAAAAACTCACCAAGCGCGATGGGAGTTCTTCGTCGATAGTTGTGTTCTCTGCGGTAGAATCTCCGTCGACAGAATTAGGAACTGAGATCTCCAAAACCATCGCACTTGCGTTCCAAAACTACGGAAAGCTTAACATCCGCCAAGAAAACTATGCGCTGTCCGCACTCACCATGGAAGACATCCGCATCGCGATGGCCCGGTTCAACGTGGATGTTCTCATCACCCCCCTTATTCGGGGTAATACGATCGACTTGTACTTGTTCGACCGGCGCTTCCCCTACAACTTGTACGCTCATACGGAAGAAGTACCTGGAACATTGGCGGGTGCCCCCGCGGCGCAAGTCGCCCAGGAAATGACGCGAGTGCTTCTGAAACGCTTGCTCTATCGTTACCTGAACGATCAGTTCTTCGAATTGCCCCGAGAAGAGAGCTTGCCTGTGCTCCAAGCGGAAATTCCGCAATGGGTGGCAAGTGATGACTCGCTGCGACTAGTTAATAACGAGCTCACGAGCCGCTTTTATCTCAACTTCTCTTTTGGGGCCGCGATGAATATGTCTCGCAGCGGTCAGCTTTGGAACTCTAACGCGATTGGCGCTCAGTTGGGTGTGCGGCTCTTCGACAAACTCTTCTTTGAAACCCAATTCCTAGCCTTCTCCTACAATGCCTTTGTGGGTAGCTTACGTTACACCTTTGTGAACAAGGAAAGCCCCTTCCGAGTAAACGTGGGCCTTGGATTTGCTTTCGTCACCCGAGATATGGTGTGGAACCTAGATCAGACGCTCGGTTTAGGTAGGTATTCGTACTACTTTGTGCCCAGTGCGGCTCTGTTGTTCCCCATCGGAGAAGTCTACCTCAAGCTCGAAGCGCAGTCCTATGTTGCTCCGGACTTCTCTCAGTTCATTTGGACATTGCTGCCTGGCGTGCAGATTCACTTCTAGAGAAACACGATAATTCCCACGCCCGATGTGAAAATCAGGCGGTCAAACCCGTAGAAATTGAGACGAACTTCGCCCTTGAAACCAACATCAATCGTCGGAATTAAAAAACCAAGAGTGGCATAGCCCATTTGGCGCGATCCGGCATAAAGCGCAGCCTCAGGTGTGCCGTCCGCAAAGCTGGTCCCCTGGATTTCTTGCCCAACTCCTGCACCAAACACCCCCCAAATAGAGGAGTTTTGGGGACGTAAAAAGTATTTATAGGCAGCGAAAACGTTCGTAACTGCGGAGAGTTCTCCACCGATTTCGAAGCCGTGCCCCCCTTCGGAAATATAACCGACGGCCAGCCCCTGCAACCCGCTGGAAAACTTAGTGTAATCTGAGTGCCCTCGCTGCCAGACCTGGTTGAACCCCATCATATGACTGAGGTAGAAACGGCCCACCGAAAAACGATTGGTCTCTTTGACCAGGGAATTCAAAATAGCGCGGTGCACATACTGCTTACTGCGCAAAGCGTCAGACTGGTCGATAAACGTCTCTTCGTTTTGTAGATCAACGGTTTCATTCGCCGCTTGGCAGACGGGCGCCCAAGCAAGAAGTAGAAAAAGGCCGGCGGACCTCATCCCCAGATTTTTCATATAGGTTAATGTTACCAGGCATCCGGGGCGAATTACATTTTTTCAATTTCGGACATCAAGAACTGCAGCATTTCAGACTCGGGAACCTTGCCAATCGGTTTTCCCTTTTTGTAGACCAGGCCCTCGCCTTTACCACCGGCGATACCAATGTCGGCCTCCATCGATTCGCCCGGCCCGTTGACGACGCATCCCATAACCGCAATTTTAATGTTCTTTTTCAGCCCCAACGCTCGCCGTTCAACCTCTTCAGCAAGTGCGTACACATCGATGTCGGCCCGGCCACAGCTCGGACAAGAAATAATTTCCGGAGCGTCGTTCTTTAGCCCTAGTGATTTCAAAATATAGACACCGGTTTTGACTTCTTCCACTGGGTCGGTGCTCAAAGAGACTCGGATCGTATCCCCTATTCCAGCGAGCAGAAGACTCCCAATACCTACGGCTGACTTCACGGCGCCATAGTTTTTGGTGCCTGCTTCGGTGACCCCCAGGTGAAAAGGTGCATCCGTTGAAAGCGAGAGCAAAGTGTAGGCTCTGTAGTTAAGCAAAACGTCCGAGGACTTAATGGATACTTTGAAATTTCGAAACCCTTCTTTTTCAAACAATGCAATGCTTGCCAAGGCACTTTCAACGAGTGCTTCGGCGGTGGGATGCCCATACTTTTTCAAAATAGGCTTTTCCAAAGAACCAGAATTCACTCCAATACGTATGGCTTTTCCTGCATCGCGGGCGGCCTTAACGACTTCGAGTGTTTTCCATTCCGGGCCAATATTTCCGGGATTGATTCGCACGCAAGCGATGTCGTACTTAAGTGCTTCCAACGCCATTTTATAATCGAAATGTATGTCGGCAATGACTGGGATTTTGACTTGCTTCAGAATTTCGGGAAGAGCATTGGCAGCACCAATATTGTTGACCGTAATGCGGACGATTTCGCAGCCCGCGGCGACCAATTGATTTACCTGTTCAACTACTGCCCCAACGTTCTCCGTCTTGGGTGTGGTCATCGACTGAACTCGGATGGGGTTATTCCCTCCTAGTTTGAGATTTCCCAACTGGATCTCACGCGTTTTTCGACGAATGATACCTGTGGAGTTAGTTGCCGGCAGTTTCGATTCCATAAGTCTTCATCTTCTTGTGCAAGTGGCTTCGTTCCAAACCAATTCTCTGAGCGGTCTTGGAGATGTTCCCACCGTTTTCATTCAACATCCGAACAATAAACTGTTTTTCAAATGCGGCGCGAGCACTTCGGAGAGTGTCCTCATTGAAATCTTCTTCTTCGGCAGAAAACAACGGCCCTTCGAACTCGGTGTTTTCAATCGTATCCGACGGCGACAAAATGCATGCCCGCTCGACCCAGTTTTTTAGTTCTCGCACATTTCCTGGCCAAGGATACGCTTTGAGCGCCTTCATCGTGGCAGAGTGGATTTTTCGCGTTCTTCCGCCGGAGTACCGGTGAATAAAATGTTCTACCAATGCAGGAATGTCTTCCGTCCGTTCCCGGAGCGGCGGAACTCGAATAGGAATCACGTTAAGTCGATAGAAGAGATCTTCGCGAAACTCACCTCTTTCGATACTTTTCATGAGGTCTTTGTTGGTAGCAGCGATGACCCGGATATTGAGCTCGATAGGGGAGCTTCCTCCAACCCGCTGAATAATGCCATCCTGCAAAACTCGTAGCACTTTGGATTGCATTTTGAGCGCCATATCACCGATTTCGTCCAAAAAAAGCGTCCCAAAATCAGCTTGCTCAAAGCGGCCTATTTTTCGCTCAAAGGCCCCCGTAAAAGATCCCTTTTCATGTCCAAATAGCTCGCTCTCGATGAGTTCATCGGGAATGGCGGCGCAGTTCACTGCCACAAAACGGTTTGAAGCTCGAGGACTAGATCGGTGCAAAGCACGGGCGACCAATTCCTTGCCGGTTCCGTTTTCACCTTGAATGAGCACCCAACCATTTGACGGCGCAGTGACGGATATTAAGCTGCGAAGCCGCCGAAGTGCGGGGCTATTGCCAATAAGCGGCTCCTCGTCATGCAAAGCTTCTTTTAGACTACGGTTTTCATCGCGAAGTTTTCTAAATGCAAAAACATGCTCCAAAAGCACTAATACTTTGTCAAAATGGAGGGGCTTCTCCAAAAAATCAAATGCACCAAGCTTGATCGATTTTACGGCCGTCTCCACGCTTCCGTGACCCGACATGATAATGACATCGATCTCGGGGTCCATTTTTTTGATCTTCTCAAGAACACTGATGCCATCGTCCCCATCCATCCAAATGTCCAAAAACACGACGTCGGGACGAAACGAACGGACCTTATCAAGACCGATCAAGCCGTTGCTTGCGGTCTCTACAACGAACTTTTCATCTTCTAAAACACCGCTCAAAGTGAGGCGAATGTTCTGCTCGTCGTCAATGATGAGGCATTTCTTTAAAGTCATTCTAGGCAGTCTCCTCGGCCACGGAATCGGTACTAGGCCGGAGCGCTTTATCGGTTACCGCAAGGGTATCAGGGAACTCAACTGAAAAACGTGTTCCCCGGGGGCTATTCGACGCAACCCTCACGATAGCACCATGATCCACTGCGATTCGTTGAACAATCGCAAGGCCCAAACCAGTGCCACCCACCTTGGTAGAGAAATAAGGTTCAAAAAGCTGGTTCGATGCGGCATCGCCTATCCCGCAGCCTTCGTCGGCCACAGTGAGACGAAATACGCCTTTTTCACTGTCCCAACCCGTAGTGACTTCAATTTTCCCCACACCAGACATGGCTGCAACGGCATTATCGAAAAGGTTTATCAATAGGCGTTTGAGCTGAGCCTTATCCAATCGAAGCAAAGGGAGGTCTTCAGCCAACGCCAGTTCAAAATGGATGTTCTCATGTGCGGCACGAAATAGATTTACGGCCTCGAGAGTGATTTGGGTCAAACTATCCGGAACAGGCTCAACGTCGGGCAATCTTGCATAAGTCGAAAACTCGCTGACCAGATCTTTGATTGCCGCGACTTCTTTGAGAATAATCTCAGTGGCCTGACCAAAAGTTCCGTCATCGTTTATTTTGTCTAGGTAGCGACGCCTGAGTCTCTGAACGGACAGCTGAATGGGTGTCAGTGGATTCTTGATCTCGTGTGCGATGCGTTTTGCAACCTCTCGCCAGGCAATCACCCTTTCCATTTTTTGGATTTCGCTCATGTCATCAATCACGGCAACTACGCCCATGGGGTTACGGGCCTCATCCCTTAGTCCGCTCGCGGTGACCACGAGGTCAACCGTTTCTCCGTCAGGTTTTTTGACTCGAAGTTCATGCCGTATAGGGTGTTGCCTCGCAGCTAATGTTTCCAACATCTCGGCAAACTCAGCGCGGTGGGCTTCAGGGATTAAAACAGAATAGGGCCTCCCCGTTAACTGCTCCGCGCCCGTGTTCAATAGCTCAACCGCTGCCGGGTTCACCATAGTGATATTGCCGTGGGCATCGAGCGAAACCACTCCCGAGTGGAGATTCTGTAAAAGCACTTCGATGTAGCGGCGGCGGTGACTTAACTCGGTATTGATCCGGCGCAGGTTTTCGTGGGTAGCTTCGATCTGGTCTTTATTGAAACGAAGATCTGCTGTCATCTTGTTGAAAGACTCGATGAGAGTCGCCATTTCATCGCTGCCCGAAGTCGGGATTACGTAGTCTAGATTTCCATGCGCGACTTCCTGCGTGGCGCGAGAAAGTGCTTCGAGTGGTCCTGTGAGGCGGCGAGCGACATAAAACCCTGTCCAGGTTGCCGCAAATAAAATCAGGAGCGTTACCATGGACAGGATGGCAAAATACGTTGATTTTATTGGGTAGTTCAGAGGATTCCCGCTGCGGTAATCGTCATAAGTCAGTGTGATCTCACTGAGCTGCTCCGCAAGCGCAATGGGAATAAAAGTGTCGGTGAATAGTGCGCCCTGGGAAGGCCCGAGATAATAACCACAACGGACCAACTCACCCGTGCCGACATTTTGTACTCGGCATTCATTCTTGCCGCTAAATACTCTTTGTAGAGTCTCTAGCGAGGCTGTGGGAATGGAAGCCGCTCGATCGGGATGCAACGAAGAAATGCGAGTGGCAAAAGGCCCTGTGTAGTACTCAAGGCCATCCAAGCCATACTCTAGACGTAGGGCTTGCAACCTTGCCGGTAACTCCCGCTGCGAAAGTCGGTCGCTCAGTCGCACGCCTATTTTGCGAGCAAAATCGCTGCCGTTTTGTTCGGTATTTTGGTAATAGCGACGAACTACGTCGATACTTCGCTGGAGTGTCCCCCCGACTCGCACACTGAACCACTGATCAAAACTGCTTTTGATGTAGAGCGCAGAAATTGCAAACAGCAGAACCGTGGGAATAATGGCAAAAAGAATAAAGCAAAATACCAACCGGGTCTTAAGCCGAGAGCCTAGCTTGCCACGTCGCTCGTCCAAAATGAGTTTGACCGCGTTTCTAAAAACCAAGAACAACATCACCATAATCAGCACGATGTTGAGGTTCATCAGGCCAAAAAAGAAAATGCTGTTCACAAAAGGCAGCTGAGCCGAGAGACGCAGAAGATAGATTTCGACTGAAGTGAAAACCATCAAAAGCACAAACAGCGCGATGACAGTAATACGCTCTCTTTTGCGACGCTTTGTCTCGGCGTTTTGGGCAGCTAGGGTTTCCATAAAGGCGCGCCATTCTTTCACAGCAAGGGGCTGGAAAAAAGCCTGATTTTTCGATAGGCTTGGCCGCTTATGGGCCGTCTCATTTACGCAGACCACAACGCAACAACACCTATCGCTCCCCGCGCCAAGGAAGCCATGGTTTTGGCGATAGAAAACTGGGGTAACCCCTCGTCATCGCATGGAATTGGGCGGATCGCCCGAGAACACCTCGAAAAGGCTCGAACGCAAGTGGCCAATGCCTGCGGAGTACAGCCCAAAGAAGTCGTTTTTACTTCGGGAGGGAGTGAAGCCAATGCTCAGTGCTTGGTTGGGGCGTTCCTCAACACGCCCGACTTTCGATTGGTTTCCGCTGAAACGGAACATTCCTCGGTTCGAGACAGTGTTTGTTTCATTGAAAAGCGGGGTGCCAAAGTCTTGAAGGCACGCATCCTTCCCTCGGGCGCTGTGGATTTGGACCATTTTCGGGAGCTTTTGCGGGAGCACCGCCCGCAAATGGTTAGCCTGATGGCTGCGAACAACGAAACGGGCGTTTTGTTGCCGGTGAAATCTGTAGCTGAGCTTTGTAAGGAAGCTGGCGCCTTATTCCATTGCGATTGCGTGCAGGCTTTTGGAAAAATGGCCGCTTCGGAGTGGAACTGTGCTGATTTGATTAGCATTAGTGGCCATAAAATTTACGGTCCCAAAGGTTCCGGAGCGATGATTGTGCGGGGAGACCACAAACTCGTGGCCCTTCCTTTTGGCGGGACTCAGGAAGTCAAACGCCGTGGGGGCACACAAAACATGATTGGAATTACTGGTTTTGGGGCGGCTTGCGAGGATCTTGAGACCAGTGGAAACTTTGCTCAGCTTCAGGCTTTGCGCGACCGGTTTGAAACCAAGCTGCTCGCTGAGCTTGATGGCACCTCGGTGAATGGGATGGAGGCCGCGCGGGCTGCCAATACCTCGAACATCCGCATCCAGGGCGTGCTCTCGGATGTGCTCTTGAGTATTCTCGATTTAGCAGGTATCTGCGTGTCAGCTGGCAGCGCCTGCTCTTCTGGTTCCGTCTCCCCTAGCCCTGTGCTGATGGCAATGGGCCTCACCAAAGAAGAAGCGCGCGAATGCCTGCGATTTAGTTGGGGACGGGACACTACTGAATCGGATATCGACACCGTAGTCGGTGTCGTTGCCGAGAATGTGCGACGAATTCGAGCCCGCTCCTCGACCGCAAAGAATTGAGACGAACATGTTCCAGGATGTATTACCTCGCAAAGGAGCCAGGATTGTTGTCGCCATGAGCGGTGGGGTGGATAGCTCTGTCGCTGCCGGCTGGCTGAAGAAACAGGGCTATGACGTCATAGGCATCTCACTTCAACTTCATGACAAGACCGAAAACGTCGAAAACAAGTACGGAACCTGTTGTTCTTTATCAGATATTCAAGACGCTCGCACAGTGGCCGAGAAAATGGGAATTCCTTTTTACGTCGCGAACATGGAAGACCAGTTCGAGGAATCAGTAATTGATAACTTTGTATCGGAGTACCTTCAGGGCCGAACTCCGAACCCTTGCGTAAAATGTAATGAGAAGGTGAAATTCTCACGTCTCATGGATTGGGCGATGGATCTAGGCGCGGACTACCTGGCCACCGGCCACTACGCGCGCATTCAGCATGACCAGGAGACGGGGCATTACGCTTTGACCAAGGGTCTAGACCCTCAGAAGGACCAATCCTATTTTTTGTTTACCATGCGAGCCGAAGACTTACCCCGCACGGTGTTTCCAGTGGGCGGGATGGAAAAAAGCCAAGTGCGAGCATTGGCCGAAGAGCTGGGGCTACATCATGTGGCCTCCAAGCCGGACAGTCAGGAGATCTGCTTTGTAGCCAACCGGAGTTACAAAGATTTCATCGAAGAGCGAGTACCTGCCTCTCAACTCCGGCCGGGCCGACTATTAACCCCTCAGGGAGTTGAGTTGGGTAACCACGGTGGTTTGCATCAGTTCACAATAGGACAGCGCAAAGGTCTCGGTGTGCCCTCGTTAGACCCTTTGTATGTGTTGGAAATCCGAAGCGAGACCGGTGATGTAGTCGTAGGCCCCGAAAAAGGGCTCTTTCGAAAAAGCGCTATCGTCGCTGGCATGCATTGGATTACCCCTCCAACCGAGAGGGTTGGGGCGCCTTTCCAGGCGAAAATTCGTTACCGAAGCAAAGAGAGCCCAGTCGAAGTGACTCCACTCCCTGGTGGCCGGGTCGACGTGCAGTTTAATGACCCTCAGCGAGCGATCACGCCTGGTCAGGCCTTGGTGCTCTACAACGGGGATCACGTAGTGGGTGGCGGTTGGATCGAGTCGCTGTCGTTGGACGTATGAGAATCGCGTTTAAGACATTTGGATGCAAGGCCAATAGCCTGGACACCGATACGCTTTTTGCGGAAGCGGTCCGGCGTGGGCACGAAGTGGTCGAAGAGAACGCGCCAGCCGATGCGTATGTCATAAATAGCTGTACGGTGACACACGCTGCAGACCGCGACGCACGGCTATCGGCATTGCGTTTTAAACGCCAGAATCCTAGCGGTTTGGTGGGGGTCGTCGGTTGTTATGGGCAGGTGGGTAAAGAGGAGCTGCTCGCGATCGATGAAGTCGACGTTGTTATTGGGACCGCAAACAAGCACAAGGTATTTGAGCACTTTGAAAATACCTCGTCCGGAAGAGCGTCTGATCGAGATCAGGTGGAACTTAGCGCGGGTTTTCTGCCAAAAGACTTTCCAGGATCCCGCAATTCCAGAGCATCGGTAAAAATTCAAGATGGGTGTAATTTTAAGTGTAGTTTCTGCATTATACCCGAGGCACGAGGCAGGAGCCGAAGTCTAGATTTAGATGTCGTTCTGGCGCAGATCGACGCGGCTTACGCCCAAGGTTTTCGGGAAGTCGTTCTCACCGGAATACACTTGGCCCATTACGGCTGGGACAAGGGAACCGACTTGATGGAGCTGTTAAAGGCGATTTTTGCAAGGTCAGAAGGCCCGCGAATCCGACTGACTACGCTGGACCCGTTCGAACTGCCCGACTCGCTTATCGCGCTCCTGAAGACTGAAAAGCGACTTTGTCCTCATTTTCACATCGCGATTCAGAGCGGGAGCGATGCGGTGCTCAAGGGCATGCGAAGAATCTACAAAGCGCAGGAATTTGTCGATGTCACCCGAAAGATCCACCTAACGGCACCGCATGCTTTTATTGGAGTAGATGTGATCGTGGGATTTCCGGGAGAAACTGAAGAAGCATTCCAGGAGACTGTGAATGTCCTGGAAAAATCTCATTGGACCAAGCTGCATGTATTTCCATTTTCTGCTCGGCGGGGGACTCGGGCGGAGACACTGGAGGGCAAGGTCCCGGCAAACGTGATTGCAGAACGCAGCCGCCTCTTAAGGATAAAGAGCGAGCAGCGTCTCCATGCTTTTTTGGAATCCCAGGTGGGCACACTCCACGAAGTCTTGTTGGAGCGCCCTTCGGAAAAATTCCCAGGACTTTGGCAGGGGCATACGTCGAATTATATGGCTACTCTATCGAAGCCCGGAAACGCTTCAGAAAAAGGCGTGGTCCAATCGATCGTGACCGAAGTTCGTGGAGAGCGTGTTCTGACCCGGCCCATTTGAGAAAACCCGCTATCGCTCGAGGTAGTCCAAATCCGTATCAAAAGTTTCTTTGAGCTGGGCGGCCGAGATCAGGGCCAAAAGCGTAATAACGACGAGAACGACGGCACAGCTGGAGACCAACCCCATTGAGGGCTTTAGGAACTTGATGGTCAGGGTCATCGGAACAACCATGCCTCTGACTAAATTCGGCACGCTCGTGGCAACGGTAGCCCGGAGATTGGTGCCAAACTGTTCTGCCGCGATGGTAATAGTGACCGCCCAATACCCCGCGAAAAAACCCAGCAGCACATACATGAAAAGCGCTAGGCGCAGCGAAGGAACTGGCAGGTAGAGCAAGAGAGCGCTCAAGAGGCAGGTCAATGAGACAAACAAAAACACGGTCTTTTTTCGGGAGCGGGCCCATTGACTGTATAGCCCGCTGGCTAGATCCCCGGAGATAAACCCTAGGTAAGAATAAAAAACCGCGCTCGCTGCACTCAGTGGGCTTTCCAATCCAATGGACGCTCCCAGCTCCGGAGCAAAAGCAACGAGGACGCCCAGGACAAAGTAAATGGGTACGCCGGCAAAGAGGCAGGCGAGGTATTTCAGTAGACGCGTACGCGAGCGAAATAGCAGTGTCAGGCTGCCACGCCCCACGCCGGACTTGTGTTGGATAGACTGAAACATTTTGGATTCCACCACAGAAATCCGAAGACACAGCAGCGCAAGGCCCATCCCTCCGGCGATAAAATAAGCTGTGCGCCACTCCCAATACGAACCTACTATCGAAGCGGCCAAACCGCCCGCCACTCCGACACTGGCGATGATCGTCGTGCCGATGCCCCGTTGACGGGTGGGTAGGCTTTCAGTGACCAAAGTTACCCCAGCCCCCAACTCTCCAGCCAGGCCAACGCCTGCGAGAAATCGTAACAGGGCGTATTGTTCGATGGTCTGAACAAACCCGTTTAGAATGTTGGCGGCCGAATAAAGGGCGATGGATCCGAACAAGACAGAAAGTCTTCCCCGTTTATCTGCTAGCACTCCCCAGAGGAGACCTCCCACCAACATGCCCACCATTTGTGCGTTGATGAGGTCAATGCCAGTGTCCAAAAGCTGAGGCCCGGATAGACCCAAGGAGGTCAGGCTCGTTGTGCGAACCACGCTAAAGAGCAGGATGTCGAAGACATCCACGAAATACCCCAACGCCGCTACACCGACTGCAAACCAGGCTGCTTTATTAGATTTTGGCATCTGGGCAGATTCTAGACCTAAACGGAGGGGCGTGTTAAGAGTTTCTCTTTGTTAGGGCAGTTAGCTCAGTTGGATAGAGCGCAAGCCTCCGAAGCTTGAGGTCATAGGTTCGATCCCTATACTGCCCACCATTCCTGAAAATTACTTAACTTCGACAAGTCATCACAAAACACCAAATCATTGGTGTTTTGCGGTTCGATCCCTGCACTGCCCATTCCCTATTAGTTCTTCAGCCTTCTAAATTTTAAAACCTATTTTGTGGGACACCGCTAACAATAAAACCACTCTTACCAAGGCAAACCACAGAGATCGATTAGACGACTAGGCATTACGACTTTAGAGTTCACCAAACAATTGGACGACCAGGTTTTCCTGCCTTTTGGTTGCTCTATCCAGACAGGGCAAACTACTTTGGTAAAACCCAGTTGTTGGTAATAGCCCACTAAGTCGTCGGCACAAAACAGCACAATCGCTTCCGCTTTTAATTTTTCAAAACAGAACTCGATTGCCTTATTCATCAGAATTTTGCCAATGCCCATCTTTCGCGCGCTGGGCTCAATAATAAGATTATTAATCCCCACTACTGCCACAGATTTCTCGTCAAAACAGGCAGTCCTAGTTACAAGACTAACAGAACCGAGGATCGCCTCATTTCTAAGCGCCCAAATGCACCAATCTGCCTTTGCCCAAACGTGCTCTCGAACAATGGGAATATTTCCAAATTCTCTTTTGGCAGATGCCAGTACAAAAGCGCTGACTTCTCTCGGTAAATCTTCAAAACGGCTTATTTCGCAAGTCACCGATGCTTGCGTCTTCTCTTGAAGCACCAATAGCTCATGGATAGTAGCCTTGTCTCTGTCTCTACCCATTGCTCTCTTGGCCTCGATAAGAGCCGGGACCGAAATCACGTTGCAGGAATACCCAAAGAGCGAGATCATTGTGGAGTTTTTTTTCACTTCCTCGAACGAACCAATTCCAGCAACCTCGGAGATAATATCCAAAATCCCAAGATCGGTTTCCAAATAGATATTTCTGACCGACTCTAGGTTTCGTGGCTCCTTCAAGAAGGACAATTTCGCAGGTGTCATTCGATGTTTTGGATGGAGAGGGCCAAGCACCTCGCGAAGGTTTTCGATTTGGGCAGGCGATAAAACACAACAAATATCGATATCCTTGGTAACAAAGGACGAGCCATGCACCGTCGCAGCAAATCCGCCGACCAGAACAAACTCAATCTCATTCTCTAGGAGTATGCGTAGAAGCCTGTTCAGATCCGTTTTCATATTCCTTCAATCTTAGATTGCGACCAGCGTTTTGGAGTTCGATTACTAAATCCAAAGCACTTGCATGCTGGGCAAGTCTCTCCTCATAAGAAAGAGAGAGATTGTATTCAAGTAATGCAATATCCACTTCGGGATGGGGTCCTTGATTCATTACCGGGCAAAATAGCCGGACTTTCCAGAATAGGAAAGGCACTCTAGGGAGCGCGGCCTCTGTGGGACATTTGTGGGACAGCGTAGCCGGTAAACGCCCGTTGTGGACCGTCAATGACCGTAGTCGCGAACGAGGAACAACTCCCGGCTATTATTGAAAAAGCGCAGGATTTCCGCACTTTATGTTTTTGAGGGAGTCAACCCTCCGAAGCTTGAGGGTAAAACATGCCTTGAATGGCATGTTTTAAAGGTTCGATGCCTGCACTGCCCAATCTCTATTCGTTATAAATATCAAATATTTAACATGAAATCCGGCGCTAGTTTCCGTGATGAATTTACGCTCGTGGGACATTTATGGGACATCTTTACATTATCTTTTAGTAATATTATAAAAGAATAATGTGGGCAGTACTGGAAAGCAAAAGCGTAAAAAAGCAGCTTGATAAATGCCCCAAGGAAGTTTTGAGACAATACGAGGCCTGGAAAAAGGTGGTGGAGCTTTCGGGGCCTACAGCGTTGAGAGTCATTCCGGGATTTAAAGATCATGCTTTGAAAGGGCAATGGGCGGGAGCTAGAAGCTCCTATTTAAATATTCAGTGGCGAGTGATCTACTTGATCGAAGATCGTTTAATTCAAATCAAAGTATTGGAGGTTACGCCCCATGACTACAGGAAAAAAAGTTAAGAGCGCTTTAAAAAGCGAGTTTTCGAAATCTAAGTTACGTGTTCGCTTAACCTCTGGAGAGATATTAGCCATCCTTCGCGAAAAAAACGAACTCACTCAAAATCAATTGGCGAATAAGGCTGGTTTGACTCAAGCCACCATCTCTAGTCTCGAGAGCAATCGGATTAGCCTGGGTGTAGAACGGGCAAAAGCTTTAGCAAAGGTTCTTCACATCCACCCAGCGGTTCTGCTCTTTCCAGACTGGGAATCGGAAGATAGGGCTGCATGAATTACATGCTAGGCCCAAGGAATCCTATCCGATGGGGATTCGTCTTTCGGACGCCTTTCGTACAACCAGAAGAAAAGTCCCGCCAGACCACCGCCGAGATGCGCAAGGGCATCAACTTCGCTGCCTCCTTGCAACTGCGCAAAGACTCCCGTGACCTGGGAGAAAGAATAGATAGCAAGCACCACGATGGCCGGCACATGAAAGAACTGAAAGAAAAAAAAGTAAGTAAATTTGGCGGAGCGAAAGCGTAGTAAGTAATACACCATGACTCCAAAAATTCCGCCGCTCGCACCCACGTGCGGGATTGCGCTCATTTCCCCAAAAATGAGCGAGACCAGAGACCCAAGGAAAGTAGCTGCGATCAAAAGCAGCACATACTTCGCCTTCCCCATGACATCTTCCACGTTATCCCCGAAGACGAACAGGCAATACATATTCGACAGAAGGTGCGTCCAGCCTGCGTGCACAAAGAAGCAGGAAAGAAAGTTCAAGCCCCCGAAACGCCAAAACTGGCTGGGGTACATGGCCAAAGACGTGAAGAGTTCCTCGTTATGAAAACAGAGATAGCTAACGACGGCGCAGGTCCCGATCATGAGGTAGGTGATCAGGGGCGCGCGTTCTAGTTCGTTTGGGTTTGATTCAGCTGGCAGCCCAAACAGCGCCAAAACCTTCATGGAGAAAGGAATGTCATCGAGCGTAGGTGACCGGTGTTTTTTCTCCCCTTCCAGGAGTGTTTGGACCATAGCCTTGCGCTCTTCGGGGGTTAGCTTGTCCCAGTCGATTGGTGGCCTTGACATGCGGTGTTTCTATCAGAAATGTCGCACGCCGTTAAGAACCGATGGTTGGACTTACCGCACAAAGATACCAGAAGGGGGCGGTGACTGTATCGCGTCCGGCGTGGGATATCGCTGACCAATGGTCTCGTCCGTCGGTAGGAAATTATCCGTCATACTCTAACTCGATAAACGGCTAGCAGTGCTATTCGAGAAGTTGGGTAGGGATGCCATCTAAAGTATTCCTCTGAATTCCAAGGACTGGAAAATGGACCTAACGGAACTTGTAAATTCAGAGCTCCTGCAAAAAGCGCCTCGCCTCGCTACCCACTAACTTACGGCCAGGATTATCACCTGCGAGCCATCCTTTAACCGAACAGTAGGAAGAGACCCGCCTGCCGGACTACTCCGGACTTGCAAAAGTCGTCGGTTGGATCGAAGCAACATTGTCGTCCTTAGCAAGCGCGCGCAGTTTTGCAGCAGTCACACCCGATGGGATTTCAATCATGAAGACAGGTGATTGCTTCGAAACATAAGACAGTTTAAAGCCCAATTCTTTTGCAGTGGTGACGGCATCTTGAAGTTTTCCTTCCGACACGTGGACCGTGGCTTCTTTAGCGGCTACAAAGTCAGAAAGTCTGAACTTTTTGAAGATGACAGGATTTTCTTTGGCTGGGGGTTTCTTCCCCTTCTTGTCCACGATTTCTGTCTTATCTTCTTGTTGTCCCAAATCTTTAATACCCGTCACTTTGAATGCTTTGCGAATCTCCCTGGTGTACCGCGTCCGATAAGTGGTTTCGTAACCCGTGAGTTCAACGGTAGAGTTTGACTCCTCGAGTTGCTTCATCTTGTCCCAGAACTCTGAACCCGCACCCATTAGTTCTGTTTCTTTGCCGTTTACGGAAATTCTATATGGCAAGCTATCGCCAAAAGAGGCGCCAAGCTCGCGCACTTTTCCCACCAGCTTTACTACTGGAACCTCCTTCGCAATCACGTTCTGCTTTGCTCGGTGGTCGTCCTCCACCTCCGCCATCAGGGGGGGTGCGAAAACACTAAGCCTAAAACAGCGGCCAGCATAAAACTTTTTCTCATCGAGCCCCCTTACCGATTTACTTGTTTCGCTACAAGGGCCGTACCCAAGAACTGGGCACTCGTAGACGGGTTGAACACGTCAATAAATTGGCACGATGTTCCGCATCACCCACCGCAATCGCCCGTTATGGACCGTCTAATTCTAGCCCTATGGTAGAACGAACGGCATTTTTGAGGCTAGAGTCCTCGGACTTAATAGAACCGACTGGCTGCGCGGAATGGTATTGGTGAATGGCATTCAGAACCTGCTTTAAACGAATCCCCTGAAATTCTTGCCCATAAAATCGAATAAAGAGCTCGACCATTACTTCAGCCTGAGTTTTTTCCGGTGATTCTATTTGGCTCAATGCAATCTTCTTGGAGAAGTCATGCATTGAGCACCCCTTCATTGCCCTTTCCTCATGAGAAAGGCGCGCAAACATCGCATTGTATAGAGCAGCAATTTGGGGGTGAGTATCGTTCATTTCTTTGCCAGCAAAAAAGGTTCGTCTAAGCCAAGCCGAGATACCCATTGGGCTATATAGGCCATATCCAGTCCGGTAATATCTAAAAGCGTCTTCACGTCCCTTAACTGAAATTCAGATAAAGAATCCTTCGCCCAAATAAGTTTTGAGAGAATGAGATCTTCTGGAGAAATCACTGCGATTTTGTCCCCTTCAAACGGCAGGAACTTCACTCTTTGAAAAGAACTCTGTTGGAAGGCCGTTTGATTTCGAGGAATGAGATCGACCTTCGTAATTGAGCTTAGATGGACAATGTTAAAGGGAATTTCGTGTTGAATCGCGTTTCGAATCATCTCGTCATCAATATAGAAATCGACCCGAAAAGCGTGGAACAAGCTTTCGATTCTATTGGGTTGAATCTCAACCACAATATCAATATCTCGAGTCATTCTGGGCGTGGCGTAGAAGTTGAGCGCCATAGATCCAGACACCATGTACGGAATACCCACCGCATTTAGGCGAGATGCCACTAGCTTGAGAACAGCTGCTTCCGATTCCATCGGCCTGAAGCTATTTGGGCAGGGGGCAAGTTTCAAGTCGCATAGGGAGCGTGGGACATTTGTGGGACAGTATAGGCCGTAAATGCCCGTTATGGACCGTCAATGACCGTAGTCACGAACGAGGGACAACTCTTGGGTTTTATTGAATTAGTGTGAGAAATTCACACTTTACGTTTTTGAGGGAGTCAACCCTCCGAAGCTTGAGGGTAAAACATACCTTGAATGGCATGTTTTATAGGTTCGATCCCTGCACTGCCCACCATTCCTGAAAATTACTTAACTTCGACAAGTCATCACAAAACACCAAATCATTGGTGTTTTGCGGTTCGATCCCTATACTGCCCACCATTTCTGAAAATTATCCACTCTTCTCTCTTCATGGTGGATCGAGTCATTTGTGGGACAGCAATGACTTTCAACCACCGTAGGTAGCCTTTCTGGGTTCGCTAATCCACATCATGAAAAATGATATTCAGTAGTCGTCCGTCTCTGCGTTGAAATCTAAATGTAGGCAATGCCGATTCAACCAACGCGGGGCGACTCCAGTTCTCTCGGTCCATTTGAAAGTGCCCAAGAACCGCTAATTCAGCTAAAAACTGCCACTGCCCGTGACTTAACGACTTTCCAGAATGGAGTCGCGCAAGCTCTTTTGAATCACCATAAATTAAGCCCATATAAAGATGGATAGATATCGAGGGATGAAATCCAAGCGCGTTGGTTGCCGCGTTCAAAATAGCTCGGTTCAAACAACTTCCTAAATTTCCGCCGACAACATGGATCTCTGACGTATTTACCACTGAGCCATGTTCTCCATTCATAGAGTATTCCAGTAAGCTGGCCTGCTCGCGCAGAACCCTAGACCGCACGGGGAACTCTTCCGAAAAGAGAATAAGTCGAGGGGCGTTCTTAAACTTATCTTTTTTCATCCAGTTTGCAGTTTTTCTTTGAAGGGCCTTATCTTGATGCACAACAATTAGAACTTTTTCAGACCACCTCCCTTTCAATTGCGAACGCAGCGCAGAAGAGTCGAACGCCCCTAAGTTCAGCTGCCCTAGTCTGTAGTTCAATCCCATCAGTTGAAGAACATGTGAGGACGGAATATTTCCCCCGAAATAGCTGGGAATAGATTGTGAGGGATCTTGAAGCGAATACTCAAGAACGGAATCAATGTAATCCCAGAATTCGTGGTCTCTTCCCTTAAGGTCGTTCATCCAATCACGACGCATAACGGGATCGTGGGCAAGGAGGATTAATTTATCGCAGGTGGGCCGAGGTAGCGCTTTCAAAAGTTTGGCAGGGGCTAGAGTGCTGAAAAGCAACGCGTACACCACCGTTTGGAAATGCAAACCCTCTAGTTTCATAAGCGCGGCTTTATAGCACAAAACGTGGGACATTTGTGGGACAGCGTGGGCAGTAAGCGCCCGATGTAGACTGTTGAAACTTGGAGGCTCCAACACCTGGTAAGTACCTAGAAATACCAAAAAAACCGAAAAAAAGTCCGGCCAATTCCCCTAGACAGCCCCCCTCCAAAAAAAAAAAAAAAAAAAAGACAAAAATGCCTCAGGCGCCCCCCTTTTTTTTGGGTGTGTGCG
>CAZTDN010000021.1:26257-54417 GCA_964611895.1 uncultured Pseudobdellovibrionaceae bacterium
AAAAACTCCGGTCCAATCCCCCCAAAACCCCCCCCACCAAAAAAAAAAAAAAAAAAAACGACAAACATGCTTCAGTCGCGCTCCTTTTTCAGGGAGATGGATGAAATGAAAAAACATGGTCTGACTCCAGTTCTTGCGGTCTTACTTTTGGCGATCTTGTCTGGTTGCGCGAGCGCACCCGAATTGGCCGAATACCCTCGTACAGAGATCGATCGCCCGTACGTACTACCACCCAAAGTCGCTACTTGGAGCACATTGCTCCCCTTTGGGTACTTTCAAGACAGCACTCGGGCGAGTGCGTCGATCTCCCTGCCGCTTCCGTTTTTTTGGACGAGCTCTCTCAGCGAAAAGTGGAACCTCCACTGGTCTCCGGTTCCCACCGCAGTTTCCTACCAGATTCACCAATCGGATGAACGATTGCTCGGCCTGACTTTTGGTTCGGGTTATGGGTACGGCTCGACCTTAGGCTTTGTTATTTCACCCCGTGCCTCTTTGTTTTATCGAGAAAAACTCACACCGACCATCGCAGCGGAGTTTAAGCTCGGCGCCGACACGACCTTTTACACGGGTGGTACGGCAGCCCGGTGGCAAACCGAGCTCGTGATGGGGCCACTGTTTCAGGTAACCCCTCTCCTGGCACTGCGTGCTGTAGCCAAACTCCGAGTTTCCAATGGCAGTTCAGAACTATATCTCTCTCCCACCATCGGCACCGTCGTGCCGTCCTACACCACCACCTTCACTGTGCCCCTTGCGCTCGGCGCCGTTTGGAGCGCGGATCGGCAATGGGACGTCAGCTTGCACTATCAGTACCACGGCATTGGCGAAGCCGGGGGCTATAGCGCACACCTAGGTTCTTTGATCGCCGTGCACTATTGGTAGAAAGTTTTTTGTTGAGTGCGATCGGGGGGCACTTCGGTGCCCGCTCGATCGAATCACGGTTTCCACTCGAATCGACAGTACCCCAAGGGCATTCCGTAAATGAGGTCGTCTTTCCAAGTGGAGCTACACCGATCCTGGTCAATACACACTTCTTTTGTATAGAGGACCAAAGTGCCGTCTGGCACCGGCACGAGCTTGAGCCAAGTCAGCATGCGATCAAACTCCTGAGGTGCTTCTGCGGACGTCGTGTTTCTAAGCGCTTTGGAATACAGCTGCGCATAACCCTGTTTGGGAGAGGTATCCAATAGCGCCGCCAGCGGCAAGTTCGTCGGCGCTGCTGGAACCATTTGGAACGTATCCGCGGCCACCTTCCGTCGAATTCTATGCAATAGATCATCGCGATCGGTGCTGCGGTGAGTGACAACAAAAACAGCCTTACCCTCGCGAACGTAAACATCCATCACGGCTGGGCGTAGCCACTTCGGATCATGATATGCCGAACACCATCCCGCGATCTGAGCGTCGTGGGTTAATCGTCCAAGGTCTCCCTTAGCTGCCACGTCGAACTCGGCTCGTAGTCGCGAGTGCCAATCTGGCGAATCGCTGAATTTGCTGCTGATGGCCTTGGCGTGAGAAATCAGTGCAAGCGTCTGCCCAGTGAAATCCTTCTGCGCAAGCACAGGAGTGCGTGTCCACTCCGTAGGCGTGAGCCCACCGTGTGTGATTTGCGGCCGCTCTTTCGGCCCTGATACACACCCGCCCAGAATCGCAGCAAGTGTGACGCAGTATGTCAATCGTCGATTGAACATCGTCTTCTCTGTCTGCTAATCGACGAATAAAGCGAATTCTGATGACGCTGCGGGTCAGTGCTGCATAAGGGTTTTGGGGGAACCAAAAATGCAGAAGTGCAACGCCCCAAAATAAAAGAACTTGATTCGGGGCATCATGGAAAAACGCCACCGGGATCTCCGCAGAAAAAGCGCTGAAATAAACAGGCAAAAAGATGACATGACTTGCCGCTTCCAAAAACTTGGCGCGGCGCACCCTGGAGATAAGCGCCAGGCTTAACATTCTGCACCGAAACGAGCTATGCTGCCGTCGATGCTTTACTACCTGTTCGCGTTGGTTGCGTGGTTAGTGCCGTACGCCCTGTACTGGAATTTCATGACCTGGGGGGACTACGACACGATGGCCTCCTGGGCGCAGGTAGCTGTCTGGTGGCACCAAGTAGGGGACACATCCAATGCGTGGAACCCATTTTTCTGTGGTGGGTCACCCCTGTTCGGCAACTCTCAACTACCGCTCTACCACCCCAGCGTCCCACTGTATTTTCTGTTCGGACCTGTCGCGGGACTTAAAGTCATGGTGCTCTTGTGGATGAGCGCCGGGTTTGTGCTGTTTGCACAGCTGTGGCGGGACTACGGCTTCGGCCGTCCGACAGCTCTCCTGTTCGCTTGTGCCTGGGCGCTAAACGGATATTTCGTCGGCCATCTTGGCCAAATGCACGCCTATTTCACGAGTTTTTTCTTAGTGCCTGGTTTTTTTCTATGCATCCGACGGTGGCTCTCCACGGGACGATTGCGACACCTCATCGGGTTTTACCTGCTGACTCTAGTCGCCGGCATCCACAGCTACGGATTTTTTGTCTATTTCTACCTTTGCGTGCCGATTTTTTTCGCCCTAGAACTCGTTTTCCGTCGAACCCCCTGGAAAAAAGCGCTAGGTCTGAGCGCCCATTTTGGCTCAACCCTGATACTTAGCCTTGGAACGCTCGCCTTTTTTCTGCTTCCCGCCCTAGACCACATTCGCGATTTTCCTCGCACAACGCCGCTGGTTTTTGAAAACCCCCTGCGCCTAATTACTTTCTTGTTTGTTCCGGGGACTTTGTTCGTTTCTGAGTACCGCCCGTGGGAATACCAAATGTTCATCGGGCCAGTGCTCTTTTTATTTTTCGCCATCGGCTGCATGCGAATCACTCGAGTTCCCAAGGACTACTGGCCTCTGCTCCTCTGTGGCGCATTGCAATTCCTTTTGAGCATCGGCAGTTTTCGGGCTCTGGGATGGCCGTTTTTATCTCCGTTTGACGCGCTCCATCAATACACTCCGGTTTTTTCGAATGTTCGGGTTACCTCTAGATTTTTGATCGGATTCGTTCCCGCTGCGCTCCTGCTTGCAACCTGGGCCATGAAATCCTGGGCCCTCACCAAAACGAGGGTCTTTTTTATCATCGCTCCCCTTGCGGGTTTCTGCGTATTCAACGCTTTAAAAATGGCTTCGCTTTCAGCAGATCCGGCCAAAGTTAAAACCCATTCCATTTCGAACCAGTTTGATTGGAAAGACACTCGATCCAGGCAGCGCTTTGCCTCATTGGAATCTTCCGTTGGAATTCTTAACTGCGACGATCCCGCCCCATCGCTCAGCCTCCCCGGAGTTGTTCGAGAGGGCCCTCTATTCCCAGATTTCCCTGCCGATTGGACAGTTCAGCGTCTGTCCTGGAATCGAATTCGGCTCTTAAACCCCTCCGTGAGGGGACGGGCAGAAGTAGTCCAGTTAAACATGAACCATCATAGAAATTGGAGAATCCATTCTATATCCGGCGAGAGCTCTCAAATTCTATCCCGGCCTGGCCAGGCCCTAAAGGTAGGCCTGCCCGCCGGTGCCTTCGAATCTGAGCTCGTCTTCACCGATCCAAACCAGCCCCGAGACAGGGCTGTTTCTTGGATCAGTGTGCTTCTGTTTATGTTCTTGAATGTGGGTGTGCTAGCAGTGCACGCCGTATTTCGTCGGGGCCGACTGGAATGACCACGCGCGCACTAGGATCAGCCAGGAACTGATTGCGCATCAACGCTTCCGCTGTGGCCTCTTTTTCCCTCAGAGCGGACTTAAGCAACTGCTCCATTTCTTTGCGATCCAAACATGCAGCGATCAGCTCTTCGCTCAAGCGCTCGAGCACCAGATCGATGTCTTTTTCAAACTTCTTGCGAGCTGCGTTCGCTTTGGAAACCAACGCCGAATACACTCGATCTAGATTGGTCTGAGCGCTTTCGGAAGCTGCCGCGATTTCAGCTGGGTCATGCAAGATCAAGTGCGGACTGGTGGGAACATGTTTAACATACCATGGCTTGAGAGCCACTCTCGACAACGCCCTACGAACTGCCATTTTCAACACCGTGATTTCGTCCGGGTAGAGCTGATCAGTGGCTAGCTTGATGCAACTAATTACCGTTTCTTCGACATCGGCAATCTTGCCAAACCTTTTCTCGAAGCTTGACTGGGACTCGACGATAAAACGCTCTATTTGAGCCGAAACATCACGGGTGTTGAGCTGCCGAGATAGCGTCGATCGGGTCCGCCGAACGCGGCGCTCGTACCCGAATATTCCGATGATAAAGGAGTACACCCCTCCCACTCGGTGGTCTTCCACCACGGAAGTGGTCACATCCGTTGCGTTGAAGTTTAGCTTGGTCTTCTTTTTTTCAATTTCTTCCATAAAACTGCGCACTTCTTGTCGAAGCGTTTCCTTCTTGCGAAACAAAATCGCTTCAAGATCTACCCGCATTGCAAACAGCCGCGTCGTGATGTCCGAACGGATAGACTTTACGTACAATCCCGCTGATCGAGAGGAGTCCCCCGTTGCCAAGTCTATCGGCTGGGGAGCTACTTTAGTTTCGTTATCGTAGTTCATTTGAGTGAAGTGGGAAAATTCTAACACGCTGCAAGCCACAGAATAACGGCCCGGTGCACTATGGCTTCACCGCCTTAATTCTTGCACTTACTTGGTCCAAACCAGTTTGGGCTTCAAGGCTAGGTACCGCGTACCCAAAAAAGGAAAAGCAGGCTAAGGTCGGGGGAGTGAAAAAACTAACAGCTCTAGCAGCGGTTTTACTCTTGTTTCGACTGGTCAGTGTTGTGACCATTGCGCCACTCAACGCCCCCGATGAAGTGGGACACATGGTCATGGTCACCGCGCTAGCGCGAGGTGAACTTCTCACACTGGAGAACGAGCACCAGTATAAACCCGCCTATTCGTACGCTCTATTTCACCCGGCACCGTATGTCCCGTACGCAGCTGGTCTTTGGTTGGCATCTCGAATCGATCCATCCCTCCTAGATATGGAACATCCCAAACCGCAGTTTAAATCCGGCGCCGTTTTAGCGGCACGCTTGGGTGGCCTTGTTTGGTTTGCGGTTTTTGCGGTTTTTCTCCTGTTACTAGTGCACCCTTATCGATTTAGTATTCAACTAGGAGCGTTTTCCACAATCGGGCTCCTGCCGCAAATTACCTACACGCAATCCTACGTAAACCTGGACGCCATGGGGGTTAGCGTCATGGCAATGTTAGTCTGGGCGTTGAGAAAACAAAATCTAGCGTGGATAGCATTTTCCGTGGTTTTGCTGATGACATCTAAACTCAACTACTACTGTCTTCTGCCGCTGCCTCTTCTGATTCTCAATAACCTGCGCACGCGCGCCCTGGTTTTAGCCACAGGCATTTTTTCCGTCGTGCCTTGGTTCTACTACAATTACACAGTGAACACGGCAAAGTACGGTAGCCTCTTGGGCTTTAGCGCGCTCTCCCAAATCTACCCCGATCCTCCCGGTGGCGCGGCCGTTTTGTCGCGAACATTCCTCGGACTATCTCTCAATAGCGCCTTTGGTGTGTTCGGGTACTTTACCCAAGCGTTTCCCACGCCTGTTTTTTGGATTTGGAAACTGCTGCTCCTACCCACGGGACTGTACTTCCTCACTCGCTCTCTATTGCAAAAAAGCACCGCACGTCCGTGGCACCTCGGATTCGCCAGTGTGGTCGTAGCAAACTTTTTTATGCACTATTGGGCGTCCTTCTCGGGGGCTATGTCCCCACAGGGGAGATACTTGTTTCCCGCCAGTTGTATTTTGATGGGGTACTTGATTCACGGCGTCCGAAATTCGAGCCGTTCACTCAGCGCAATCACCGTGTTTTTTTGGGTTTGTGCATTGGGTGGGATCTACTTGGGAGCTGTGGCTCCACCTCGCTGAAATTCTTCAATGACGCGGAACCGATCTCCTTCTACCTCCCGAATCCCGGTGAGTGTGTACATCTCGTGTATGACCTTATAAAGCCATCGATCCTCGAATGGCTTGCGGTGAATTACCGTAAAATCTGGCAAAGGGCGCTTTGCGTAATAGCGGGTGAGGTAGGTTTTTTGTCGCTCGGGAGAAAGCAGTGCAAACTGACTCATGGGATAGGCAGGGTAGAATGGAGTGTACGGCACTGACTTCAGCCGTAGTTCCGGAAAATAAACCGAAAAGTCCAAAACGGGACGATTGGAGGGAAGCTTTAGATCTTCCATAAGCCCAATCCCCCCGGGTTGATCCAGGACATCATCCATTGAAGCATTTAAGGGCATTTTAGCCACGGACCAAAGTCGAGGCCCTAGATCCAAAAACCGTGGGAAAGTGCACAGGAAAAGTGCAACAAAGAGCATAAACAAAAAAGTCCTAAGCTGCTTGTCAGTGCGACTCAGTTTCGCCTTATCCACCAAAATCAATAGCAGAGGCGTGTAGTAGCAAAACAGGTTGAGAATATTCGAAGGGTGGCTACGGCTGATAAAATAGGTCAACGTCGCAAACACGAACCCAACTACCCCATACGCTCCAGGACTAACAAGCGTCCCTTTCTCAAATGCCACTGCCCTCAATAAGAAAGCCAAGGCCCCTAAACTGACCACCAAGCTCGCCGTAGTGCCGTAAAAAAAATGTACCGGCATCGATCCAAATCCGCCTCCATACACGAGTGGGTATTCGATATAACTCATCCAGTCCGGAGCAATGCCGAACACCAAACGGTACCCAGTTTCTATTACGCCGAAGCTAACCGCCGCTGCCAGGAGCGGACCTACAAACCACGGCGGGAAAAACTGTTTTCCCCGACATTGAAAAAGGTGGGCGATATAAGTAGCAAACAACACAAACAAGCAGTACACGGCGCTTTCGGCGGACCAGTACACTCCAATCGCAAAAATCAGGGACAATAGACCAATCGAGCGCCGTTCGCGCAGGAACAAGAGGCAAAGAGCAAACGCCCACAAAAAACGGTACCCCGATGTACTGGGCGCTTCGAAAACCCCGAGGTTGCGATAGCGAGATCCGCCCAAAAAGAGGACAAACACCAGAGCCAATACTCCCGGCAAAATCTTGTCGCCCGCAAAAAATCGCAAACCTCGAATCGCGCCATAAACTAATACAAACTGCAATAACAGCACCAAGCCGAGTGCGACCCAAAAACTATCCGCGCTCGAAAACGGCAAGAAACTGGGCAGAAGAATGCTCAAAAACCCGTACTGACTAGGAGTATCGTGCAGCAGAACCCCACCCTGCTTTAACGTTTCAATAGGTCCCAGGTAGTAGCTCCAATGATGGAGCATCACCCCCGATTCGGCAGTGAGAGGAAGGCGAAGCAGAAAGGTGAAAAATCCCAGCCAAACAAAGTCCGGCCACCCCCAGGTTTGCGCCAGAGGCGTTTCGCTCTGGGATTTGGAATAAACCGTGCGAAACCAAAACACCAAGGCAGTAGCATAAATCAAGTTCCAGCTTCCCTGTCCGAACCGAAAAAAAACAGTCTCTGCCTCGTTGAGCCCGAAAATAAACAGCAGCAGTGGCAGTATTCCAATCGCTTCCGTTTTGGACAGCTGCTTCCCGGCCAACCACCGGGTTCCGCCGTAGATGATAACGGCTTGCAGGCCCGCGATCCCAATACCCCACGCGATGGCGATGGGAGTCTGGTAGGCCGGAAAAGCTTGTTGAATAATGATCGCTATTTTCCCCAGCAGAGTGGGCCAGAGCAGCCCAATACCGGTCACAAAAAAACTTAAAAGAAACAACCCGCTCATGCAGGACAAAAAGCGCGCATTTTTGGACGTGGAATCGGGGCGAAGCAGTAAGGGACTAAAGCCAAGCAGCAGGAACCAAAAAGCCCAGTCGCGCGCCTCCAACCCTCGCACCGAAAACAGGCACGCTATTCCCCATAAAACCGTTGCGAACCCAAGAAAAAGATAAGAATAACGAATAGCTGGGCTGGTAATGGAAAAACTAATGATATTAATCATTTCGACATTTCAGCTACCCTATCTTCCGTCGACTGGCAACGGGCGTTTTTGGCGCAGCTCTCTGAGAGCTTGTGTCCTTGACTCAATGACTGTGGTCGGTGAGATTCCTCTGCATGCAACCCGAAACCAGCCTGCTTCGAGAAAAATGCCGCTCGATTCAGCTGCGATTTTTAAAAATGTATTACCAAGCTTCCGCAGGCCATGTCGGGGCGTCGCTCTCTTGCGCCGAAATTCTCACCTTTGTGCGGTTTGGCTGGATGGGGCCCGAGGATTCACTCATTCTTTCGAAAGGCCACGCTGCCGCCGCGCTTTATTCTTTGCTAGCAGAAGCGGGCCAACTTTCTGAACAATCCATTCAAACTTTTTACCAGGATGGCACCTTTCTCGCCGCACACCCGCCACCAAATCGACTTGAGGGAATTCCTTTTGCCACAGGCAGCCTTGGCCACGGCCTTTCTTTAAGCGCAGGTGTCGCGCTTGCCGAAAAACTCCAAGGGAAAAACTCTCAGGTTTTTTGTGTCGCATCGGATGGGGAACTGAACGAAGGCAGTACCTGGGAAGCGCTTTTGTTTGCCGCTCACCACGGACTAAACCGATTGCGCCTTTTGGTAGATCGCAATGGGCTACAAGGTTTTGGCCGCACTGAAGACGTCATGAAGCTGGAATCACTTTCGGACAAGTTTAGAGCTTTTGGTTGGGATGTCTATGAAGCCGATGGGCATTGCTTCAATTCCCTCACACGGGTGCGGCAAGCGGTAGACCTCCAAGGCTCCCAGAGACCCGCAGCAGTGCTTTGCCAGACCGTCAAAGGCAAAGGCTTGGGCGCCCTGGAAAACACGGTCGATTGTCATTACCTTCCGATGACGCCCGACGCTTACAACCAAGCAGTAGAACATCTCTTACACTCCCCCAAAGCAGGTTCGCGTGCGTAATCTTTTTGTAGCCGCCATCACCGAAGCTGCAAAAAACGATGAACGGATCGTTTTCTTGTCTGGAGATCTGGGATTCAAAGCGCTGGAGCCGTTGAGAGATAGCCTCGGGCCCCGGTTTATCAATACGGGTGTCGCAGAGCAAAACATGGTTTCTGTTGCGGCTGGTATGGCATCGAAAGGTTTTCGCCCTTGGGTGTATAGCATCACCCCTTTTATTACCCTGCGCCCCTACGAACAGCTGCGCAACGACGTCTGCTTGCATAAACTCCCCGTCCGTGTCGTCGGCAACGGCGGTGGTTTTGGTTACGGCATTATGGGTGCGACTCACCATGCCCTGGAGGATATCGCGTGCATGTCCCTACTGCCCCACATGCAGATTGCTGTTCCCGCATTTGCCGAAGATGTCGCCGACAGCGTTCAGTGGGCGGCTGCCCATCCGGGGCCCATCTACTTGCGCCTAGGTAAAGCTTTGTCCCAAACTCGAAGTGATTCTTCTCCGGTTTGGCGCACCCTCGCGCACGGAAGTCGCGCAGTGGCGCTCTCGGTGGGGCCTGTTGTGGGAGAACTCCTGGCCGCGCTGGAATCTCTTCCGAAAAACTCCATTGAAGTCTTGTCCATTAGCCGCCTACCACTGAAAGAAATCCCCGAAGTTGTCCTGGAAAAGATTGCTTCAACGGGACGCCTTGTGACTTTGGAAGAACACTATGCCACGGGTGGGCTTGGCCAGGCCGTAGCGGCTTTGGTTCTCGGAAAACTCCCGCATCCCGCTCGATTTCTGCCACTATCAGCCTCCGGTTACCCTTCTGGAAAGTATGGCTCTCAAACATGGCACCTAAAGGAAAACGGACTCGCTGGGGCATCCTTAGCAAATTCGCTTTGCCGTTTTTTAGAGACGAAAGATGAGTAGACTAACCGACGAGATACTTCGCCTTGAAGGGCCCATTGCGGTTTTTGGTGGCTCTGGTTTTATTGGGGCAAATCTCGTTCGCGAAATCCTGAAGGTCCGTCCGGATTGTTACGCGATAACTCACCAAAATTTCATTCCGTGGCGATTGGCTGGGCTCTCTGTCGACAACGTCTTGCGGTGTGATATTTGCAGCTCGGCGGACGTCGAAAAACTCTTCCAGCGGATCCCCTTTAGAACTGTCTTCTGTCTCGCCGCTTACGGCGCGTACTCCCGGCAGTCAGACTCAATGCGGATTTTCGACACCAATGTCCGAGGACTGCTCAACATTCTTAATGTTTCCGAACAAGCTGGTATTGCGGCACTTGTACACGCTGGATCCTCTTCTGAGTATGGGACCAACTGCACTGCACCGAAAGAATCCGCCCCCCTTCTTCCCAATAGTCATTATGCAGCTTCAAAAATCTCAGCAGCTTACTTAATCCAGTATGTTGGCAAACACCGCCAACAACCGGTGATTAACTTGCGTTACTACTCTGCCTATGGTCCGTGGGAAGAGTGGGATCGCCTTATCCCCCAGCTCATTGAAAAAGCGCTGCAAAAAAAGCTTCCACCTCTTGTTTCGCCAAATATTTCCCGCGACTTCGTGTATTGCACGGACCTTATCGAAGCGACAGTTCTTGCCGCTACTGAAGGCGTAAAGAAAGCTCCTGGGGCCTCGATCAATATCGGTTCCGGCATCAAAACCACTATTGGAGAATTGGTAGAAACCGCTCGTGAGGCGTTTGGAATTGAAGAAAAAGCGCATTGGGGTTCCATGCCCGAGCGAAAATGGGACCTCGCGGATTGGTATGCGGACCCTTCACTTGCTGCCGAAGTGCTAGGATGGAAAGCCTCCACCCCGCTAAAAACAGGGCTTTTGGAAACCGCGGAGTGGATGCGATCGCACCCCGCGACTCCACAGGCCATGGCACTGGAGCCTCACCATAAACTCCTTCGCTTGTCTGCCATTATTGCCTGTTACCGCGATGCGCAGGCGATTCCGATCATGTACGAGCGATTAACTGCAGTGTTTCGCAAACTCAAAGTTGATTATGAAATCCTGTTTGTAAATGATGCGAGTCCGGACGATACCGACGCGGTGCTCGCCCAGATTTGTGCCCGCGACCCACACGTCTTGGCAGTAGAACACTCCCGCAACTTTGGGTCCCAGAGCGCCTTTTTGGATGGCATGTCCCTGTCGACTGGCGACGGGGTCATTCTTTTAGACGGAGATCTTCAGGATCCCCCAGAGCTGATTGAGCAGTTTTTTGATAAATGGCGAGCAGGATACGATGTCGTTTATGGAAGGCGCGTCCGCCGAGAAGCCACCTGGACGCTCCAGATTTGTTACAAACTGTTCTACCGACTTTTTCAAAAGCTCGCGTATGTCCCCATCCCTGTAGATGCGGGCGATTTTTCGCTCATCGATCGCAAGGTCGTCGATCGCCTATTAGAATTTAAGGAAACAGATCAGTTTCTGCGAGGGTTGCGCGCTTGGGTAGGGTTCAAGCAAACAGGTGTCGACTACGTCCGCCCCGAACGCATGTTTGGAGTCACCACTAATAACTGGCGAAAAAACTTCTGGTGGGCGCGTAAGGCGATCTTCAGTTTTAGCTTCGCCCCCATGGAAATGCTCATGTACGGGGGTTTTGTTTTTACCGCGGTTTCTTTTGCCGCACTCATTGGGCAAATCATCGCAAAACTAGTGGACCCGACCATTCCCCACGGTATTGCCACGGTGATAATTTTGATTCTGTTTTTCGGCGGAATCAATATGCTCGGGCTCTCTGTCCTGGGTGAATATGTAGGTAAGGTATTTGAAGAAGCAAAGGCGCGCCCCAAGTTTATCCGGCGCTCCATTCGACAAGGAAATCAGGTAATCACGACCGCCAGCGAAATGGATAAGTTCGCAGCGACGCGAAAACCTGCGGCCACAGTTTAGCGAGGGTAAAATGCGTAAGTACGTCACCAAACAATGTCTGATTTGCAGAGAAAAAGAACAGTTGTCAGAACTTTACCCCAGAAATTTCAAGGATGACGACCTAACTCCCGCTGTATTTTCCGCTCGCCGAGTGACAGAGCATTGGCACTACCGCATTGTACGTTGTGAAGGCTGTGGGCTCGTATTTTCTGCTCAAACCTTATCCGACGAAGACCTTTTTGATCTCTATGCAGCGAGTTCAGTGACCTTTTCTGAGCACAGCGACACCATCCGCAAGGATTACTGGAAGCCCCTTAAGAAGTACAAGCAGCGCCTCCAGTCAGAAGCAGCCATGGAGATCGGTTGCAGCAGTGGTTTTTTTCTAGATGAGTTGTTGGATCAAGGACTCAAGGACGTTATCGGTTTTGAGCCCAGCTCGCACGCGCGCGAAGTTGCAAGCGAGCGTGTTCGCACCAAAATCAGAAACGCTTTTTTCGAAGGAAGCAGCTCAGTAAATGGGCAGGAGTTTGGGTTGGTTTGCTGTTTTCAGACGCTGGATCATCTGACGAACCCTTTGAGTCTTTTGCAATCATGCCGCGAAGTCCTCAAGCCGGGAGGACTGGTGTACTTGGTGACCCATAATGTGGATGCGCTCCAGGCAAAAATTCTGCGCGAAAAATCGCCGATTATCGACGTCGAGCATATCTACCTCTTCAACAAAAAGACTCTTCCCCGTATAGTGGAGAGCGCGGGCTTTCGGGTATTAGAGACACGCTCACTCACAAACAGTTACCCCTTGCGCTATTGGACTCGCATGTTGCCCATGCCGGCACCGCTAAAGAGCGCTGCTCTCTCCGCCTTGAAAGCCACTGGCCTTTCGGAGTTGGCGCCCTCCATTCCCGCGGGCAATATGTACACGATAGCTGAACGAATCTGACCCAGGCTCCCGTGCGAATCCGACGGCTGCTGCTTTCGTTTCTTCTTTCTATTATTGGTCTGGAAGCGGCACTTTATCTCGGCGATCCTTTGATCGAGAAGTTTTTCATTTCTATTCACAATCCGCTGCACACGTCTTACAGCCTAAATCACCGCCCCATTCCTGGCTCGGAGAAGGCGCTCCTCCCCGACGGTACTTTCGTTACGTATACCTATGACCAAAATGGCATCCGAAAATATTCTCAAAACCGAAATTCGCAACGCCTTGCAAAGTTTAAAATTCTTTTCTTGGGAGATTCCTTCATACAGGGAGGACAGGAGCAAGACTCGATTCCCTTTCAACTAGAAACCATTCTGGAGTCGACGTACCCCAAAGTGGACGTTCAAATTTTCAATGCGGGGTATAGTTCCTATTCTGTTTCTTTGTACACGGTCCAAGCCAACACACTCATTCCCTTGCTTCAACCAGACTTCATCATCGTTGACATCGACGAAACGGACTTTTCTGATGAAAACTACCGTTATGCAGCCGTTCGTCAGGTAAATGATCAAGGCCGAACAGTCGCAGTTGCACCCGACGTGCAAACGCTCGAATTAGAGCGTGCAATGGATCAAGTTCGTGCTCTGCCAACTCGACTTCACAAGGTCATTGGGGCATTTAGGGTCAAGTTTTATACTTTGCCTAGATTACGCAAACGCCACACTCGCCCTCGTCCACGCGCCTATCTTCAAAAAACGGACTCCGATATTTACCGCAGATTAGAAAGGGAAATTCTCTACTTTAAAAGACAGGTAACGGAGCTGGGCGAAGTTTTGATTGAGCGACTGGGAGACCGGCGAAAAATTCTGTTTGCTCACCACCCCCACCTAAACCACCTCACACCCGATCCCACCGGCAAGCTTTGGCCGGCTCTAGTCAGCGAAACAGTGCGTGGTGCAGCTTCCTCGTTGCATATTGAGTATTTTGACGCCACACCGGATATGCGGGAGTGTTGTGAGCACTCGGCAAAACAGCTGTATATTGCAGGCGACATGCACTTTAACGCGGAAGGAATGCGGACCTATTCGTCGTTCTTGGCAAAACACCTCCTCTTGCAGTTAAATCTAAAACGATGAACCAAAAAGAAACGGATGTTTTGGTTGTGGGCGCGGGGCCCACGGGGCTAACCCTGGCCGCAGCGCTCGCGCGCAGAGGGATTCGTGTTTTTATTATTGATAAACAGTCCGAGAGGAGCCCTCAATCCAAAGCGCTGGCCATTCAAGCCGGGACTCTAGAAGCGCTCCAGGACGATTTTGGCCACACACTCGTCGACCAGCTCACGACCAAAGGGTGGAAGGCCCAGCGTGGGTTTCTCCATTTCGGCAAACGCAGCAACGTTGCGTTGGATCTGAGCTTGATTCCCAGCCGGCATAACTACATTTTGGTTTTGAGCCAAGAAGATACCGAAAAACTCTTGGAACAAAACCTCGATAAACTCGCTACGCATATTACTCGGCAAACCACCCTCGTAAGCTACGAGGACCAGGGCACGCACATCAGCGCGAAAGTGCGCAATGACGCCGGAGTTGAAACTACGGTTCGAGCAGCGTTTTTGGTTGGGTGTGATGGGGCTCATAGTACGGTTCGGCATTTGGCAGAAATCCCCTTTGTCGGCCGAGCAATGTCAGGAGCGTTTGCGCTGGGAGACGTTGAGGTAGATTGGGAGCTGGGAGATGGTAGCCTTCGGGTGTTTTTTTCCAAGAACGGGACGTTGGTTTGCATACCCTTATTGGGCAACCACCGATACCGCTTAATCACCTTGCAGAACCTGCTCAAAGCTGAAACGCCGCTACTTCTTTCTGAGCTAGAGAGTTTGGCCAACGGAATTTGCCCTTTCCAAATGCGGCTCTCTGCTCCGACCTGGCTGACCCGTTTCCACGTAAACCAACGAAGAACGGAAAGGTTTCGTATAGGGCGGGTGCTTTTGGCGGGGGACGCAGCCCATATCCACAGTCCAGCGGGAGGACAGGGGATGAATACCGGGATACAAGATGCTCTGTGTTTGGCGAGCCTGTTGAACCGAACGCTCAAACAAGGCGCGCCCCTCAGTGTATTGGACGAGTATGAATCTGAACGCCTCCCCGTGGCTCAAGCGGTCTTGCGTACCACTGGATGGCTGACTCGTTTTGCTTTGTGGGGGGCACGGTTTCCTCTTAGCTGGGTTCGAGCGTGGTTAGCACCTTCCTTGCTACGTTCCTCCCTGATTCAACGCGCTTTAACTCGGCAGCTATCGCAAGTACGAATCGCAAGAAAAGGCATTGAAACCCGTCGGCTGGCTGCGTGGGTGCACAATTGACCGCTCTCTAGATTCCGACTAGGTTTCAGAGCACGCATGAATAAAAAAATAGAAACTGCCATCAAACCTACCCGAGAAGAAAACTACCCAGAGTGGTACCAAGAAGTTGTCAAAGCAGCAGGTCTTGCCGAGAACTCCGCCGTGCGTGGTTGCATGGTCATTCGCCCTTGGGGAATGGGAATTTGGGAAAATATCCAAACGATATTGGACCGACGATTCAAAGAAACTGGACATGAAAACGCTTATTTCCCGCTTTTTATTCCATTAAGTTTTTTTGAAAAAGAGGCCCAACACGTCGAAGGGTTTGCCAAAGAGTGTGCTGTGGTCACCCATCACCGGCTTGAAGCTGGACCGAACGGAACGTTGGTTCCGGCAGGCGAGCTCGAAGAACCGCTCATCGTGCGCCCAACGAGCGAAACGATCATTGGCGCTGCCTACTCGAAATGGGTGCAGTCCTACCGAGACCTGCCTATTCTCATTAACCAATGGGCAAACGTGGTGCGCTGGGAAATGCGCACTCGCTTGTTTTTGAGAACTGCCGAGTTCCTCTGGCAAGAAGGGCATACGGTCCACGCTACCGCCGAGGAAGCACAGGAAGAAGTTGCCAAGATGCTTGAGGTCTATGCCGATTTTGCGCAGGAATATCTGGCGATCCCTGTTATTAAAGGCGAAAAAACCGCTGGAGAGCGCTTCCCTGGAGCCGTGTCAACTTTCACTATCGAAGGCATGATGCAAGATCGCAAAGCCTTGCAAATGGGAACTTCGCATTTTCTTGGTCAGAACTTTGCCAAAGCGTCTGAAATCCAGTTTCAGGATAAAGATGGCAAGATGGCCTACGCTTGGACAACGTCCTGGGGCGTTTCCACCCGCCTCATCGGCGGACTTATCATGGCCCATAGCGACGATGACGGCCTGGTGCTCCCTCCCAAAATAGCTCCCAAGCACGTCGTTTTGGTCCCTATTTTTCGGGAAGAGTCAGAAAAGGCTGCCGTGTTCGAATACTGTGATGCTCTCGCAAAGGAAATCGCCCGCGTACCTTTTAGCGACGGCCTAGTGCGCGTCGAGGTCGACAAACGTGACATGCGCGGTGGCGACAAGAACTGGCAGCACATCAAGCGAGGCGTTCCCATTCGCTTAGAAGTGGGGCCTCGAGACATGGCAAGCGGTTCGGTATTCATGGGGCGCAGAGACAAAGCCCATCGAGATAAAACGAGTTTGCCCAAGGAACAGTTTGTAAAAACTGTCGCCTCGATTTTGGAAGAAATTCAGTCGGGACTTTTCCAAAGAGCGCTGGCTGCACGCGAAGCAGTGACCAAGCGCATCGATGACCCCAAAGAGTTTGAGGCGTTTTTTACGCCCAAAAATCCAGACAAACCCGAAGTGCACGGCGGGTTTGCTCTGAGCCATTGGTCGGACGATCCACGTTTGGCCGCTAAATTGGCGGAACTCAAAGTGTCTATTCGGTGTATTCCATTGGATGGTCCTGAAGAGCCGGGCAAGTGCCTATTTTCTGGCAAACCGAGCTCTCGACGTGCTGTATTTGCGAAAGCGTATTAATTGAACAGGGGGAAGCAAGATGGCTTGGGGTCGAAGTTTTTTTTGGGGAAGTGTCTTTTTTCTATTTGCTTGCAACTCGAATAAAACCAACATGGGACCTAGTGTGCAATCGGGAGATGCCGACCCGTATCTGTGGCTCGAAGAAGTGACTTCTGGCCGAGCACTGAAATGGGTCGAAGATCACAACACTCCCACGCTTGATAAACTCCGCAACGACGCCAGATTTAGCCCTGTGCGCGCACAGATTCACGAGATACTTGTTGCCAAAGACAAGCTCCACCTCCCTACCCAACGTGGCGGGTACCTTTATAACTTTTTGCAAGACGCCACCCATGTTCGAGGGATAATCCGCCGTACCACACCCCAGGGCTACCTCGAAGACGAAGTCATTTGGGAAACCGTCTTGGACATCGACGCACTAGCAACCGCCGAGAACGAAAACTGGGTATACAAAGGCTCGGTCTGTCATCCGGAAGGCGAGCTCTGTATGCTGGCACTCTCTCGCGGTGGAACCGATGCCGCCGTGTACAGAGAATTTGACATGTCGACAAAAGCCTTTGTGAAAGAGGGCTTTCAACTAGCTGAAGCGAAGAGTTCCGTCGAATGGGCTGGAAAAGACGAGCTTCTTGTCGCAACGGACTACGGTGCTGGTTCCCTCACCCTCTCTGGTTACCCGCGCATCTTCAAACGGTGGAAACGAGGCACCCCGCTTTCCGAAGCTGCAACTTTGTTCGAAGCCGAGGTCAAAGACGTCAATGTAGGTGCTTCCCACTTTGATCGCGATGGGCTTACGTTCACCGTTGTCTCCCAAAGTCTGAGTTTTTTTGAAACAGCCTACCACTTGGTAAAAGACGGAAAGACTACTCGGCTCGATTTTCCGACTGGAACGGAGCTCATTACCCTGTTTCGGGGACAGGTAGTTTTTTCTCTCCGCGAGGAATGGGATACCCCTGCTGGAAACTTCAAAGCAGGCACATTGTTAGCTACCCCACTGGAATCCGTGGAACTCAACAACCCTTCTCGTGGGGTGCAGGTCCTATTTGAACCTCAGGAAAGAGTCTCCCTCGCGGAAGTGCACGAAACTTCGAACGGCCTTGTACTGAGTATCATGGACAACGTTCTGAGCACCTTGGAGTTTGTTCGCTTTGTAAAGGGGAAGGTGCAGAAGGAAAAGATCCCGCTTTCGGATGTAAATGGCGCGCTCACAGTGGTTTCGTCTAGTGACAAGGAGTCGCGATTCTATGTAAAAGCAGAGTCGTTTTTGCAGCCCGCCTCTCTTATTGTGGTCGGCTTCGGCGAAAAAGGCCGGGGTAATTTCAGGGTAGCCAAACAGCTCCCCGCTCGATTCGATAGCTCTCCCTTTTTGATGGAACAACTCGAGGCGACAAGCAAGGATGGCGTTTCTATCCCCTATTTTGTCATCCGCCGCGCAGATGTGCCCTTCGATGGCAGCACCCCCACTCTGCTCTACGGATACGGCGGCTTCGAAGTATCAATGACTCCCTATTACCTAGAAGGCGTGGGCCGGGCCTGGCTTGAAAAAGGGGGAGCGTACGTCCTCGCCAACATCCGGGGAGGGGGCGAGTTCGGACCTAAGTGGCACGAAGCAGCGCTCAAGCAAAACCGCCAAAAAGCGTACGATGACTTTATCGCCATCGCCGAAGCCCTGATCGAAAGCAAACTGACCTCTCCTTCCAAACTGGGAATTCAGGGAGGGAGCAACGGTGGCTTACTCATGGGCGCGATGTTCACGCAGCGGCCTGAATTATTCAAAGCCGTCATATGCCAAGTTCCGCTACTCGACATGCTCCGGTACCACAAACTACTCGCGGGCAATAGTTGGATGGGGGAATACGGGAACCCGGATATTGCTGAAGAAGCGGCGTATATTCGCAAGTATTCGCCGTACCAAAACATCGTCCCCGAAAAAAAATACCCCAAAGTGTTTTTTATGACTTCGACCAAAGACGATCGAGTGCACCCGGGACACGCGCGAAAGGCCGCCGCGCGACTAGAGGAATACGGAAACGATGTGCTCTACTATGAAAACACCGAAGGTGGGCACGGTGGGGCGGCAAACCTAGAGCAGAGAGCTACGTTCTCTGCCCTGGGTTACACCTATTTATACCAACAATTATTTGATTGAGGCGGAGCCTTTTTCGATTACCAGCGTGCCTTGCTTGCTGCCGTTGATCGAAAGGGCATATTCGCCATCGGGAAGCGACGGTAATTCCTCACCGAAGGGTAGCTCTATCTCACCCACATGAGGCCCAAGCACCGTGAGACAGGCGTCAGCAAGGTTGCGTTTAGCAGTCAGCGTGATGCTGCCCAAACCCGTCGCTGGTCCGCCGGGCCGCACCAAGGTGACTGCCTTGTTCTGCAGCACGCAAACCGAAGTTTGTTCAGCCGTGGTTTCGAACTTCAGCTTTACTCCTGAAGCCGAGCTAGTGGCTTCGACCTTGTAGTCCGCAGCGAATGCGGACGCCGAGACTCCAGCCAAAAACAAAGACGTTGCTATGCGTTTACTGTACATGGATTGAACCCCCTTAATTATTTGTGCATAGCGTCAAGCTCAACCAATGGCAAGCGGTCAGATGAATTTAATTTAAATAGTCCACTTTTCGCGGGGAGGGAGCTTGTCTCCCAGCCTATCCCGCATTTTGACAAACGCCTGCGCAGTCAAGCGCACGTCGCCGATGGATCGGTGTCGATCTCCCTCAGAGACTTGAAGTTCAAGGCGCTGGCAGATCAGGTCGAGGTTATGGCGCGATTCCTGAGGAAAACACCGGCGCGAAAACTGGACCGTATCGTACACCTCGAAGGGGTGGCTGATTTTGTTCTGGACCATATACTTCATCAAAAAGGACATATCGAACTTGGCGTTCTGCGCAACTAAATGCGCCCCCCCCACAAACTCCAAAAACCGGGGGAACACTTGGTCAAAAGTAGGGGCGTTAGCGACCATTTCGTTGGTAATCCCATTCACACGGGACGCCTCGGGAGAAATCAGGCGGCGCGGATTGACCAGGGAGTGGAAAAAATTTTCTTCGTCGACCTGATCGCCAAACACCTTCATGGCCCCGATTTCAATAATTTCATCCCCCGCCCAAGGCGAGAGACCCGTGGTCTCAAGGTCAAAAACGACATATTCATCTAACGAAAGGCTGAGTTGCATAAGCGTGCTGTGCTCCCTACCTCTATGGATAGAAAAGCTCAGTTTGACGGTCAATCGAAATTGACCTAAACCTGCGCCAACGTGCTCATTGACCCCCATTATTCAAACCAGCAGTATCGGCTTTCTGAAATTCCCCATCACTATGGCAAAAATGTCCATATTTTGAGCAACCCTTTTTTGTTCACGATGCTTGCTCGACTTTGTGACCCAGCCACTCAACAACCGCTGGTTAACCAGCTTCTCCAGACGCTCTACGGAGAACTCGCTCATACAGCTGCGAGTGCTGAGTTCCCCCAGATTCTAGCGACACTCACTAGCCGAATGAAAACCTACCATCCCGAGGGTGAATACCAAGGCCGCGTCATTGACCCCGGCACTCAGGTAGTTTGCGTCAATCTTGCCCGGGCAGGTACCGTGCCTTCGCAAATCTGTTTTGATGCCTATAATTATCTCGTGAAGCCCGAAGGGGTGCGTCAGGACCATATATCCATCAACCGCAAAGTGAACGATCTCGAACAGGTGATAGGGACAAACTTAGGGGGGCTAAAAATCGGGGGCCCAGTGGACGGGCGCTTTGTCGTGATCCCCGACCCCATGGGCGCGACGGGTTCCACGATTGAAACAGCGATGCAGATCTATTCCCAGCGAGGCACCGCGGCGCGGTACATTGCTCTGCATTTGATCGTCACCCCAGAATACTTGAAGTCCATCACGCGGAAATTTCCAGATTTGCAGATCTACGCATTGAGGTTGGATCGAGGCCTGAGCGCAAAAAGTGTGTTAAATGGTATTCCTGGCGCCGAGCGAGATGCCGAACGTGGTTTGAACGACAAGCAATACATTGTTCCCGGCGGAGGCGGACTGGGAGAAGTGATCAATAACGCTTACGTATGAGGTTTGCATGTCCTTGAGAAAAGTGGCGGTGATGGGTCATCCTGTTTTGAGGAAGGTTGCCGAGCCCATTCCCCCAAAAGAGATTAAGTCCCCAAAAATTCAAACCCTCATCCAGGACATGGTGGAAACCATGTTCGAATACGATGGCCGAGGCCTTGCTGCACCCCAGGTGCACGAGAGCATTCAGCTTGTCGTTATGCTCTGGGATTTTGAAAAGGACTCCAAGCCCTTCATAAAGGTCTTGATAAACCCGGAAATAACCCCACTCACAGAGGAAACTTCTGGAGCTTGGGAGGGGTGCCTGAGTCTTCCTGGTCTACGCGGCTACGTAGAACGCCCAAACAAGATCTCCGTAAAGTCCTTCGACCAAGACGGCAAAAAGCAGGATTTCGTCGCAGAAGGCTTTGCTGCAACGGTGATTCAGCATGAATGCGATCACTTACTAGGCAAACTCTACGTCGACCGAATCCAAGATTTGACCCAGTTCGCGTACATCAAAGAGTACAACCGCTTTATGGAATTCTCCGACGATAACGGAGAAAGCTAAATTACAGAGCTTTTCGCACCAAATAGGTGAGTCTCTGAAAAAAAGCTGGCCCTGTATACCGCGAAGCCAATCGCGCTTCTTGCAACATCGGGTGCACTGGATCCAGATAGAGATTTTCATCAGGATCCTCGGTCTGGAACCCAGCGGGACCGAACCCTAAATCACTTAAATAGAAAGCCTGCGTCTGCACCAACCATTCCAAGACCGGGCTTTCCCTAAACCCTTCTCCAATAGGAATATCGATCCCTTCCGCCTTTGACTGAATCATCAGCTCTCGGAGAAAAGCGTTCAGTGAACCAAACCCGTTCTGCAGCCTTTGAGGCTCTAGTTTTCGATCGTTAGACAAGAAACCGAGGATGTTCTTCTCGCCGCTATGCGTGCGCAAAACGGACAGCGCAATCTTTAGCTGCTCTTCCCGATTGGCCTCGCGAACGTCCATCGCATGAACGGGGTGGCCCGACTTCAAAGGCGACAGCCCCAACCCCCGGAGCTTCTGGTTCAACTTTGTCACTTCGGTTTGGGTGGCGGGTCGCCGGTGCGGCACGCGAGTGCCCATCCTAGAACGCGCGTACTTGCGGTACTGGGCTTGAAATTCCTCAATACTGCCGAAGATACTCTCCACCTCCGCTGCATTCAGGGTAAACCCTTCGCTCTGCGCACCGGGGTCTCGCAGCAGAACCGGCGGTTCTTGGGGCTCATTCTGCGAACTTTGCGAAACTTGATACTCGTAGGCAAATCGAAGCGCGAGATTTTTCATAAAACGCCCACGCCGGTCCGCGGGCCCCGTCCAACACTTGGATAAGGCTCTTCCAGCACGCAGGCAGGCATTCTCCACTTCAGTGATAAAAGCTTGTAGACCGCCCTCCGCAAACCCGTTGCGTCCCGCTTCATCAAGGAGCTCAAGGGCATCCGCTGTACGAAAAACCCAAAGCAAGTCTAAGGGCAGGTTGCGGACCCGCCCTTGCTCGTACTCACGCTGAAAGATCGCTTCTAAACTGCGCACGAGGGGGCTTTGGGAAAAAAGAATTTCTTTTGGGCAGTCTCCGCCCTGAGAAAGAACTCCCCAAGACACTGAAAAAAGGTACAAAATTAGATATTTAGACAAAGTATTTCGCATTGAGGCCGGCATCCTAGCAGAAACCCACGCGAGAATGAAAAACAAAACTCACGTCCCTGGTTTCGAGTTGGAAAGCCGATTTTTGCAGGCTAAACTGCCCAACCTATGAAAAACCCAAAGAAACCTTTGCAAGCTGAAGTCGCCCCTGCGCTGGACTACGCACTATTGAACCGCATTACCACCCGGGCTTTTTACATGGCTTTGGAAATGATCCATGCGGCCAACCACCGCCCGGAAATTGAAAAGGAAAAAGGGGAACCCAAGGTCGGTGGCCACCCTTCCGCGTGCGCTTCATCGCAACATATTCTCGCCGCTATCCACCTAGTGATGAAACGACCCGAAGACTATATGGCGAATAAGCCACACGTTTCACCGATGGACCACGCACTCAACCACCTTTTGCATAATTTCAAAGAAAAAGATGGTAGCTGGATGTCTGAGGAACGGCGCAAGCTCGCCATGAAACACCTGCGGCACTACTCTCCGGAAGGCGACCCGGTTTTCCAGTCCTACCATGCGGAAGCGGATCCTGACGGGTACCGCTTTTTTCCATCGGGCTCTGTGGGCATCCCTCCAGTAAACGCGCTCTACACAGCTCTTGCCTATGACTACGCTTGGCACCACAAGTTTGAACTGGATGAAGACCCCACCTTCTGGTGTTTAATGGGCGACTCAGAGTTTCGCGAAGGCTCACTCCACGAAGCCATGCCCGATGCCGGTGAACGCGAACTTCGCCGTTTGGTTTGGATTGTAGATTACAACCGACAGAATCTCGATGGAACACGCATTACAAACGAAAAAGCGTTTGGTGGTAGTGACGCTGATCGTATCGTAGCCCTGGCCGAAGCCAATGGCTGGCGCGGCGTAAAGCTCAAACACGGAAAACAGCGCGAAAAACTCTTTGCCATGCCTGGTGGCGAGGAATTCAAACGAGTCTTGGACGAGGAAATCACCGACTTTGAATTCCAAGCGTTGATTTCCGCCAACAAAGCGGACCTAATCGTTAAGCGTCTGGGCGACAAGTCCACAAAACTCAAGTCTTGGCTCGCAAAACACCCCAAGGAAACCATCCGGGATGCGTTTTTCAACCTCGCCGGCCATGACTTGGAAATGTTGGTCGAAGCTTTTACCGAGGCCAAGCGCAGCGAAAAACCGACCCTCATCGTGCCCTACACCATCAAGGGTTACACGCTCCAATGCCAAGCAATGTCCGGAAACCACTCCGCCATGCCGGAGCGCGAAGAACTAGACGGTTACGCAACCCGCATTGGCTGCAATATCGACGACCCTTTTGCCCTGTTTCCCAAGGGGTCGGACGAAGAACGCTACCTGGAAACTCGTCGAAAATGGCTATTGCCAGGAATCGACGAGGTCATCCAAAAAGCCAACTCCCGTCGAAGCAAATGGCAAGACCTCGCACGATCTCTCGAATGGCCGGTGGACTTTGACATCACCGCCCTCAAGCTGTCTCCGCTCGCTCACACTCAATGGATGTGGGGGCAGGTAGCGGCTAAACTCGATCGTTTGGCGCGTGGCGAAGGCCCGGGCGACTCCAAAACCCCAAAGGCCTCCGGTACCGCTTGGGATCCCTTCTCAAAACTCTTTCTAACCATGGCTCCCGATGTCGGCAGCTCGACCAATACGAGCCCGAATATGAACGGAAAGCTATTTGGCGCAATCGAACAGGAAGACTTTGAAACCGTATTCGACGCCAAAGATAAAAAAGCTCCTGACATGATGCCTCATCTGTCGGAGCGGTCTGGACACCTGCGTTTTGAAATCGCTGAAGGAAACTGCATGTCGGCTGCGGGCTCGTTCGGGAAGTTCGGGTACTTTACAGGCATTCCTTTTTATCCAGCGATGCCTATCTATGATTTTTTCATTAAACGGGCACTCGATCAGCTTTATTACAACTGCTACTGGCACTCGAGCTTCGCCACATTGGGAACACCCAGCGGGGTTACTCTTGCGGCGGAGGGAGCTCAACACTCCTGGAAGTCCGACATTCAGATGCCCAACCAAATCACATGGGAACCGTGTTTTGCTAAGGAACTGGATTGGATTCTGGCGGACACCCTAAGACGGCACTTTACAGGGGATAACGTCGATAGAGAGGCCGCCCTCATTCGTTGTGTCACTAAGGGCGTGGTGCAGAAGGAACTTTTAACCCGACTCAAACAACAGCTTCGTTTTTCGAGCTCGTCCGAAGAAGAAATCCTGGAAGTCATTCGCAAGGAGACTCTCGAGGGAGGTTATGCGCTAGTAGACTATCGTGGTACCGCTGAGTGTGTTCCTGGAGACAATATGATCCATCTCTTTGCGATGGGTGCCCTTGTCCCAGAGGCGGTAAAGGCCTCTGATCGTCTGAAATCCGAAAAGGGTATCTGTGCAAATGTCTTTGTGGTGACCAGCCCAGATCTGCTTTTGGGTAATTATGCTTATCTGAATGGATACCGACACCTGAGGGAAACCCTCGGAGTGAATGGAGACATGCATTTTGTGCAGGGACGCGGCGATAAGATTGCGTCTGCGGGAGATTGGTTTGCGCTACAAGGAAGTCGCGTACCGATCGTCTCGACTCACGACGGAGAGCCTGGGTTATTGGACAATATCGGCTCGGTTGTCGGAGTTAAACACAAGACGTTAGCTGTGAGAAAAACCTCGAAGTCAGGAACTACGTGGGACATCTTCCATTTGCACGGCATTGATGCGGATGCTGTGTTTTCGGCTGCGGAGGAAATGCTCACTGAATCAGCGAACGAGACCTTCCAGGTGTCCCGAGAGGCGCTCAGTTCATTGTCACTGTAGGCCCTAATATCGTCTTTAGATCGGTTTTCGTAAAATACCGGGTGGGATCTACGGCTTTTCCGTTTTCTCTCAGCTCGAAGTAGAGACCAGGCTTTTCGCTATTGCCTGTATCGCCAACGAGCCCGATCGTATCGCCTTTTTTAACTTCTGCCCCCTGAGTCATAAGCGCTTTATAAAGATGCGCGTGGAGGGAGTAAAAACCGTTGCCATGATGAAGGATGAGGACATTTCCCAGCCCCCTCACCCACCCTTCAAATTCTACAACACCATCTAGGACAGCGTGCACCGGAGCATTTTGCTCGGCCTCGATCTCCACACCTTTATGAAAGGTCACAGTTCCAAACTGGGGATGAATATATTTACCGAACGGCTTTACTAAATGGCCCGTTTCCAAAGGAAGGGCGACGACCCTTTTATCGCTAGAGAGGACTGGCTGTTCCTCTCTGTCGGCTTCCAAGCTTTGAAACAGCTCGTTCAACTCTTTAGAAACCAATCCCCACTCGGCCATTGCAGCTCGATAGCGATTCTGCTTGAGGCTAAGCTGAGCTACCATGGATTTCTTTTTGGCCAAAAATGTCTTTAGCAACGCTTCTTGCTGGGTCATTTCTGAAAGCAGCAAGTGCACACTCTCTTTCGCTTCGCCTAGTTTTTTTTCGCTCTCGGCCAGACGCAAGGTCCGTTCCTGTAACTGATCTGCGATGAGAGAATGCATCCGCAAGGTCCTAAATAGCACGCGCACCCTCGCCGCCATTTCGGTTAAGTCGCTTCCACTCAAGGCAAAACTGATGGCACCATCTTGCCGAATTTTGTTTACCAGTTTCATGAGTTTTAGAAATCGCTGCTTCTGTTCTTTCTCGATGGAACGGTGCTTTTCTACTTCCATCGAGAGGTTTTCGAGAGCCATTTGCAGCTCTTGTTTGTTGGCATGAATCTCGCCGATTCGGTTTCGAACTTTGTTCTGACTTCGATTTAGCCGGTCCATTTCCCCCAGAATCCCCAGTCGCACAGCTTCGCGTTTTTCGAAACCAGGTTTTTCTTTGGATAGAAAGGCCTTGAGCTGCTTGGCCCGCTCTTCGGGTGGCGGCAATTCCGCCTCAGAGCATAATGGCAAAAAGCTGCCTGCCAAAAGTAGAAATAGAACTTTTTGCTTCATGCATGCCCAGATTCTTGAATACGGAAGAACACTAAAATGCTTCCGATCAATGCCATGGTGATACCGGTTAAGACGACACCGACAAATTGCGCCGGAGAAAGAAATCCCAGGCTTTTTATTCCGAGAAGCTGTCCCCATTCAATTGCCAAGACCTGCGAGGCAACAACAGTTCCGGTGTAAAGCAAAGCCATTGCTATCGAGGCGCCTAAGAGCCCCTCAATCAAACCTTCCCAAACAAACGGCGCCAGTACGAAGGTACGGTTGGCGCCCATCATGCGCGCAACTTGAATTTCCTGACGACGGGCCTGATGTCGAATTCCCATGAAGTTTGCGATAATGAAACTACATCCGATAATAATCCCAGACAAAACCACGATGCCGATGATTTGAGTGAGTCGACGGATCTTCTTAAACTGTGCCAACCACCCTTCTGAAAAGTCGACTTCCTGAACTCCACCCATCGCCATGAGCGACTTTTGCACCAAAGCGACCGTTTCGGGTTTGGAGGCTGGATCCAGCTCCACTTCTAGAACATCAGGAAAAACTTCGCTCCCCGGCATCGACTTGTGAATGGAGTCACCCAAGAACGCCTGAATTTCATTTACGACGGAATCACGGTCTTTGAATACAACTTGCTTTACCGATTCCAGTGCAAACACCTTGTCCCGGAGCTCGCGCACCTGATCTTCGTTGAGCCCTTCCCTGAGATAAAGAGTTCCCGTAATTCGCGGGTTGTTCTTTTCAGCCACGCGTTCCACGTTGCGGAAGAAAATCAAAAAAGCACCTACTAGCAGCAATGCGACTGTGATGGTGGTCACGCTGACAAAATGCAGCCAAGGATGCCGCCTAAAGTCTGATATTACCCGACGCAAACTCCGTGAAGTCATGACGTTCCTCTCGTGTCTGAAGCAACGCGGCCTTGATATAGCTCGATAACTCGTGCGGGAAATTCATCCATCAGACTCTCGTCGTGCGTTGCGAGCAAGACCGTTGTTCCCATCTCGCGGATTTCATTGAAGAGCGTCATGATTTCGCGAGCGGTTTTGGCATCTAAATTTCCTGTGGGTTCGTCGGCCAACAAAAGCGTAGGTTTTCCAACCATCGCCCGAGCAATGGCGACTCTTTGTTGTTCTCCCCCGGAGAGCATTTGAGGATAGTCCAGGGAGCGATCTGCCAGTCCCACCAGGGACAGCACGCCTTGCACCCGAAACTCCATTTCTTTTTTGGTCATGCTTCGGATCTCTAAGGGGAGGGCGACATTTTCGCTTACGGTGAGATCGGGTAAGAGTTTGAAGTCTTGAAAGACGAACCCTACCTCTCGTCTATAGAGGTGTACTTTACTGTTTCCGATGGTAGCCAAATCTCGATTATTGACGACGATGGAGCCGTGACTGGCTTTTTCGCTGGCAAAGAGCAGTTTGAGCAGGGTGGTCTTTCCGGCTCCGTTGCCCCCGGTAATGTAGGCAAACTCGCCTTTTTGCAGATCGAAACACACATCCTGGAGAGCGACCCGACCGGGAGCGTATTTTTTCCCCACGCGATGGAGACGGACCATTTTGGTCGACATGTTCGAAACCTTGAATTTGTAAGGGTTTTAAGCGGAACGAAAGAATTCTAACCGAGGACTACTACCATTAAGTTTAACACAACGGCTTTTCTCGACTAGAGGTTTTTTGCCACATTGCCACTCGAGCCTGGTGGCAGTATAAGGGGTGCGTTGACTTAGGGCGGCATAGCCAAGTGGTAAGGCAGAGGTCTGCAAAACCTCCACCCCCGGTTCAAATCCGGGTGCCGCCTCCAACCTCTCCCCGCAGTACCGGTTCTCCGGTTCTCCGGTTCTCCTCTTTTCATGGTGGGCAATGCCCCGAAAG
>CAZTDN010000022.1:0-24438 GCA_964611895.1 uncultured Pseudobdellovibrionaceae bacterium
GCGATCAGAAATTAACTGCCCAGGGGCCATGCCCCCTTCGATGGAGTAGAGCCCTGAGGCTAAGGTTCAGTTTAAGGTTAAATTTAAATAAATGGAGCGGGACACGGGACTTGAACCCGCGACCTTCTCCTTGGCAAGGAGACGCTCTAGCCAACTGAGCTAGTCCCGCATCATTTCTAAGAAACCTGGAAACTAGTGGTTTTTAGGCCTAATTGCAACTTATTCCACTAGGTTTACCGGGACCGTTGGAGGGCGGGACGGTAGAGAAGGCGGGGGTGGGGCCACCGGCATTACCTGCATCGCCTCTGGTAACGTGATCCACCGACTCGGGAGAAATTCTAAAGAACTCGATGCCGCTCGTACCGAAGGAGTACGCGGGCACTCTCCCGCAAAGATATACGTCCCTTTGTGATTGGTAACCGACAAGTGGAAAAAACGAGCGAGTTCCTGCAGTGCCTCATCCAGCGTTTTTGCAGCCACCTTGTCCTCCGGGTTAGAGGAGCCAAAACTCCAGTCAATCTGCTTAGAAGCACACTCGCCGGGGATCATATAGCTAAATCGGCTCAGATTTTGGCCGAGAACAGAGTCTCCAAATTGCAATTTGAGTTCGGCCAAGAGATCTCGCAGTGCCACCGTGCGGGCTACGATCGATCGGATTTTGGTGTTGGTCTCGTCGAGAATGACTTCCAAGTACCGCTCTGGCGATTCTGTCATGGAGGTTTTCAATAAATCAAAACCGCCTCGAGTCCGCACTCGACCATTCAACTGGCCCACAATCTGAGCCACGACATTTTGAAAAGGAGAGCGCATATCTGCATCGGCAACCATGGAAAAAACTACCTGATTGCCATCAGAAAAAACTTGGTAAGGCCGCCCATGGAGCTGTGGCATCCCCTGATAGGACTCCGCAAACTCCTGCTCAATAACTCGGCGCCCCCTCTGCACCAAGGAGGGGCTGGATTCGTGAATCACAAAATACACCCGCGAAGTGAACTGTGGAGGAGTGGTCGCAAAAGTCGGGAAGGATTGCACTCCGGCAACCAGAGCAGCGTACTGCAACAAGCGGCGTTTTTTCATGGGGTACTCACTGTTTCGAATTCCATGCTATGCAAAAGTTCTGGCTGTACGTAATGCACGCGAACAGCATTTCCATCCCGAACTCGGATCGACGACAAGGGCACCTGGGACTGTTTGGTAGCGGCAATTTCGGTCTCCTGGCTGCCAAAATAGGGAGAAAACCAAAGCACCGACACAATAGCAGCAAAGGCCACCCCCGCCGGAAAAGCCCAGGTACGCAAGAACAACCGGGAAGAGGAGGGGCGCTTGTTGAGCAAGTCTTCTAGTTTCCAACCTTTTAAGATCAGGGTTTCATCTCGTTGAAGACGGGAATAGACACGCAAAAGAGAAGTTGCTATTTCGGGTTCTGGTTGAAAAGTATTTTTCCAAGTGTCTCGTAGCTCATTCAGATTTTTTTTGCACGATCGACAGCCAAAAGTATGTGCTTTGAGCCTTGCTAAAGAAAGGAACCCCCGCTCTCCGGGGAAAGAAATGCTCTCCAAGAGACGCTCGGTGCTAGGACAACTCTGCAGCATGTGCCCCTCCTTTGCCTACTCCATCACCAACTAGCTCAATCAAAGCCCGTTTAGCTCGAATATAGGCCTGTCGACAGGCCTGTTCGGTGATACCGACTTTGTCGGCAACTTCCCGGTGCGACATGCCCATTCCATCCTTGAGCCATAGGATTTCAGACTCTCGCTCAGAAAGTGAACTCATAGCCACAGACAACTCCCTTAACTCCACTGCCGTTTCAGCGCGGTGTTCGATGCTTTCGGGAATGTCCCCCACCGCGTCCATAGGCACATGGGGGCGGCGCGCTTCGGGCGACCGCGCTACTTTATCAATCAGGCAATTACGCACGATTTGCAGTAGATAAGACTGGATCGCGATGTCCTTGTGGGACTCCAAGCGATCGATGTTGAGCAAGAAGCGCACGTAAGTCTCCTGCAGGATGTCTTCGGCTAATGGGCGGTCACCGTTGGTTTTCCATAGCAAATAGCGCATCAATCCCGGCGAAGTTTTCTGGTAAAGGGGCAAGAAGGCCGATTGGTCCCCCCCCTTTAACCGCTTGAGTAATCGCTTTAAGCTCCCTGGCATCTTCTCCCCTGTGCAAGTGAGACGGAATAGCTTGGATTCGTGTGACAATTATAGGTATAACCCAACGCCGAATGGCGTCCAATACCAAGCAAAACCTCAAAGGCCTTACCTTAGAGCAGCTCGAGGCCGTAATGGTCGAACGCGGCCATGCCGCCTTTCGGGGGCGCCAGCTCTTCCAGTGGATTAACCAGAAAAAAGAGAGTGATTTTAATAAGATGACCGATCTAGCCAAGTCCTTCAGGGATTGGCTTACGGAAAATTTTGTGTTGCCGTGTGTCGAGGTGGCCGAACGTCACGACTCGGACGATGGGACCGTGAAATTTTTGGTGCGGCTCGGCGATGGAGAAAAGGTCGAAGCTGTCTTTATTCCCACTCAGGGGCGAAACACACTGTGCGTTTCCACTCAGGTGGGGTGCAAGATGGCCTGCGCGTTTTGCGCCACGGGCTATCAAAAATTCACGCGTGATCTCCAGAGCTGGGAAATCGTCGATCAGCTCCTGACCCTACCGTTTCCAGGCCGAGTAACCAATATCGTGGTCATGGGTATGGGCGAGCCGTTTGATAACTATGAAAATGTCTTGCGCGCCTTGGAAATCATGCAGCACCCCATGGGTCCGCAAATTGGCAAACGCCATATCACTGTATCAACTGTCGGGCTAATTCCCCAGATCCAGACTTTTATCGACGCGGACTGTGGAAAACTCGCCGTTTCCCTTCATGGGACCACGGACGAACAGCGCACTCGCATCATGCCGATGAACAAGAAATATCCCATCGAACAGTTGCTCGAAGCTTGCCGCAATTTGCGTTTGCCAGGTCGTACTCGCATTACCTGGGAATACTTGATGATCGACGGTATTAATGACACCGAAGAAGACGCGCATCGATTGGCTAAAATCCTAAGAGGCATTCCGAGCAAGATCAACTTGCTTGCCTACAATGAAAACAGTTTTGTGGATTTTAAACGCCCGCCCGAAGCACGGGTGCTTCGTTTTCAAAGCATCTTGCTGGCGCAAGGCTATACAGCGACCTATCGTCGCAGTCGGGGGCGGGACATTGCCGCCGCTTGTGGGCAGCTACACCACAAATCAAAAACGCGGGATCTGCGAGAACAGGCTCGCTCTACGGCGTGAGGTTTCGGGTCCCTTTTTTCCATTTTAACGCGAACTCAATTTCTTTGGTACGGGTCGCAAAAAGCTCCGATTCGTTGCCCTGCCAATGATCGCGAAACCAGCGCGCCGTCGTGTGTGCAAACTCCGGCCAGGGAGTCGTCGTAAAGCCAAAGTCTTTCCGAGCTGAACTGATATCCGGAATTAAATTTACCATACTCGCGTAGGGGCCACCGAGATCTTGCAAGTTGTCTGCGGCAACATCCACGTAATCGGGTACGACCCCCAACGCTCTGGCGCTTTCTTCGACAAAATCGCGCAGTGTGATAATTTCATTTTGTGCAATGAAGTAAGCTTTTCGCAGGACACGCTTTCGGTTTTCCATCACTTCCAAAAATGCGCGAGCAGCATCTGTTGAGTATATGAACCTAAAACTGTTTACGCCGCCATCGGAAAGCAAAAGGGGTCCCCCTCGCAGCAACCGGCCTACGTACCAAAAGCCCCTATCGGTTGGGTCATCTGGGCCATAAACAACTGGCGGCCTGAGAATAGTCCATGGCACTTTACGTTGACTAAAACACTCTCGTTCGGCTTCGAGTTTGCCTCGGGCATACTTCCAGTGAATATCCGATGGGTCTTCGTTGGGAGGGTCAAAATTGAATGAAACGTCCGACTCCCGAATGGGCTGGCGAAAATGCCCAGGAATAAAACGATACACTGAAATTGTGCTGCACAAAATGTAGTGGGAGATGGAGGGGAAAGTCTTGAGCGCGGTCCGCACATGCCCAGCGTTGTAGGCTATATTATCAATAACTACATCCCAGTCTTCGGTCTCAGCAGCTCTGCGCAGATCTTGGGGGTTTTCCCGGTCGCCCTGGATGTGCTGATGTGGCGCAAGGTCTTTTAGACTTCGATTCCCTCGAGTAAAAACGCCCACACTGTGTCCTGCTTCACTGCAGAGTCGGACGATTTCTTTTCCAAAAAACTGGGTTCCCCCCAAGATGAGGACTTTCAAGGTGTTTCCCTTAAGCTAAGTCGGGGACTATTTCTCGAATGCGTTCTAATTCTGTTCCCCATTTTTCCCATTCAATCATGAGAGCGTGCAATTTGGTATCGACTGCTGTGTGTTGTGCCGTGAGCGCCTCCGTTTGTGCAGAAGTCAATCCACTGGCTTGGAGCTGCGCGTGGATGCGATCCTTTTCTCGCCCCAGCTGCTCCATCTCCACTTCGGCGGTCCCGATCTTCTTCTCTAATGATTTTGCCAGATTCTTGTACTTTTTGCGCTCTTCATAAGAAATTTTGGGAGCCGCTTTCTCGGTGGGAGCCTTGGTTGCAGGCGCTTGCGAGGGAGTGGATCGAGCTCCCTCGAGATGGCGAACATACTGCGGGTACTTTTCGAAAAAACTATCCAAACCGCCTAGGTGGTCAATGAGCTGGTGATCGTTTGTCAGGTAAATAATACGTTCCGCGATGGCCGCTACAAAATCTCTGTCATGTGAAACAAAAATGGAAGTTCCCTCAAAACTACGAATCGCATCTTTGAGCAGCTCCTTGGTCTCAATGTCCAGGTGGTTGGTCGGTTCATCGAGCAGGCACACATTGATCCGGGTTACTAGAATGCGCAGCAAAGCCAGGCGAGCTCTCTCGCCCCCACTCAGCACTCGGACTTTCTTGGCGATTTCGTCATCTCCCATAAAGCCAAAGGCGCCCAACCACCCTCTTAGCTCTTCATAAGAAACTCCAGTCGCTCGCGAACGTAGATTGTCGAGGACCGAGTCCTCTAGGGAGAGCTCGTCCAATTGGTGCTGACCGAAGTACCCCATCAATACATTGTGGCCAAGGATCACTTCACCCGTCGCGGGTTGAAGCCGTTGCGCCAAGACGTTGAGCAAGGTCGTTTTACCCGCGCCGTTGTCTCCCATGATGGCGATGCGCTGTCCCCTTCCGACATCTAGCGATACATTCTTCAGTATCAATGGCGCCGTAGCCTGGTAGCGGAAATCAATATTCTGAAGAGCGAGCGGGAACTTTCCACTGGGGCCAGCATGGCGGAATCGGAACTTGAGATTATAAGAAAAGCCTTCGATTCGAGTGAGACGGTCTTTGAGTTTGATCAGATCTTCTTTGAGGGCTTCGGCCGCCTTGAGTTTGCTCTGCGCACGGTTGGCAGTGTTCGCTTTGGCGCGAAACCGCATGAAGAAATCCATGTTCTCATCGATCTTGCGCTGGACAGTCTCTATTTCTTTTCCAATGAGGCGCTTTTCTTCGCCCAGGGAATCTCGAAAAGTTAAGTAGTCGCGCTGATTCGGCCGAAAGAAAAATCTCCCTCCGTGGAGCACGGCGAGTGAATTGGTGACGCGTTTCTGCAGAGAAACATCGTGAGTTACCAGGAGCAAGCTGCCCCGGTACTCTTTTTCTAAAAACTCCTCGAGCCATTGTATCGATGAGATATCCAAGTGGTTGGTGGGTTCATCCAGAAGGAGAACTTCGGGTTTTTCGACCAGTGCCGCAGCAATGAACACCCGCAGCAGCCACCCCCCACTGAGTTTTGCGATAGGGCCATCCATCCACTCATTGCTAAAACCCAAGCCACTCAATGTTTTGCGGGTTTCCCACTCTGCTTCGATCTCGTCGAAGTCTTCGGGGTCTTTCCCCTCGCCCAGCCGGCGTATGATGTACTGCACGGGTGAGAGGTCGGTTTCCTGCTTTTGTTTGATGCTTACTACAGCTGAGTCCAGAAGCGATTGATCCAAAAATCCTAAGCGGAGTTTCTTGCCTCCAACTACGATGCACTCGCCACTCGAGGCCTCGCTTCGACGGGCGAGAATTTTGAGCAGGGTGGACTTCCCGGAGCCGTTGCGCCCCGCCAGCGCGACGCGCATGCCCTCATAGAGGCTCCAGTTTACGTCCTCAAATAGAACCCGATTCGGCAGCCGAACCGACACATTTTCTAAAACCAATTGAGCGTTCATTATAAATGTCTTTTGCGAGTAAAACGGAGCAATGTCAGTAAGCTGCCTGTAGTACCGTTCTTCGGTCGGGCTTGCAACAGTTCAGTGAGCCGAGTCTTGAACTCGTGGGGCTTTCACTCGGCCAGTTTTCAGAGCGGAGAGGATCTTTTGGTAAGTGGACGATCCCCCCAGGGCCGCCTCGGAAAGATAGTCTTGGTACTCTGATTCCTGTTCCATAGCGAGATCCGCGGCCCGGCTAGAAGGGTTTGCATGAGAAGCGACGGCACGCTGGGGAGTTTCAGGCTGGGGCATTTTATCCGCCGCTTCCCAGTTCTGAAAACGCTCGCTGGCCGCAGCAAAGAGTAGTGGCACCGGCGGTTTGCGAGGAGTTTCTGGAACTACCAACGGGGAGCTGTCCTGGGTCAAAAAATCGGGTGAGGCGTCGGGCTCTGCCTCGGTCTCGAAACTTTCTTCGATCGGAGGGAAATCAAAATGCTCTACCCCTTCGCAGTAGCTCTGAATGGGCGCGCCCATGAGAATGACTGCCAGCAGCAAAAAGTAGGCGTTTCGGTTCAAGCCTGTCCCCCTGCGCACTAGCTTTGCAATGCCGCGGCCAGGAATTCAGGCTGGAAAAGGACGGCAAAAGGGGTAGCCCCTAGTCGTATACTCTATGAGTACATTTAACTGCTTGTAATTTATCTGTTTTTCAGTGCGTTGGATTTGCTGGCGTTGCCTAGGGTTTCGCTTAGTTTCTTCACACTCGGGTTGTCATGGTTCCTTAGGCGAAAGAGCAGTTTCTTGCGAGAATCTTCGTCCAATAGACCTGCCAGATTTTCCACGGCGGCTGCCGTATCGGCAAGATCTGCAGCGGCTTGGCCCGTCGATGCCGGGGAGCGAGAGCTTTGCTCAGCATACCGAACGAGGAGATCCCAGCCCTTGGCGCCCATGTACACACTAGCGCGCGCTGCTTGCTGCCGCGCCCTGGGATCCTCGGAAGAAATGTCGTTAGTGATGCTGGCAAGCAGGGCGGCCGGGTCCTGGTTAACGAGAAATCGGGCGTTTGAAGTGAGGCCCTGATCGTTGAGGGAACGTATCCACGCGGCTCGATAGGTCGGAAGCGGGTTTAAAAAGAAAGCGCGGCGCAGTCTTTCATACGCTTTCGTGCGGTCGGCACATCCTAGTTTGGGGTTGTCTAAATCTTCGGCTGCTCGGGCAGCGAGAGTGGCTGCTTCTTTTTCGAACTGAAAAATTGCCGACTTTGGGTCAGCCAAGCTTTTTTCTCGAGCGGGCGAGATTAAGTTTAGCGATCGGATTCTGTCGACAGTGGCCAATGCTCTCACCGCATTTAGCGTCCCCACTTGTTGACGGTATCCTGCCGCCCCTAAGGCGGTATGTTTTAAGATTAGCTTGATATCATCAGCTGTAAGGTCTGCCACTAACGATCGCGCGGCCGCGATGACTCCTGCAGCCAGCGCAGAAGCGCCACTCGTGCTACCAAAGGTAGAAGGTTTTTTCCCGTCAACTGTTGACTGAATATACAAGTCACTCGGTACGCTCGCACTGACGTCTTGCATATCGGCATTTGCGGATGGGTAGCCTTGGGGGGAAACGCTGCTAATGACGATACCCGGAAACTTGAGCTCATTTTCTTCAGGGGGGGCTGGCCAGTTTGAATCCGCTGCCGCTACAAGAATCATTTTCTTACTCAGGTTGGTCAGGACCTCCCGGACTAAGGAGCTAGATCCTCCTAAATCGACGGAAATTTGCAAGACGTCGGGCCAATGGCGTGCGGTCTCTAAGGTTTCCCAAACTTTCAGGTAGTCAGCGGTGTTGCGGACTTCAAATAGGTGTGTCACTTCGATGGGGGGTTGAACCGAATAGGGGGCCGGCCCGGTAATGAGTCCGAGCGTCAGAGCTGCGTGTGTATTCGATGATCCAGGTGCGGAAAACACCGAAGGGATGACTTTGTTTTTCAGGGTGGGAATGACCGCTCCGTAGCCCTGGTCTATCACTCCCACTCGAACTTGGACTCCTAGGCGTAAAGTACCGCGGGGGAAAACGACTAGGTCAGCTCCGGTGAGTTCTTGCGCCCAAAATGCCGAGAGTGTGCCGCCCATGAGTAGTGGGGCATTGTGGCTGGGCGTGAGGACGCAAGCTGGAGAGCCGCTCGCTAGCCCCGCTGGGGCAGGCGTTGGGGTGTTCTGGTTGTGTGCAAAGAGATCGTAACTGATTTCGCAGTCGGCCACCGCAGCGTTTGTTCGGTAGGTTTCGCATAGCTTAGCCAGTGCCGAAAAATCACGTTGTTCGTCTGCAGATTGGGGAACGACAAAATCAAATGGAGATCGGCGAGGTCGATAAACAAGCTGGGTGGTCAGTTGTTTGTGGAGTAAATCGCGCGTTTTGAAGGTGTTTTTCTGAGTGCTGCGGAATTTAACAATCACTCCGTGGGCATTCTCCGTTGGCGAAAATGCGCTGGCAAATGCGGGTGCTAGACAAAACACGACTGCCCAGGTGAGTTTCAACACAGAGATTCCTCAGGTGAATAGTTTGGATCTTTCCCAAACATGAAAACCTAGGCTTCGAACCAGTGTCGAAGCCATTTGGTTCAAATTCCGTTTAAATGCACTGATTGCCTGCGGGGATATTTTACGCCGAGAAAGTTGATCGAGAATCAGAATTTCCAGTGCACATGAATGCAGCCAGTCAACTTCCTGGGTGAAGCCGCAGACGGCCGAAAATCGGCTCTGGTTTAAAAAGTCGAGAAGTTCGCGTCTAGAGGTGCGGAGTGTTTCGCAAGAGCCAAAGTGGACTACTCGGCCTTTCCCTACTCCGGAAAACTCGTGGAGATCCCGCAAGGGAACTGCTTCATTACCAATATGCACTTTGCCTGGCGCGCCATGCACACCAAAATACAAAATGGGATAAGCGCGGTATTTCGCTCGCGACCATTCCAGCACAACGCGGCGAAACTCATCGCGTGTAGACGCGGTGCGGTGAATGTACGGGATGTTCCATTGACTCTTGAGCAGTTCCAAGACCGGGAGCAGGCTTCGTCTGCGCCGCAACCCTTCTTCCCAGTCCCCTTCCAAGCAGAGAATTCCATTGCGTGCCATCGGATCTAGTTTATTGCACTTATGCCAAATTCCTTACGGAAAATAGATTGTTAACTTTTGTTTTGTCTTAGATGGTCAGCGTCAAAATCGCGCGTTGACACCAATATGCTTTCTAGGAAATCAATAGCAGCATCAGCAATTATAAAAGGTTGGAGGGGTCCCCATGAGTCTTATCCTTGAAAAGTTCCACGCCGGCGGCGTTTTCATGTACTTCATTTTGATTTTCGCTGTCTTCACTGTCGCCATCATTGTGGAACGTGCTCGGGCCCTGTACACGAAGGTCAAGGAACCCGCTGCGGACTTTCGGCAGCGTATTTTAGCGCACCTTCCCAAAGGGGATTTCCTGGCGGCTGCTGAAGCCGCACGGACTGCCCAGCCTCCCACGGCGCTCAATGGAATTGTGGAAATCGGTTGTCGCCTGCGAGCCAACAGTGCTGGAGAAGAAGAGCTTCAAGCGCGTATGGACGAGAAGTTGGCCGAGGAAATTTCTCTTATCGATCGCCGCATTGGCTTTTTGGCTATGTTCGGAAACGTTTCAACTCTTCTCGGGCTGCTAGGGACCATCAGTGGGATGATTTCTTCTTTCGCGGCTGTGGCAAGTGCTAACCCCGCGGAACGCGCCACCATGCTCAGCGCCGGTATCTCAGAAGCGATGAACTGTACGGCGTTTGGGTTGTTGGTTGCTATTCCGGCGCTGGTCTTTTACGCGGTCTTTCAAAACCGAACCGATCGCATTGTGACTCAGCTCAGCCAAGTGACGGCGCAGATTTACCACGATCTGCTTTTTTACACCGAAACTCCTGCTCCCCAGACTTCCAAGCAGAGCGCAACTCGCCCAGCTACCGCGGCGAACCTGAACGCTCAACCTGTGGGGGCTTAAATGGCTGGCGCAGGACCGATGATGCCGTCCTCAGGGGGGCGGCGGAGTTTGGATGCAGAAATCAATCTGGTACCGTTTATCGACTTGCTCTCGGTGTGCATCTGCTTTTTGCTGATGACCGCAGTCTGGGTGCAGCTGAGTACCGTGCAGGTGAAGCAAAGCCACGGAACCGAAGCCGGGACTCCGGGCGCGTTTGAGCTCGATATGCGATTTTCGACTCCCCAGGCTGTCGAACTGGTTCTGAAAAAGAACGGCAAAAACTTTAAAAAAGCCGCCTTTAAGTCAGAAGATTTCAAGGGGCTTCTCGCCTCGGTAGATGGGCAGCTGAAAACTTGGCTTGCCGGGATTACTCCCAAGTCGCAGCCAGGAGTTCCGGATGTTTCTCCAATAACCGCCGCGATGGTTTCGCCCAAGACTGGCGTTTCTTACGGGGATCTGGTGGCGGCCATGGATGTTTTACGTAGGAACCAAATCGTAAACCTGGGAGTGGTGCCGGTAGGAGAAGGCAAATGAGTCTTGTTTCTAATACACTCAAACCCGGTGTTTTTGAGCATCATCTGGTAGGGCGAGGCAAAGGACGCAAAGGAAAGCGCAGCATGCTTTCGGGTCTGATGCTCACTCCCATGGTGGACATGTTCAGCTTGTTAGTGATCTTCTTGCTTCAGGCGTTTTCAACGTCGCCTGAACTCTTGGTCCTGATCAAAGGGGTTACCCTTCCTAGTGCTTCCACCGGCCTGGAGATAAAAGACGCTCCGGTGCTTGCGGTTGCACCAACAGGAATCTTCTTAGACCAAAAAGAGGTGGGATCGACGGAGAAGGTTTTGAAGGATCCCACGGAGCTGTTGAAGCGACTTGGGGATTTGAGGAAGCTCTGGATCAAGGGGAATGCCGGTAAGCCTTTTCCGGGGGATATCACTCTGCAAGCTCACAAAGAGATTCCAAGTACGACGATTGCTCAGCTGATGGCCATACTTCCGAGTGCACACTATGGGTCAATTCAGCTAGCTGTGATTTCTGGCGGTTGAAACGTGCCGCAGGGCACGGTTTTTTTGGGGGATGTTCGTGAGGGTTATCAGTCGAGTTCTTTTGTGGGTAGGGGTCACCGGTGGGGTTGTTTTCGCAGCTGCAGATCCGCAGTTGGCCCGAGATGTGGAGAACCTGAGAAACTCTCTGCCACTCAAAGATTCAGCTCGGCCTACGCTCACCTTGCGCCTTGCGGACGTTCTTTTTGATCAGGCCGTCGAGCTGGGTGGTAATCCCCTCGCCTCGGATGCGGAGAAAAAGCAAGTCGAGACACTTAGGAAGAAAACGATCGCGCTTTATTTGGAAGCTTTGAATGGCACTCAGTTTCACCCCGGCGTCCAGGGCGCACTCGCCTACAAGATTAAGTTTCAGATTGCACGTTTGCAGCAAGAGATGGGCCAAGTCGATGCTGCAAATAAGTACTGGAAAGAGTTGGTTGAGCAAAAGGAACTCAGTGACTTGCGTAGGGAAGCTGCTCTTCGGCTAGCGGAATACTACGAGAAACTGAAGACGAAAGTCTCTCTGAAGGAAGCGGATACGTATTACCGTCTTTCTATTGAGCTCTGTGGGGAAGGGGACCTCTGCGCCTACGGGCACTTTCGAAGGGCATGGGCATTGCGCGAGGCGGGGGATCTCGCCGCAGCTATCGATGAAATGCAAGTCGCTCTGTTCGACTCCAAAGGCCAAGTACGTGATGAGGCCTTGCGGGATCTGATAGTGTTCCTCTCCGCCGAAAAAACCGATGGGGAGAAGGCGCTGCTACTAATCGAAAAACTTGCCAAGCAGACGGGTCGAACGGGACTGTTCGAAGAGCTAGCGGAGGCTTTTTACTCTGCGGGTAACCGCGAAGCCGGTACGCGCGCTCTGGAATACGTCAACGCTCGTACGCCCAGCCTGACCTCCCAAGTGCGACTGCTTGAGGAATACTACGGGTTGCGTAAATGGGATAAGTTTCGCCTCGTATTGGACCAGACTTTCAACGCGGCCATCCCGCCCGAGGGCGTGGATGCGAAGTCGGAGAAAATCTTGCGTCGATTGACTGTGCAGCTGGATGGCGAGAGGGCGAGTCGCGCCGAGTATGCTGCCGATTTCAAGTCAGTCGTCTTACTCTACATGCACCTTTTCCCCAAGGATAAGGACCGTTTTAAAATGATGGAAGGTTGGATCGCTTCTGAAACCGACCCCACAGCCAAAACCAAACAGATTGCCGAGTGGGTGAACGCGCCTGACAGCACTCTTTCCAAGGCCGAGGAAATCAAGCTTCGAGAAGTTCGGCTAGCACTCGCTGTGAAAGAAAAAGACTCCGCCATGATCGAGGCGGAGTCAGCAAAGCTAGCTGTTTTGGTTTCCGATGCCGCTCGGGTTCGGGAATACAATTATATTCGCTCCGTAGCTATCAAAGAACAGGGCCGTGCCGACGAAGCGCTGGCTTTGCTTAAGACATGGGCGTTGTCGAATCAGCCGCAGGATACTTGGACGTTTCGTGGTGGATTACTACAGGTAGATATTCTTTTAGACAAAAAGGCTTACGCTGAAATTGCCCAAGCCGCTGCGGAGTGGGCTGATAGCCCTCAAGTAGCAAGCGCGCATAAAGTCGCCAAGGATCGCAAAGTTTGGGACGATGGGTTGGCTCTGTTAAACCGAGTGCGTGACGAAGCCAAGTTTGAAGCAGCCACCGCTCTGGGAGAAAAGCAAGAAGCCCTGGATGTGTTTCAGGCATACTGCCTCGGGCAGAAATTTCTGCCCAAGTCTTGCGAAAATGCTCGCGTTTTGGCGGTAAAACTAAAAAACCAAGCGGCGCTTATTACACTGCTCAAATCCACCGGGAACAAAACGGAACTGGCCGCAGAGTACGAGGCTTCGGGTTATTTTGCTGAAGCCGCCGAGTTGCAGGAGAAGAACTTAGGGGAGAAATCTGAGGACACGGATTTTCTTAAAGTCGCACTCTTGTATGAACTCGGGAGTCGCTTCACAGATCGCAATCGTGTGCTCGAGCAGCTGACTCAAAAGATGAAACTCAGAAAAGCTGCTGGTGCAAATGAGGATGTAATCTTTGCGACATTAAAAGATGCAAAACTCCTAGGAACGTCTGCGTTGGATTTGCCCTGGGGAGAAGAGAATCGCCTGCGACTAGCCAATCAGCTTGAGCTCGAGGGAAAGGGCAGTGATCGCACGCGAAAAGAATTGTTAGCAAGCAAACGATCTGCGGGAGTCGCTTGGTCACGATTTGTGATGGAAGAACTCGCAAAGCTCGATCAGGCGCAACGAGCCATTGCTTTTTATGGTAAGCGCGGGCAAGCCAAGTTTAAGCAACGGCTGGCCGCTATGTCTGCCCTAGAAGCTGCGACCGAAAAATATTTTGGCGGAGCAGATCCCAAGACCCGTGCTCGAATCGGCATTCTGCTCACGCGAGCTTATGGAGATTTTTCAAAGGAGATACTCAATAGCCCAACGCCACCGGAGCTATCTCCCGAGGTTTTAGCGGAAGTGAAATCTTCACTCCAAGCATTGGCAGATCCCTTTCTTAAAAAAGCGGCGGACTTTGAAAAGTTGACCCGTGACCAGTTGGCGTCGATTTCACAAGTTTCTGAAAGAGCGGCCCTGGAAGCGTTGCTCTTGCCTGAAACCGAGACACACCAGATTGTGAAAGTTGAGTACCCAGCCCCCGCCCCCGCCGTGGGGACAGCGCCGGCGGTGCCAGAGGAGGGCTACAAGGCCGCGATCACCGCTTTGCATGACAATCCTGGCGCAGCATCTGCTTTGGCCCAGATAAAAAGTTTTTACGAAGCGCAGGGCAAGAGTCGCTTGGCATCGTATTTCCAGGGACGTCTCTTGCAAACTGAGGCGGGTAAAGGGGAAAAACAATGAAGTCTATTTTTATCGTTTTCGCCGTGCTTTGTTTTGGAGCGGTAGCTGCGGAAACTCCCGCCTCTACTCCAAATACGGCTCCTGCATCTAAGGTGCGCTATCGAAAAGCGAAGGATGTAAATTTTGAGGAGCTGCTGATCCAGGGGCAATTGAAGCGAGGAGAAATCTCCGTCGTGACTGGAGACGCGCAGGACGGCACAGATGGTTTGCTCCGCTTGAGAGAAAATTTCCTAGACCGAGTGGCAGTGGATGCGGGTGAGGAGGTTCCATGATTGCGATTGCGACACATTCTGGAGATTTTCTCAGGGCGATTCCTGGAGATGCAGAGCGGATTCTAGGTTTTCACAACCTTTTCGGTTTTATTAGCGAGGAAGCCGCCCAAGAAAGGGTGCGTAACCGCAAACACCACGGTTTGAAGTCTCACCGGGGGCAGTTTCTCTTTCGATTCAAACTCAAGCCGGTAGGCAAGAAGTTTGAAGTCACTGCGCTCGAGAATTGCACAGCGAAAGCGGTAGCGAACGGAAACTGGGAGCTGGCGTCAAATCAGGGTACTTTTCTAGTAGCGCCCTCTGCGGAACTTGCGGTTCCTGTTCCGGCTGTGGAGAACGATGAGCAATCGAGCCGGTGGCTATTAGCAGTCGCAGTATTGTTTTTTGTCTTTGCTACCGGACTGTGGATTTGGACACCTACCGAAGAAGAGGCGGCTCCGCCGGCGTTAGAGCCCGTCACGGTCACTGTAGTTCCAAAGAATGCAGTGCGGGTCCCTGCGCCCACACTTACGGCTCCGACCTCAGAATTGACGGCCACCAAAAAAGACGATGGTGGCAAACGCGCGGTTGCTCAAAATCTAGGGTTTTTAGGAATGCTGGGTAAAAAGGAGCTTACCAAGGCCGTTGGTGGGATCCCTTCTGGTATGCAGAACGTCAGTCCCGGCGCAGGGATTGAAGGCGACAAGGGGACCGGGGGCGAAATGCTCGTAGGCCTAGGTCAAGGGGTGAAGCGCACGACCGTTGGAAACACGGGTGTGGCAGGTTTGGGTGGAGTAGGTGGAGGCAAAGGTCCCGGCGGTGGAGCCGGTGGCTATGGGGATACTCTAGTCGGTTCCGGCACTGGCGCAGGAGTAGGTGAAGGCAACGGACGTTCTTTGATGTCCTTGCCTCTTTCTTCTGACATTGAATTGGACGGCGGATTGGATCGCGCAGTCATTCAAGCCACTATTGCCAAGTATTTGAGCCAAGTGCGGGCTTGTTACGAAGAAGGCTTGCGTCGGAAGCCTGGGATTTCGGGGCAAGTGTCCATGAACTTTGAAATCGGCCCTACGGGAAAGCTGAATTACTCCAAAGTGGGTAAGTCGAGCTTAGGGGACGAGGAAGTCGGCTCTTGCATCGCCGCTCGCATGTTGACTTGGGATTTCCCCAAGCCCATCGGCGGGGTGAATGTGAAAGTGAATTATCCCTTTTTGTTAAGGCCCGTGAACGGCTAAGGAGCACACGTATGAATCGATTGACAGCACTGTTTGCAACTGCGCTCGTGCTTGCGGCTTGTAAGCAGAATCCTTTTCCAGAGAGCGGCCGGATTGTTCAGAAAGAACCCGATCCTCCTGCGCCGGTCGTCCCACCATTGGTTTTGGATGTCCCCGATTCAAGTGAAGTTGTCGAAGGACAGAAATTGGAAATCCAGTTGGTCGCTTCGGTGCCCGAACCTGGTAAGCCCTTGCTTACGGTCCAGGGCTTGCCTGAAGGGGCTGTGTTTTCTCCTGAGACAATGAAAATCACTTGGTCTCCAGGTTTTGAGGCGGCCAATGATGATCGGGATGAAAGTGTGCTATTGCGCACGTATCCCATTCACTTTGTTCTGAGCAGTTCCGAAGATCCCGTCACGATCACTCAGCGTTCGTCTCTGATTGTCGTGAGAGATCTCCCGCGCCCAATCACTATGGGCTTGCCTACTACTCCCATTCAAATGAATGAAGGGGACCTGCATGAGCAGGTGATTCAGGTAAAGAGCGAAGACTTTCCCAAAGGGCCGTTCCAAATCCAAATCAAGAACGTGCCAATGGGAGCTACGATCCTGAGGGACCTCACCGATCCGACGAAGTTTACGGTGAAGTACTCCCCCTCGTTCCGCGAAGTGAATTTCCGTGAAGCAACGACGACTTCCGGAGATACTTTAGTGAGGGAGATGGAAGTCACGGCTTTTGCTCCACGTGGTGCCAGCGTTACTGAGCCGCTCGTATGGCGAATCAAAGACTCCCGTTCTACGGCGCTCGTTTTTGGCCCCAAGAAAATCACCCAGGGCATGAGTGTTTCTTTCAGCGTTTCCGCCGAAGATCCTAATGGAGAGGAGGCGCCGTCGATCACCCTCAAGCCTCGTCCCGGCTTTGGATTGGCGGATCTGAAGACCGAAGCGGTCAACACCGGAAATCCCAGTCGGGGAGTGAACCCTTCTCAAGTCGCCACATTTCGGTGGACGCAAATCCCACCAGAACAAATTGGTCAGACCTCGGACGTTACTTTCAACGTATGTGTCAAGCGCACGATGTGGTTGAAAGATCTCTGCAAAGAACACAAAGTGGCAGTCACCTTCGAAAAAGAAGAGCACAAGCCACCGGTGATCGATCGAAAAGAATACCCCGCCGGATCGATTGTGCATTTGCGTGAGAAAGAATCTAAAACGATTGCAATGCCCGTTCGAGATGGAGAGAGGGCAAGTACTGCTCCCTCTGTTGTGGTGAATCCGGTTTCGGACGAAGTGACCTGGAAAGCAGGCGCACTCTCTATCGACGCGAAAAAGGCCGGGTTGAAACAGTTTTCGGTCACAGCAACTTCGGTATTTGGAGTGACTCAGGTGGAGGCATTCCTGCTAGAAGTGCTTCCATGGAGTTGGAGCGGTACTTTGCTTTTCGGAGATGGGCCCAACCACGCAGAGGTGAAGGCAACTCGGGATTTTTTTGAGAATCCCCAGATCGCTAATCCTAGCCTCCAGCTGGGAGATCCTCGGCTCCTCGTCTTGCGCGATTTGGTCTATATCGGAACCAGTGCCTTTGACGACACTGGAGCCATTTCTCCCATGGAGAAACAAGCGGTTACCGTTGCGAACGTGTTTTTGAGCTCCCCAGCAATCGCAAAATTGGAAGGCTCGCTCAAAGACGAATTGGCAAAGCTCGACATTGTGATCGGGACGAGGCTTGCCGACCTCACGGGTTACTCTCTTGAACTTGGCGCGGACGCCGGCTTAGTGGCTCCAACCGATCCATTCAAACTAGCAGGTAAGCTGACTCCGGAGTCGGCCACGCCAGCTCCCGTGTCGAGCACGAATGCAGACTGCCGTACATTGTTTGTTCTGAAAAAAGCTCTCGATCCTGTTTTGCCAGTAGCTGTTTCATGCAAACGTGCGGGAGGCGGACGGCTGGTGGTTGCGGGGTTTGAGTTTGGAGATGTTCAAACCAGTCCCGCCGATAAACCGCTGATCAAGAATTGGCTCACAAGCTTGGTGTCTAAATGAAAATGAGAACTCTACTTGCGTTAGGTGTGTTTGTTTTTCTCGCTGGAGTGTCTGGTGCGGTGGAAACACCCGCCTCAAAGACATTGGAAGATCAGCTACAAGAGCTTGGGACGCCGGGCGACCAGGCTCCCGTGGGACTGACCTCAGAGAAGCTCTACGCGGTTCAGAACCGGTTTTCCCCGCTGGGGAGGCGTTTTGAAATTGCAGGGGGAGCGGGAACGAATTTTTCATCGAGCAGTTTTTTAATCTCGAGAAATTTCGATCTTAGCGCTCGAATGTATTTTTCGGATCGATGGTATGCGGGACTGTCCGGAAATTATGTTTTGAATCAGTTCACCAAAGACGGTGAGGATCTGGTTAACAATCCCGGCCTAGTACCTGATGTTGGGGTGGTTTTGTTTCGTACGGACCTCACGGTTGGGTACAACCTCTTTTACGGCAAATTCCGTGTGACGATGGACAAAGTTTTTTACTTTGACCATTACGTCGCGTTGGGGGCGGGTGTCATCTGGCAGGAGCTCGGCCGCCGTTTGGCAGCGGTAGGAGATACAGGGATCGCCATGCGATTTGGTCGCAACCTTTCGCTTCGGGTTGGTGTGAAAGACTATTTTTTTGATGAGCAACGCAAGATAACCCACAGCTTTACCCATAATTTTGTGGGCTATATGCAGGCCGGTTACGTATTTGGAGGTTGATCATGATCGGTCTATTTTTGTCTTTGGGTTTGGTGGTTACAGGCGCGGTTTTCGCCGAGGATAAAGGCGCGGATGCCCTGCTTAATTCCGTTGGGGGCGCGCCGCAAGCCGAAGCCGTGGTTCCCGGAACTAACCTCATGTCTTCTGAGTTAAACGATCCGTTCTTGATCCAGTTTTTTTCCCAGGTTCAAGTTGAGCGCGATTTGCCCTACGAGCTGCGGCTATGGGCCCAGAAAGTGCTGAAAAAAGACTACGCGGGCGCTGCCCATCTTTGGACCGCGATTCAAAAACAAATGCCCGCCAAGTTTGAGCCGGCTGCTCGGACTGCCTATCTCTATTGCTTATGGAAGCTTAACGTTCCTCAGACTTTTTTTAACGAGTGGGTGGATTCCCTGTCGCGCAAGAGCTTTCAGGACTCGGCTCTCTCACTCGCTCTCGACCAAACTATTAACCCTGGTTTCGATAAGTGGCTTTTGGACAATGTGCCCGCAGTGACTGCAGAGCAGCAGCGCATTCTTGCGCAGGTTGGCTTCACCCGGGGAAGCCACTACGCTTCACTCTACGCTTGGGGGTTATTGCGCAGCGGTGAAAAAGCCAAGGACGCCTTGGGAATTCTAGCAGCGGATCATCCTCTCAAGGCCCCTCTGTCAGAGACGGTTTCTTTGGCGCTCGCTCGAAAGGGCGATCTCAAAGGTGCCGGCGCCGTGTTGAAACAGCATTTGGAGCCGGCAATAGAACATCGCAAAGATGTTCGCGGGCTTTCGCGCCATTATTTAGAAATCGCACGCCTTTTGTACCAAGCTGGGGCCTTGGAGGGAGCTGCGGATTTTTACCAGAGAATCCCGGACGGATCGCCTGACTTTTTGAAGGCACGTGAAGAGTTGGCTTGGGTGTGGCTGCGGCAGGGTGATACGGGCAAGTTGCGAGGTGAGCTCAAAACACTCCGTACCGGTCTTTTTACGGCACAGTTTTCTCCCGATGTTTATGTAGTCAGGGCGATTTCTAGCTTGAAGCTTTGTTTCTATAGCGATGTGGAAAAGGAATTGAACGATTTTGTCACAGCAAACAAGACCTGGGCGGGCAAAATCGAACAGGCACTCAAGGCAGAGGACCCGGAACAGGATGAGCCGGATTTCTTTGTGGATCTTGCCAAACGCGCGGTAGTCGCACGCCAAACTGAGGCGGACTTTCTATCAGCGTTAGCAACGCAGAGCATCACAGCGACTCTGCCAGCAGTGGGACCCCAGAAGCACTGGGAAAAGGCCCGTGTTACCTCTTTGGGTGCGCTCGAAGACTCCAAAAAGAAGTCGGCGGAGGAAGTTCGCCGCCATTGGAAAAATCGAAAAACAATTCTGGCAGAAGCCATTCGTAAGATGCAGTTCGTCAAAGTGGAGCTCTTGAGTCAGGTGCGAACTCTGAGCCGGGAAGCAACACCCGCAAGCGGTGCCCCATCGGGGGCGATTTCCTCATTGGAACGCGAGACTAAGGACCGATTGGATGCTCAGACGCAGGCCGCCTTGAAGACTGCGTCGGAAGGCGAGATGGTATACCCATTCGATGGAGTTATCTGGCCTGACGAGCTATTTAAGCTAACTTCCGTTGCTCAGTCCAAGTGCCAGGAGAAAGTGAGAAGGTAGGGGATGCGCATATTGGGGGTGGTACTCGCGTTTTTGGCGATAACCGGTTGCGGGCGCAAGACTGAGTTTCTTCATCATTTACAGGACATTCCGCCACAGTTTTTCGATACCGTTCATAAGCTCAAGGAACTCCAGGGCGAAAACCGAGTGGACATCCTTTGGGTGGTCGATAATAGCGGTAGCATGGGTTCGTATCAGAATGAACTGATTAAGAACGCCGATGTCTTTATTACAGACTTTGTTTCCAAGAACTCCATTGATTGGAAAATGGGGCTGATATCAAGCGACAAAAGCCAGGAGCCATTTCTCGGGTTTACTCCATCGACTTTGTTTACTCATACCTCGCCGTCTCCGGTTAAAACCTTTCAAAAAGCAGTTGCAGCTCTTGGTACTATGGGGGATTCGTACGAGCATTTTTTTGAGCCTGTGAAAAAACACCTAACTGCTTATCCCAAGTTTTTGCGCGATAGAGCCACGCTTGCGCTGATTTTTCTGACAGATGCTCCAGAGCAGAGCCAGAATATATCCGCCACACAGTTCCTAAACTTCATCAAAAGCAAGAAGGGTAGCCTGGATAAAGTGGTGAGCTACGGCGTGTTCGCAGCTCAGGATTTTGGGTGCGTATACACAGACGAAAACTGGTCCTACAAGGGGAGTAAGTACGAGGCCGTTATTAAAGCGACTAAGGGCAAGTATTTCAAACTGTGCGGCACTGACTTTGGCAAAAACCTTGCCGATTTGGGCAAGGACTTAGTCGACAAAGTGAAGCGCCCCTTTATTCAGCTCAAAGATCGCCCCGTAGTCGCTACAGTCAAGGTGTCCTATCGTGGTGAAGACCTCCCCGGCGGGCCATTAGACTCAGGGGGTTACTGGATCTACGATTTTGACTACAATCGGGTTGTTTTTCACAATCTCGATTTTGCGCCAGGCGATACGGAAGAAGTAACGATCTCGTTTCAGCTAGCTGACGAGATTATGCGTTAGGGAGCCGATACGCCCAGAAGCCTCCCGACGCCAAAAGTTGCTGTACCCGCTGCCGATCCAATCATTGCCATTCTCAGCGCGCCCCAGACCATCGATCTCCCTGTAAAAAGACTTAATACGGCTCCGATGCCTAACAGCGCCATAAAGGAAATCGCGATGGAGAACAGTACTGGTGTCTGCATCGTTCGAAACAAAAATGGAATGAGCGGGATAAAAGCTCCGAAAACAAAACTGATAAACGACGAGGCGGCAGCGAGTAAAGGGGAGCCGAGAGAACCAGGGTCAACACCGAGTTCTTCTCGAGCCAGGGTTTCGAGTGCTTTTTCGGGATCGGAGATCAATGTTTTGGCGTGCGTTTGCGCCTGTGCTAGTGGGAGACCGCGTGCTTCAAAAATCAAGGCGAGTTCGGCGGCCTCTTCTTCCGGGTAATTATCCAGCTCCTCTTTTTCTACCGCGATTTGCTTTTCGAAAAATTCTCGCTGAGATCGTACGGAGACGTATTCTCCACATGCCATTGAAAAGGCGCCGGCCAACAAACCCGCAGCTCCAGTAAGCAAAATTACTTGGGAGTCCAACGAGGCCCCGGCTACCCCTAAAATCAAGCTGGCGTTTGAGACCAGGCCATCATTGGCTCCAAAAACCGAGGCTCTTAGCCAATCCCCGGCCCCAAGATTCTTATGGCGCATTCCTACTTGAGAAAGCTGTTCTGGCATGTCGTGGGTCAATGGCGCTTGGTAAACGGACATGCCGCGCACTTTCATCGCCGATAGAATGCCTTTGATGGCTCGCGGCCCCGTGAGCCCAATGAGCCATCCGGTAAATCGGGTGCGGAAAGAAGGGATAAAAACGGTCTTTGCAATCCCTGCTGTAAGCTGGCCCTCCCATATGGCCGCTTGTTTCTCGGCCTCTTCCGCTAGGCGAGCAAACAAATGGCTCCGCTTCGGGTCTTTCTCTTTGCGTGCCAATATACGATAAAGATACGCGGACTGCTTCTCAAACCGCCAATTGTTTATAGGGGTTTCCATAACTGATCTTAATTCGGTGTTAGCTTAAAAGTGTCTGTCAAAGCCATCTCTTTGACAAGCCCTCTGAAAACTCCCCCGTAAATGTTTTGGGTCAGCCAGGCCTTCTCATTCTCGAGTTCTTCGACATATATCAAACGATTCCACACTCGCTTTTCGACGTCCCAACGATAGCCGCGATCTTTTAATGCGTTCTTGGTTTCGATGGGAGAGTGGGTGGCAAATATGGTCGCCATTTTTCTGCGGGCGTTGAGCACCAACTCGCCAAAATAGGCGCGGTTTGAAATGGGGCAAGACATTTGAATGAGGTGAAGCAAGGCGTCTGAGTCGGCTAGGGCGCGGTGAGCGGTTGAAAAAAAACCGTGGTAAATGGCGAGGATTTCCAGCTTTTGGCTCGGGAATCCCTTTTGGGTCCAATCTATCTGCTTGAAAGAGCAGCCCCAGACCTTGCTGCTAGAGAGGGGGACATAGCGATCCAAAAAGGGCCGATCAAAAGAAGCGTTGTGCGCTACGACAATACTGGCCTCTGCAAAGTAGCGCTCCACCTCCGCCCAGTCGATAGCTTGGCCACGAAGCATTTCATCCGTAATACCGGTAATGCGCACGATCTCTGGACTGAGCGGAAACCCCGGATCTTCTAAAGCTCCGTATCCGTCCCCTCGTTGTAGAATTTCACCCGTTTCTCGATGAAAGCGAAACTTGCGCAGCCCAATTTCTATTACGGAATCACTTTGGAGGTTTCGCCCGGTAGTTTCTACGTCGACTACCAGACCTGTTCTCCAGGAGTCTGGGTGCTTTTCAAACCACTCGGGGGTAGCGTAATCCGGCGCTAGAAATTCTCCCCGGTAACGATTGAGAAGAATCGTCTCACCATCTGCGGCCATTCCAATCCAACGAAAACGGTGCTCAGAAGTACTCATGGATCAAATCTCAATCTGAAGTCCGATTTCGATCACCTGGTCAGGGGGGATTTGAAAAAACGCCGTCGCTCTTTGAGCATTGCGAGACATCAGAGCAAACATTTTCTCACGCCAAACTTGCATGCCAGCCTTTTGGCTAGCGAGAATAGTCTCTCTTCCCAAGAAGAAAGTGACGTCTTGCAGAGCAATGGAAATTCCTTCGGAGCCAAGTTGACGCAGGATCTGTGGGACATTGGGACGATCATTGAAGCCATACTCTGCGAGCACCAGGAAAAAATCATCGCGCAAAAGCTTGACCGACACACGGTTTCCAAACGGAATGTGAGGGACGTCCCGAGTAGCAACTCTGATGACGAGAATGCGTTCGTGCAGGCACTTGTTATGGCGTAAATTGTGAACCAGTGCTGGCGGCGCTACCTGAATATCGCTGGCCATGAATACCGCGGAACCGGGGACTCGTACGGGTTTGTCTTTTTCGATGCGTTCAAAAAGCTTCTCGTAGGGAATGGCATTCAGCGACATGTAATGCGCCAAAATACGTCGACCAGTCCTCCAGGTTGCCATGACCAGAAGGATGATTCCGCCAACAAACAACGGGTACCAACCGCCTTGGTGCACCTTAAGCAAATTGGACCCAAAGAACGCGATATCGACCACCAAAAAGACCAAAAACACGCTAATCACACGCCAAAGCGGCCAGTTCCAGACCCGGTGGGCCAGAAATCCGATGAGGAAGGTCGTAATGACCATTGTCGTCGATACTGCGATCCCGTACGCCGCCGCCAAACTACTAGAGGACCGGAAACTCAAAACGAGCCAAAGCGTTGTAAAAAATAATAACCAGTTCACTACGGGAACGAAGATCTGGCCTTTTTCTTCGGAGGAAGTATGGCGGATTTCGATACGCGGAAGATAACCCAGCTGCACCGCTTGGTACGTCAGGGAAAAAGCCCCTGAAATGACGGCCTGGGAAGCAATGGCCGTGGTAACAGTCGCCAAAATCACCAAAGGAATTAAGAGGGAGTTTGGTGCAAGCAAGTAGAAAGGGTTTTCGGCTGCTGCAGGATTTTGGAGGAGCAACGCTCCCTGTCCAAAATAATTCAAAATAATTCCCGGAAAAGCGACTCCAAACCAGCCAGCGCGAATTGGACTGCGCCCAAAATGTCCCATGTCGGCATAGAGCGCTTCGCCCCCGGTCACACAGAGGAAAACAGCTCCAAGAACCTCGAATGCAAGCCAGCGTTCTTCTAGTAAAAAGTTCAGTCCGTAAACGGGGTTGAGCGCAAGCAGTACATCGGGTCTTTGGGAAATGCCGTGAAGTCCGAGAGCCCCGAGCACCAAAAACCACAGAATGACGACGGGGCCAAAGATTCCTCCGATGCTCCCTGTCCCAAAGCGCTGGAAACTAAATAAAAGAAGCAGGATCAAGACGGTAATGGGGAGCACGTAGGGATCGAATACTGGGGTAGCGACTTGCAAGCCTTCGACCGCACTGAGAACGGAAATCGCTGGCGTGATCATGCCGTCCCCATAGAGCAATGCTGCGCCGAACAGCGCCATGAGAATGAAATAATGGCG
>CAZTDN010000022.1:24538-53603 GCA_964611895.1 uncultured Pseudobdellovibrionaceae bacterium
TCCATATCGTTTTCTTTTTCTTCGGCAAACTCTGCCTTCGAGTCTTTTTTCTTGTTTTTGCCGACTTTTTTCCGTTCCTCAGTCGCCTGTTTACGCAATTCAGCGAGCCGCAGTAAACCGTCATTCTTCTTGGACTGCTCTACTTTTTTGGCGATATCAGCGAACTTAGCGCTTTTACTGACACGGGCCTTGGATTTCTCAGCGAGTGTTTTGATCAAAGAACCAGTCACTGGCTGCCAGCGATCTTTTGCCTCGTGCGCATTGGCATCCTTGGAAATAAACGGGCTGATTTTTTGCGTTGGCAAAGAGTAGTCCAAGGTTTTTTCGCCTACATCAGAGTCGTTAAATGTCGGCGGAAGGGTGACGTCAGAAGATACTCCCATATGTTGTGTTGATGCTCCCCCTGGCAGGAAAAACATGCCTGTTGTTACTTTCATTCCGCCAATACTTAAGGGGAGATTAGCCACGGCTTGTACGGTTCCTTTGCCGAAAGTATGATCGGAACCTACGATCAATGCTCTGCGGTAGTCGCGTAGGGCTCCGGCTAGAATTTCTGACGCCGAAGCGCTTCCTCGGCTGATCAAAACTACCAACGGGCCTGAGTAAGCGATTCCGTGATCTTCGTCGTTTAGGATTTCTTCAGAAGCGTCAGTGGATTTGGTGGCTACGACGGCGCCGCGGTTGATAAAAAGACCGGAAATGTTTACCGCTTCTTCTAGCAAGCCGCCACCGTTGCTGGCCAGGTTTAGAACGATACCAGAAACTTTTTTCTTCTTTGCTTCTTCTAAGAGTTTTCGCACATCTGCAGAAGACGAACGTGTGCCTTTTTTCCCACTTCCGTAAAATGAAGGCAGGTCAATCACTCCAATGTGGATTTTCTTTCCGTTTACGGCTTGGTCTACGTAGCGAATCTTAGCGGCTTGTTCTTCTATGCTGATTTTGTCTCTTACGATTGATACTTCAAAGGTTTTGGATTCTTCTTCCTGACGTAAAATAGTCAGTTTTACCGTAGTTCCTTTTTTCCCACGAATGAGTTTAACCACGTCTCTTAAGTCCATATCGATGACCGAAACGGGTTTTCCTTCACTCTGGGCCACAGCGATAATTTTGTCTTTGGGTTTAAGAGCTTTGGATTTTTCCGCGCCGCCACCCTTGATCAAGCTTTCAATTACAGTAAATCCGTTTTGAGGACGTAGCACTGCTCCAATGCCTTCAAGAGAAAGTTCCATCTGAATCTGGAAATCCTCCATACTGTCTCGTGAAAGAAACGAAGAATGGGGGTCCAGTGCTTCTGCAAACGCCTCAGAGAAAGCTTCAAGGCGGCCTTCTTCGGTTTTTTCTTTGGTGCGTTTAGTCACCAGCTCGTATTGGTGGATTAGCTGTTTTTTGGCCTCGGGCAGTTTCATATCCGTCAGCAAGTAGTTCGACATCTGAAAGTGGATAAGTTTTTTGAGGAGGCTCTTCCGCTCTTCGAGATCTGCGGCATAGTCACGTTTTTTGGGGTCGAGGATTAGCTCGACGTTTTCATCAAGTTTGTATCCATCGCCTAAGAAGCTTTTTGCAAAATCTTCGTTTTCCTGTGCTCGTGTGGCGAGTAACTCGTACGCCTTTTGAAGGGGGGAACAGTCACCCCCTGCCATTTTGTCAAACAGGCTATGGAGCTGGGGACGCAGGGTCGCCACGTCACTTTTTACAAGAGTGTTTTTAGTTCGATCCAATTCATTGAGGAGCTGGTCGACTGTGCGCTCTTTCAATTGGGGCGTCAGCTTCTTCATGCTGTAGTGGTTACGCAGGTAGATTCCAAAAATGGTGGGTAAGATTTTGCATTGAAGTGCTGTTCCGAAAGCGGGAACACAGAGAGTGAACAAAAATGCTACGGCAAACCCGGAACGTTGAACAAAATGCATGCAGATCTCCCTAATTGCGCGGCGTCATAATACGGGTGTTGGTGTGTTTTGAAAACCGAAACGCACTTAGTAATATCGGAAAATCATTACCAAACCTTGAAGCTGCTTTGAGAGTGTCTTGACGCGGGCCTTCGTTTGGAGAGCTTACGAAATTCCCACGGTGCAGTGGGGTGAGCGTCGGCCCACAGGCCGATCAAGCCCTCCTGGGCGCGTCTTTGAGCATTTTCGTACGCTTGGCGTTCGGAGACGGGCTGGTTGCGCGCAAACTGTTTGTAGTGCCAGGCCAACCCCGTTTCTATCATTTCACGGTTGATGTCGCGCACCCCGATTTGGACTTTGCCCAGCAGGCGCCCGAATCGATCTCGCTTTTCGTATTCCACGAGGACCGTCTGCCCCAGGACTCGGCTCGCAAGGGCGTCTTTGGACTTGGTTCCAAAAGCCTGTTTTCTCTCTGGAGCGTCGATACCCAACAGGCGTACTTTCTCGAGTCTTTTATCAGCGTCGATAACTTGGATGGTGTCTCCATCGGAGACGTGCACCACGCGGCCCACCCATTCTTTGGAAAAGACAGGCTCTGCCCTCAGTAAGGCCACGACAGTGAGGCCGAACATAGGGGTTATTTTCGAATAAGCCCGCATTCTTGAAGTTGAAAACATTGGTTTCCTATCTCCAGCCGGTCGCCAGGAGTTATGAGATGCCGTGCAAAGGGCCGCAGCCGTAGCCGATTGAGGCAAGTCCCATTTTCCGAGCCAAGGTCTTCACATAAAAAGAGGCCCAAACGGGCATCTAGGGAAAAGCGCAAATGTGCTTCGGCAAGGAGGGGATCTTCCGGAAACAAAACATCCCCCCGAGTTCTGCCTAAGACCATTCTATCAAACACCCGTAAAGGCGCCGAATGATGGGGTTGGGTGAGAACCTGAGAGACGAGCCGCAAATTCGGGGGCATGCTGGGAAGCGTCCGAGTACTTGCCATGCCACCTCTATCGGTAAGCCACCAAAAAAACTAAGTTTTTCTAGTTTGAGTGCGCTGGGGCCCCCGGTCCCTGATAACGACCGAAGTCAGTTTTTGGCGGTAAAATCTAGACACGGAGTGTTAGGTAATGTACGACTCCTCATCTAGTCCAAAGGGAACGGGTGAATGAGAGTTACGCGCGCGTCACTGTTAGCACTTATTATCTGCCAGGCGCCGCTGTTGGCTTCGCTTCCAGATGGTTATTTTCTAGTTTGTGGTTCGGCAGCCTTCGTCGTGCCTTTTAGTGGCCCTAAGTTTACTGACCCCGGAAGTACCAAAGAGCTTAAACCGGTGGCTGAATTTATCGCGAAGAACCATCAAGGCGCGCGAGCGATCAAACCAGCAGATCTGATGACTCGGAGCAAAGATGGCATCTTTGCTTCATCGCCCTTTTCAATGGTTGATGTTCACCGTGGCGAACGGGTCACCGATTTGTGTGTGATCTTTGGGGTGGGCGGGGTCGCCTATAACATCCACCTTCACAAAACGATCACGGACCCGCTATCCGTATCCTCTCCCGACGCCAAACGCGCTTTCGATGCGGCTTTGAAAACCAGCGACGATAAGTGCTTGGAAGAAGCCGCTCTTCTTGTCGAAGAAACGACTTCTCCCTGATTCTTTCTAAAAGATCGTTCCGCTAAGCCACACATTGATCGACGCAGTCTTAGTCCAATCAGGAGGAGAATTCGTGCCCAGCTGATCGCGCCGAAGCTGATCGTCGAGTGGAGTGGATGTTAGCAAATAAGTGTAGATACTTAACTGTGGGCTGACATCGTAAGTTACCCCGAGTTCAAAGGGCATGAAGTTCCGGCGCATCGAGGCCCACCCAATGTTTTTGGAGAACTCTAAAGTAGTGCCCAGTCGGACGCCCACTTTATCACTCGCAGCGTAGTTAATTGAGGGGTTGATATAGATCGAGTACTCGGGTTTTGCATTGACGCCTCCTGTCTTGGCGTCCTGGAGAGCCAAGGCATCTCTATCTCGATAAAACCAGATTCGTGGCGCTAACAAGGCAAATACTGACCACCGGCTTCCGGCCGGCGTGTAATCAAACGTCGCGAACATCCCAGGGTTCAATAAGAGTGTACGTTGTGTGGGGATTTGCCCCGCAATTGCTGCGATGGGAACGTCGGAGTTGATGGCTCCAGCCAGGACCCAATCTTCGCCTTTTAGCAGTTTGCCCGAAATGCCCAAGCGTTGGCCTTGATGTCGGAATTCCCATTGGTTTGTGACCACCAGCTGGTTGCGAAACTGAACATCCAAAGCAAAGCGTTCACTGAACTTCCATTTTACGGAGATGAGGTTGAAGAAATTCAGTCCAGAGTCTGCGGCTTCGCCCGTGAGGCCCGGTGGTACGCTGAGAGGCTGGCCAATTCCTGGGCCAGCAAAAAAGCTGTTGTAGTTCATTCCAAAGTTGCGTTTGAGGAATGCCAAGGCCCCTTGTTCGGTGGCCGCGGCGTTTAGCGCCGATTCCGTTTCTTCGTCGGCAAGAGCATGCGAAGGCGAGTACATCATCAAGACAAGGCTTAAACTGCGTGCGCACCTAAAAGCTTGGATTCGCCAATTTGTTTCTTTTGCCATGAGCCCCCCAATTGAATTGAAACATCAGTCCCACTCTAAACGTGTATAAAAAGCAAGAAATATACCAGGCGCACCAAGGCACTAGGGGAGTGAGAGAATGGGATTAGGCCGGGGCCAATCCGACACCACTGGTGCCGGATCGGTCACAACGGTCTTACTTCTTGTGCGCTTCCTTGTTTGCTTCAGTCTTTTCGTGGTGTTCACATTTCTTATGCTCGCACTTACCCGTTTTGGAGCAGTTGCACGATTTGCACTCACAGCTCTCACCTTTACCTTGTGCACAGTTTTCTTGGCATTTTGCGTCGCAAGCGCATTCGCTCTTGGATCCCGCAAATGAGTAAGTATTGAGTGTTAGGAACGCTGCTAGGGCGAGTTTGGTTAAATTCATAATATTCTTTCCTTTTCAGTTTTGTTTAGGCCACTAAACAAAATCTTACTCTCAATATTCGGGCAGGCAATTTGATTCGCCGCGTATTTATAAATCCCCCAAGAAGCTTGACAGCGAACGCTTCTGGGAAAAAGCTCGTTACATGGGTATGCACTCCGCAAGGCGGAGTGTAGTTAAAAAATGAGGGGGAAGTGATGTGGCATAAGCCTAGTCGGCGGCTGTTCTTATCTCTTTTTGGGGTCGCCTTTTTTACGGTTTCAAATCTCGCTAACGCCTATTGGTACAATAGTCCCGGTTTTCATAACTGGTACTTCAGTGGCGGCTATGCCGCTTGGGGTGGATACAACGGTAGCACCTACGAAGGCGACTACCTACGCGGCATGGGAGCTTACATCGACGCGGTAGGGCGTCTGCGTGTAAACAACGCAAAGGCGGCAATCCATTTTCAAAAAGCTTACAAGCTCTATCTCGAAAACCGACGAGAAGCGGCAAAGCTAAAATATGAGTTGCGCAAGATGCGCGAAGACTACGAAGAAGCTCACAAGAAAAAACCCACACCCGAGCAGATAGCCGCATTCCAAAAAGCAAAAGAGCCTGTTCGTCTGGCGTCCAATCAACGCGACCCCCAAACAGGGGCCCTGGCTTGGCCTTTGGTCCTCAAGCGAGTGGAGTTTGAAGAAGGGCGAAACGCCATCGAAGAACTCTTCATTGCCCGGGCCACTCGACCCGAAATGGCAGGGGAGGGCTCGGACAACTACAATCAAATCATCGGGCAATTGGAAGACATGCGGACCGATTTGAATGCAATTATCGCTCAAGTCAGTACGCGTGACTGGTCCTTGGCTAACCGCTTTCTAAAGACGTTGGCTAGCGAAGCTCGGTTTGCAAAATAATACTGCCGTCCCACCGCATTAGGATGTGGTGGAGACGGCTGTTTTATAGAACTAACGCCTAGCGACCAGATTTTTTTTGCAGGTAGCCGAGTAGCTGCTTTTTTTGCCTTTTCAACAGCTCCTCCTGAAAACCAAAGAGAACATCCGCCAGTTTGCGGGGCTGTGTATTGCAAAGCTGGATAATTTTCGGAAGCACTTCGGTAGGGGGCAAGGAAATCCCTCTTTCCCAATTGCTGATGAACTGAGCGGTGGAATAGGACAGTTTCTTGGCCAGCTCTTGCTGAGTCAGCCCGGCCTTTGTCCGAATAGATTTGAGAAACTCGCCTACATGCTTTTCACGCAATAGACGTTCTTCGGCCTCATTTTTTCCTCTAACGATCATGTGATTAATTGAACTCCTACTACAACTGAGGTTTTGCCCAAAAAGGCAGGTGCATACTAGGGGTTGGATGGGCACCTGTAAATAGATAACTTCATTGCCGAAAGCGGCCGCCACAATTCCTCCCTTTTTCTTTGAGAAAATCAAGCACATGAGAGCGGTTCTAGTGTTCTTAGTGTTTTTCGCGACTGCGTCGGTTTCCGCGGCGCCACCGAAAACGGCAAGTGACTTAAGTCCACGGGTGCCTCCGGCGAACGATTGCGTTCAGCTTGGGTGCAACGTGAGACCGGCAGGCAAAGTGTCGGCAAATCGCGGTGTGGATAGCGTTTTTAACCCGGCCCGCAAGTCGCCCTGCTGCTCCTCCCAGGGGGGCGTGTGCGGTTGTGCGGGCGGGCAATCGGTTTGTTGTGATGGTTCATTCACTTCGTCTTGTAGTTGCGAATAAAGAATCCTCCCTTTAGGGTGTGGGCCATGCAGGTCCACTCCAATCAAGATATAGAACGGTATAAACTTCACAGGCGTTTTGATCGCATGGGGCGCTTGGTCGGCGATCAAAAGATGGCGGCCTTGCAGCGCTCTCACGTCATGATTTTGGGGATGGGGGGAGTGGGGTCATGGGCGGCGGAGTCTATTTTGCGATCGGGTGTGGGCGAAATCACCTTGGTAGACTTTGATTCTATTTGCATCACCAACTTTAATCGACAGCTCCATGCTATCAATGGAATGGTCGGATCCTCCAAAACCAAGGTGATGGCTGAACGAATGCAGCAGATCAATCCAGGCGCTCAGATCCATGCTTTTGATCTCTTCTACAATGCACAGAATTCGGATCGCGTGTTTGCACGTCGTCCGGACTATGTGATCGATGCCATCGATAATATGACGGCAAAAGCGCATTTGATCGATCACTGCAAGCGCAATGCAATCCCCCTCGTGACCTCGACCGGATCGGGCGGGCGTTTGGATCCGACTCGCATTAAACTTGTCGATTTGGCATTCACCTCAGTCGATCCGTTGGCTCGGGAGTTGCGTAAGATTTTGCGTCAGAAGTATGGCTTTCCATTGGAAGGGGAGCCCTTTGGTGTGACTGCAGTTTACTCCGATGAGCCGTACACCGACCCGATGGAACTTCAGTACGACCGAGGGGAAGGGTTCCGGTGTGTGTGTCCGCAGGGAGATAATCCGTTTTTTCAGTGTGAAAAACGCAATGTGATCATGGGCAACGCTGGTTTTGTCACGGGAGCGTTTGGCTTAGCTTGTGCGTCCGTGGCAGTCCGAGAGTTAATGGCGCGTGGATGCGGGCATGCGTGAAGGTGTTGTTTGGGAGCGCAAAGCATTGAGATCGGTGCAGCTTTGAAGCGAGCCTGAGTTACAAGCGGATTCAAAGAGTCCTACCGCCTTAGCCAATAGCAAGGCGCTGTCTTTCGTTCGGCCTTCTTTTTGCGCGAGGTTAGCGCTGTTGCGGCAGCCATGTGCAATGGACTTCTCGCAAGCGATTTTGTACCATTTTCGGGCCTCGTTCAAGTTGCCCGCCATTTCTTCACCCACTCCAAAGTTATTGCACCCCAAGTAATCGCCGTAGGCGCAGGAGAGGGCGTAGTATCGACGTACTTCTGCGTTCTTGCCCATCTTGCGCAGAATACCTGCGTACCCATTACAGCCCGCTCCCGATCGCAGGAGGCAAGAGCGAAAGTAATTATCCTGAGCGGCTTTGAGTTCGTCTTGTGTACGTTGAATTTCCGCTAGATTATTGCAACTGTTCCCAAAGTTGAACTTGCAACCCTTCGAGTACCAATCTTTGGCTAGGGCCCGGTTGCCGGATTTTTCCGCCGCGTAGCCCAACGCCAAACACGAAACTCCCGCACCCTTGATGCATCCCTCGGTGTGGTAGCGGCGAACATCGTCCGGTAGACCTTCCTTTTCAGCTCGACCCGCCAGGCGGGAACAGGCTAGGGCATCATTCGCGTAGCAGGACTTTTCCCAAAAAGCTCTGGCCTCCAGTGTTTTGCCTTCGTGTTCCATTTGCAGTGCTGCTTGGGTGCATCCTTGAGCCAAGCGCAGATCACAAGCGCGAGAGAAATATCGCAACGCACTTGTGCGTTCTCCAGCGGCTGCAAAACCCTCTGCTATTTTTAGACATGAAACAGAAACTCCATCACGGCATTCAACCCCGTGATCGGGAGCATTGGCCGACGCAGAAAGTGAAAAGCTTACCAGAATCGCGATAAGTCGCAGTGTGGCAAGCGAAAGGGAGTCCATGCTTCCTTATCGGAATAAGAAGCATGAACCTTGAATCAGCGTGTCTATCGAAGGAATTCAGCAGAATCAAACGCTCACAGGCAAGATAAGTCGGAAGCGGCTGCCTTGAAGGAGTTCACTGTGAGCAAGGAAAAGGTTGCCACCGAGTTTCTGGCTCAACGCGCGGCAGAGCGCTAATCCTAGTCCCATCCCTTGTTTCGAGCCCAGGTGTGCATGTAAACGGGAAAAACTTTGAAAAAGCCGTGCGTGGTTTTCGGGGGCGATGCCTATGCCTTGATCGACAAAATCAACCTGCAAGGACCGGCCGTCCTCAGTGAGACTTGTTTCAATCCGGATTTCTCCCTGCGGTGTGAACTTCAATGCGTTGTCGATCAAGTTGTTCGTGATTCTGAGCAGAGTTTGGTGGTCAGTTTGGATGGCGGTCGGGGTGTTGGGTGCGAAGGCAGTGCTGAGCCGGAGAGATTTGAGCCGAGCGGCTCCTTCAAATCTCTTTAGTGTGTCGGCGAAAAACTCTCGAACTGGGAGAGCTTCTGATCGAACCACACACGGTAGTGATGCCTGATAAGACTCCAACACAGAGTCCGCCAACTGCAAAACCGAAACGCAGCTGGATCGAATTCGTTCCAGATAGTCAGCTCGCTCCTGTTCCGAAAGGTTTTCTTTCAAAAGCACTTCAATGAGGCCGAGTACGCCCGATAAAGGGCTGCGAATATCATGGCTCAGGTGCGCAATTTCTTCGGGTAGGTTTTTCAATTTCCCCTTTCCTCTTTGAGGTTTTACCATACCAAGGTAGGGGTGGGTTATCGAATACAAAACAGAGATCGATTTGGCCCAGATTGGAAACACCGTTTATCGTTTTCAATGCATTGCTGATATCAATTCGGCAATTGACGACATGTTTTCAGAGTTAGAAGAACGGGGTGCCGGTGACCTGCTTGAAGAACTCTGCCCCTACTTTGGAACTCTCTGGCCGTCCGCACGCGTTTTGGCTGAGTGGGTGCACGCCAAGGGCGCTGTCGAATTTCAAGATCGGAGCGTCCTGGAATTGGGATGCGGGTTAGCGTTACCAAGTTTTGTCGCCTCTGAATTAGGGGCCCATGCTTTCGCCAGTGATGTGCACCCGGATGTTCCCCGCTTTTTGGAGTGGAACCGAGAACTCAATCCCCAGTGCTCTGTCTCATACCTTTGCCTGGATTGGCGCCGCGCCGAGACGGCCTTGTCGGGAAGAACTTTCGATTGGATCCTGGGCAGCGATATTCTCTATGAACGGCATCAAGCGGTGAGTTTGGTTTCGTTTTTAAGTGTCTCCCTTGCCCCTCAAGGGCGTGCGGTTTTTCTCGATCCGGATCGGTCTTACTGGCCCGTGCTAGTGGAATTGGGGCAGCGTGCAGGCTTGCGCGTGGAAGTTTCGGAGCCGAACTGCTTGCCCAGGGGCGACGCTGGCCGCTCGGTTTTGATCCAGTTGACCCATGGCAATCAGGGAGAAGTTCAGGTAAGCTCCGGCTAGAAATTCGGAGATCCGTATGATCACTGCAGTTGGCGATGTGATGCGAGCCTGTTACGCGCGAGGGTGGATTACCACTCGAGACGGAAACGCGAGCCTGAGACGTACGGGCAGCAAGATCGTGTACATCACTCCTTCCGCATGGCGAAAGAACCTCATTTATCCAGAGCTGATGATCCGAATGCATTTGGCCGAAGACAAAAGCCTTAAGATCCCATCCGGAACCACTCCCTCCGGTGAACTTCATATGCACTGGTTGCTGTTGCGGGACGCTCCCAAAACTCGGGCAGTCCTGCACGCACACCCCACGCATGTGGTGGCAGCGCTGTATCGAGGATTTGACTTACAAAAGCTCTGTACCCAATTCCCCGAGATTTTTCGTTACACGCGAGTGGGGTCATCGGTGCCGGCGCTCCCGGCAACCTCCAAACAGCTTGGCGAGGCTACCGCCAAAGCCCTGGGCCTAGACGTGGAAGGGCCAGGAACTTTGCAATGCGATATCGTTGGGCAAGCCAATCATGGAGTGACTGCTGTCGCTCCGGATCCGTGGTCTGCATTCGAGCATATCGAACGGCTCGATCACATCTGCGAGATTGTCCTAAAAAGCGGCGTGACGGTCCAAGAAGTAGAAAACAAACCCAAAGTGTTTTTCTAGTCTTGATCGGGGGCGCGTTTTAAATACAGAAATGCGGCCACAGTCATCGAAAGCGTCGAAAAGAAAACAAACCAGGCCAACCAAGGATTTTCTTGATCGGGCAGTTCTCTCGGACTGGGATAGAGGGCGGGCCGGGCTAGTGTCTTTGGCGCAAATGGTTCGGAGACCGAAGTTTCCCGGACGTGGTTTGAATGGCTTGCGATGTGCCGGCTCTGTTTACCGCGCGGTTGTTTGAAATCGGTTTGAGCATTTTCCCAAGAGGAAGTTTTTTTGTAAGCTTCTGGTTTGATTGTACCCGCTTTCGCGGCTGGTACACCGGCCGCTGCAGTTGCGAAACTGAAACCGCTGTCTGTAGCCAAGCTAGTTGGGGAGCTCGACGTGTCCCCTATCAAGTCGGTAGGGAGCGCATTGGATTTTGCGAGCGCGCCTAAAATCGAAGCTTCGACTGCAGTGGGTTGATTCTTGTCAGCTAAACTGTTCAGAGGTTCTGGAGACTCGGCCGTCGCCACGCCTGTTCCTGGCAGAGCGAAGACATTCCAACTCGCGATTAGTTCAGATTCTGTTTTTGGAACGGCTTCCTCGGTCGGTATTGGATCTAATGCAGAGGCCTGTTTTTCTGCGGCCATGGCGACCGTGTTGATCGGTGCCGGTTTGGAAACGACTGCAGCAAGTTTCTGATCTGCCTTCGCCAACGCAGCACTCAGCGAGGGCTCCGCGGTCAGCAGAGGGCTGACTTCGCGCAAGATCTTCGCCGCGATAGCAGGACTGACTTCGCGGCTCAGAATTTTCTGTTGCAACGCTTGGCGAACTGCCTCGATATTTTCTTTGGGGGTTGCCGAGACCTTAAAAACCTCGTCATTTTGGGGTCCGGAGTCCGATACTCCAGTCGTTCGGTGTCCGCTTAGCGAAAACCCGGAGGATGCGGTTCCCACTGAGTCGCTACCACTTCCCATGCTGGGTCCAATCGAAACTTGTCGGGACTCTGGAGCTTTATCGTCGCTGCGGGGCTCGTTTTCAGGTTTGGGTTGCTCAGGGGTCGCGGCCAGTTTGAGTTTGGATCGAATCTCGTCTCGGCTCTGGTCCATACTTTTGAGTGTCTCCAACCCATAGCCACATATCTCTCCTCCAATGCCGAACTTCTGCCGGATAGCCGCAGTGTCAGGCTCCTCCGTTTCGGGTTCAGGTTTTGGAGGGTTGAGCTCTAGCTTGGGTTGAATTTCCCGGCCGGTGTATTTACACGAATCGCGAATTTGTTCACGCTCTGCTACCGCCGACAAGGCGACGTTGGTGGCCCGATCGGGGCTGTACCCAGTGTCCACTAATTTCTGGGCCAAGGCCAGCGCGGCGTCGGTCGCGATCTGGGGGTGTTTTTGTGCAGCCGAATAATCCACGCTGCCGTTGTCTCGGGTAAAAAGCGAAAGGCGTCCCAAGACTTCTTGGTACGCAAGCTTTGAAATTTCTTCTTGAGTGAGGGCAGGGGCAGCGGCAAAGACCGCAGATCCTAAAAGGCACAAACTTCCCAGGAGCCAGCGCATTTAGTACCCCGATGGAATATTGGGCAACGTAGTGAAAATCTCGTTTGCTGCATTGGCACTAAAGAAATTTGGAGCACCGATAGTCGAGGCGAGCGTCGGGCTGGTGTACGAAATGGTGTTCGCACCGATGGTCGTTGCCGCGCTGGAACCAGTCGTCGAACCTGCAGCATGAGGGTTTGCACCGAGCTGTGGATTAGTTCCATAGCCGTAGCCGACAGCGTATCCATTGTTTCCCGAAACAAAGGGATTGGACGCCACTCCGGCTGGTGTGAAAGAAGGAGCTGTTCCACCAGCGCTTCCGTTTTGTCCAGGCATGGTATTGGGAATCAAAATAGTAGGAACATTGGCTTGAACGCCGCGAGCCAGCGCTTGCCCTGCGGCAAAGTACATCGGCATCGTCGCTGCGTTCACCGGAAGACCTGCGGCCTGTAATTGGTCACCGACACAATTCACCACGCCAGCACCTTGCGATTGCCGCCAAGCTTGCGCATCTGGACGATTGGCGTATTGGCCGTTGTCGATAGATCGGAACTCGAGTTCAAAATTCATCACGGCTTGTTGGCATACGCTCATGTTGGGCTGTTGAATGGGGGCCATGGAACCTGGAGTCGGTGAGTACATCGATTTTCCGACCGCCACCATATATGGGGCTGCTGATTGGCAGCACGCTTGTTGTGCATGCTGGGAAAGTGCTACGAGATTTTGAAGCGACTGTGCACCTGGGGGAGTCGCCGCCTGAGGCGGTTTCTGGTTCTTGTTCCCGGAGCAGGCAGCTACCGCAAACACCAAGAACGTAACCATTCCCTGTTTAAAACTGCGTTTCATCGCATACCTCGATTACCCCTTGGTAGTGCAATTCAGGAACCAGGTTTGGGCGGGTTGGGGTGGGGGTTAAGTACTCTGAAAACCAGGGGAAACGAACTTTTACCTACTTGCTTACTTGGTGGTCAGGTGTGAGGGTATCAGTCAAAACCCGCCCCTGGTGGAAAATGCAGCCTGGCAATCAGTACTTACACACGGCAGGTTTTAGACACCTCAAAGTATGCCTGAAGTGTTCACTTGCGCGACGCTAGGTAAACCAGCCCTGCAAGTGCGGCCAGAGCCGCCGTGATGCCGAGATGGCTGTACCTTGCCCATGGGCTTTTATGGGAAGCTTCTTCGAGCGCTAGTTCCAGTTCATCCGCATGAAAATCCGTTCCATAAACGTGCTTTGCAACCCTCAGTTCGGGGGTCAGAACCACCACCAAGTTAGGGTGCGAAAATCCCCCGTCGTCCATCCGGGCCACCTGAAAATCCAGTGTGTCCAGAACGGCTTTAACCGTCTCGGGCTTTCCGTAGGCCATTTGCCAGTCGGCTGGTAAACCGACTTTCTTTCGAAGTGCTGAAAGAGTCGCTGGCCCGTCCGAAGGATCAAAACTCAAACTCAGCACATTGAACTCAAACCCTTTCTTCTTAAGTGCATCGGTTGCTTTGAGTAGTCCACGAGTGATGGGAGTGCAGGTGTGTGGGCAGGTGGCAAATATCGGGCTCAGGATAAGCGGTTTTCCTTTGAGAGAAACCAGCGACAAAGTTTTCCCAGTGTCCGTTTGAAGATCTACTAGAGGTAGCGGAGCGCCCACAGTTTTATCGGGCGTAGCGAAAAGGACTAGGGGGAGTGTGCACAGAATAAAAGCGATACGCATAGCTCATATTCGTGGCACGCGCGCCGGTGCGCGTCAATAGAAGTGGATTTACCACGGTGCGCCGTATCGACGTGTTGACGGGAGCAGGACACGAGTCAACCATATTGCCGACAGGGGGAATTCGACTATGGGTGGGATGAAAACTGCAGGCCTTTGGGCTCTGGCTTTGGTGCACTTTTTCGCGGCTTCAGTTTTTGCCGGTCCCAAGTTCAAAGCCGATCTCGAACTCATTATCCCTTCTGGGCAGACCACTACAGTCAACGCAAACGACTACCTCGTTGCCCCAGGGCCCTGGGTTTTGGATTGGGCGATAGTAAAAGTACCTACTCCGCCAAGCTGGATTTCCGTCGATAGAAGCACCGGAGTCCTTACAATCAATGCTCCTGCCAACTCGAATGGCACGTTCAACTTTCAGCTCTCTGTCGTCACTGTGCCTCCGGTTGATGGTGGAGACATTGGACGATTTACGATCAAACTCGTCACGTTGCCTGTGTGGAAAGTAGCTGAAGTGGACCTGGGAAAAATTCCCGAGGGAACTTCATGGACTTTTGATCTCAACCCGCTGGTCAATGATCCCTCGGGGAGCCCCATTGCTTCGTTTTCGTTAAATGATCCCAGCGCAAAGTTTCCCAGTATCGCTAACGGAGGTTGGATTGATACCAGCCAGCTTTCCAAAGGACTGCTGAGCGGGACACCCTCACGTAAAGATGTGGCAAACTTTGCTGGCTTTGATTTTGTGGCCCATACCGTCAGTGGTGGAAGCAAAGCCATCCCAGGAAAAGGAGCGGTGTCTCTGGTTTTCAAGGGGCCAAAATGGACTGCAAATCCCATTACGCTTCCTGAAGCGCCCCAAAATGCCGATTACCGCCAGGTGCTTTCGAGTAGCACGTACCTCAACTACACCGAAGCGGCTCCACTGAGTTTCACCATCCTGGCCGGTGGGACTAATCGGAACTGGCTCTCTGTATCAGCGGATGGGACGGGGACACTGACAGGCAAACCCTTGCAGCAAAATGCGGGTGTAGTCAGTTTTCAAGTGCGCGTTAGTGCGACTCATGACGGCACTGTTTATTCGGACACCGCCACTTTTCAGACAAACGTCAAACTCACTCCGCCCTCCTGGTTGCACGATCCCATAGTTTTGCCGGATGCATTTGCCGGAGTTACCTATCCCGCACAGGACTTGAAAAAAGAATTAAACATTCCGTTTGGAAACCAAGTCCAGATAAGTTTTGCCTCGGGTACAGACGCCAAATGGGCTTCCCTCTCTCCAGCGGGCAGCTTTTCTGGGATACCTGCCCTTGCTCATCTAGGGGCAAATCAATGGCGCGTGCAGGTGAGTGACGGCCAAAACGTGGTTTCAGCGGTGGTGCAAGTCAACGTCATCAAACGCCCACCGAGCTGGCTGAAAAATCCGATCGTCTTGCCCAGCGGTTTTGCCAACATCGCTTACGGACCACAGAGTCTCAAACCCTTTGCAAATGATCCTGACAACGCATCGCTGAGTTTTACTTTGGTTGCTGGCAGCGGCCCAAGCTGGGGCACGTTGACTCCGTCGGGAGAGTTCAAGGGCAACCCCGGTTTACTCAATACGGGGTTAAATGAATGGACCGTGTTAGTTTCTAACGGAACCGCTGAAGCCTCGGCCAAGCTTCAAGTCACCATCGACAAACGGCCTCCCGTGATCCAAAGCCCGATTGTTCTACCCAACGCAACCGCTCAGCAACCGTACCCCGAGCAAGATATCAGCTCCAAAGCCTCGGATCCCGATGGGGTTTCGCTAGCGTTTACACTGGTGCCGGGCAGTGGGCCCGCGTGGGGTCAGCTTTCTTCGACTGGAAAGTTCAGTGGAACGCCCCCACGGACGGCTTTAGGACCAAATGCGTGGACAGTTCAGGTTTCCAACGGCACTCACATCGCGACGGCGACTCTGCGGCTAAATGTTGTCGATGCGCCTCCAGTTTGGGCGACGGAAGTGATTGTCCTGCCTGACGCCACAGCGGGACTGCCGTACCCAGCCCAAGATATTAGCAATCAAGCTACTTCTCCGAGCGGAGCGTCTCTGAGTTTCTCTCTGGAACCAGGCTCTGGGCCGGCGTGGGCGCGTATGACTTCCGCAGGAGTTTTTTCGGGGACTCCCCTGGTTGCGAATGTGGGTCCAAACGAATGGACTGCGAATGTCACCGACGGGACCAATATAGTTCCGGTCACCATCCGTCTTAATGTTCTCAAGAGGCCGCCCGCTTGGACTCAAAATCCGATTATTCTCCCAGACGCCTACGCGGCCACCACTTATCCGCTCACGGACATCTCTCAATACGCGACCGATCCCGATGGAGTGCGGCTCACGTTCAGCATCGTGCCGGGCACTGGAAAACCGTGGGGACGCGTAACTCCAGACGGAAAATTTACGGGCACCTCGTCGCCTTCTGACCTAGGTCTCAATGCCTGGGAAGTCGAAGTTTCCAACGGTCACACAACCGCGCGAACCACGCTCCAAGTGACTTTGATCAATGGGCCTCCGGTTTGGGCTAACAACCCGTTGATTTTGCCCGATGCTTACACGGGTCTGCCCTATGGGCCACAGGACATCAGTAAGCAAGCTAGCTCTCCTTCGGGGCTTTCGCTGAGTTTTCGCATTATTCCAGGAACGGGTCCTGGATGGGGGACACTGACTTCGGATGGGAAGTTTTCGGGCACACCCAGTCGCGCAGATGTGGGATTGAATAAATGGAATGTCGAGGTCTCCGACGGAAGCAACGTGGCCTTAGCGGAAATGCGGGTCACCGTGATCAAACGCCCGCCTGTTTGGAACCCCAAACCCGTCGTATTGCCTAATGCGACCGTTGCCAAAAACTACGACCAAGATTTGGCCCCGTTTGTCACGGATCCCGATCCAGGGGGAACGTTAACTTTCATGCAGACGACGACTTCGCCCTGGGTCTTTGTCACCGCCTCCGGAAAACTGGTTGGCACTCCCAGCCAGAGCGATCTGGGGATGAACAGTCTCACGGTTCGTGCGACTACCCAAGAAGGCGCTTTTGCGGATGTCGAAGTAAGGATCCAAGTGGTTCCAGCGGGCAAGCCCCCGTATTGGAAAAACCCCATGCTCAACTTGGGGGACGCCACCGTTGGGCAGGCTTTTTCCTTTGATCTCAATCCGCATGTAGTTGTCCCCAGTGGCTTGCCTCCTCATTTTCGAAAAGCTTCGGCGGCGCCGGGTTGGATCCTGGTGTCGGACGACGGGCAGGTCAGCGGCACCCCGCAGGATTCGGACTTGGGCTCTTACACCACCGTGTTCGAGGTTTCAGACGATTTAGCCGTGTGGGTAGCGGTAGATGCGTATGGCCTAGTAAAACAAAAAATATCCAAACCCCCGACGATAGAAGATCCGATACGTATTACTACGATTGTAAACAAACCCATCGCGGGGACCCTAGCCGACAAGGTGAGCGGCGAGGCGCCTCTTACCATTACAAAAGAAAGTGGGGATGGATGGTTGACTATCGCCGCCGATGGGGCGCTTAGCGGCACTCCCACGACCATCAAAGAGTATTATTTCAGTGTAAAAGTGGCCAACTCGGCAGGGAGCGCCACGGCGACTCTTATTGTGAATGTAGTGCCCGATGCGCCCACGGAGCAAGAAGACACAGTGGACATCGACACTCCAATCGACGGCGCTCGTGTGGACAATCTCTGGGTGGTGAACAACGCGCAAGATCCCTGTTCGGGAGAACACTGTATCATTGTCGAGTTGAGGGAAAACATAGATGCGTATTTCGACGAACTAGCACGCGCAAAAGTGCACCATTATGGCGTCTTCCTGGCCGCGGATGCTTGCACGTACCGCAATCCTATAGCCGATTCGAGGGGGGAGGTCCTGCTCAAGTGGGATGATCCGTACTGGCTAAAGAGCTTCAATAACCGCATTAGCAGAGCAGTGGGGGGATCTGCTTATAGCTCTCCGCTCGTCGCTAACTGGTTGTTTTTGTATTCCACTCTCAGCAAAGCCCCCGCACCCTATTTTGAAAAGAAAGTTCCCATGGAGGTGCTTTATGTGACCGACGAGCCCGATCACTTTAGCTCGTATGCATGGCCCCAGATAAGTGGCTGGATTCCCGCGGACTACTTGGCTTACTACCAGTCCACGCACCGGAAAGAACAAAAGCCGCTACGTACGAGTGCACTTGCGACGGGGTGGACTTCCTATTCGACGATCGTGAACGGGACCAAGGGTAAGTACTACCGATACGGAACGGCTAATGTTCGTTCGGCCCTGCGAGACTATGCAAAAGAAGTGATATTCCGTGCAGTGGTCGCTGGGCAACCTCCGGTCAAACTGAGCAAAAAACCCGATCCTGCCACGATAGAGGTAAAGCTTGCAGGCGCTTTATTACCATCGACTCAGTGGAAGTATGACGCCGCCAAGAACGAGATCGAAGTTCTGTGGCATCTGATCGATATGGCCGCTCTCAAGGCTGGAGATAAACTGAGCGTACACTATAAGGTTCTTTAGGCGCCTTGCTTAGCGGAGCGCGACCAAGGAAAAAACGTCCAGCCTTGAGATGGAAACCCAACCATTTCTTGGCGTTCGGGGTCCCACAGCTTTAGTTGCAAGCAACGGCGAATATCTGTCGTCGACAGCGTAGTTCGGATGGGATGTCTTAACTCAGGGATCGCGGCCATTGCCTCGGGCAAGCGGTAAAAGGGAATGTGTGCGTTTAGATGGTGCACGTGGTGGTAACCGATATTCCCCGTAAACCAATGCATCAAAGGGCTACCGTCCATAAAGCTCGAAGATTTGAGGGCTGCAAAAGTGTAAGTCCATTCTTGGCGGGGCTTGAGTTGCACGCCAGGAAAATTGTGCTGGATATAAAAGAGATAAGCCCCCAATGCACAGGCGATAAAAAGGGGTAAAAAGAAAGAAAAGAAACTAACCTGCCATCCAAAAAAATACGTCAAACCAATCAAGAGCGCAAAATGCACACCCAACGCGATACCCGAATCAAAATGGCGTTTAGGATCTGTGATGAGAGATTTCGTACACATTCCCAAAATGAAAATAAAAAAGTAGCCGAACACGATCGTTAGTGGGTGCCTGGCCAATCTATAAAGCAGTTTTTCGTGCCACTTAGCCTCAGCGTACTGCTTTACAGTAAACACGGGATAAGATCCGATGCTAGCCGTGGCGATTTGTGCATTGTGCTGATGGTGGTAGTTGTGGGAGCGTTTCCAAACATTCGGCGGATTCAAAATTAAAACACCGTAAACCCAAAGTATCCATTTTGCGGGCTGCGACCCCCTAAACAGCGCGCCATGCAGGTAGTCGTGATAAAAAATAAAGACTCGTACAATCACTAGGCCCATGATCGCGCTAAAGACGGCGCGGAGCCATAGGGGCCCCTGGAGAGTTCCCACGAGGGTGAGCGTCAAAACCGCAAAAGTGGAAAGCAGGTAAGACCAGCTTTTTTGGCGGTCTTCCACCGTGAAGGGGCGTGTTTCGCGGGCGAGTGTTTGTAAGTCTCTCATTACGAAAACATCCTACTCTAAGTTTCTAAAAAACGCCCCCGCTCTCGGAGCTCCCCACCCAGAAAGAGTCGACGGGCTGCGTGGCGTTGAATTTTACCGCTAGAGGTGAGTGGGATGGTGTTGGGTTCAATCAAGCTGATAGCATAAGGTGCTACCCCATGAGCTTCCATTATGGCCGCCCGAATGGCTTGAGCAACCTCGTTTACATCGATTTCTTTAGACTTGCGTTCGATCTCCTGAACAACGACGAGTTTATCCTCTTCGTTCTGGTTGATCGCAAAAGCAGCCCCCGCCCCTGATTTCAGACTCAGGTGGCTGTTTTCCATAGTGAGCTCGATGTCTTGCGGGTAGAGGTTTCGCCCGTGAATAATCAACAGGTCTTTGATTCGACCCGTGACAAAAAGCTCCTCGTCCAAAATAAAGCCGAGATCGCCCGTTCGCAGATAAGACGCTTGGGTGGTGTCCCCTGCAATTTTCGCATGGAAGTGGCTCTGAGTATCTTCCGGGCGCTGCCAGTATCCTTGGGCGACGCTCGGACCAGAAAACCAGATTTCCCCCACTTTTCCTTCGGGGCAGGCCTCGAGCGTCAAGGGATGGACGATGCGGACCAGGTGTTTTGGCACCTCGGTTCCACAACCGACAAGCCGTCGTGTGGCTCGATCGCTGTGGGCGGGGTGGGCTGCGACCCCTTCATCTTCGAGGCGCTTTCCATCTATCGACTCAAAAAGCGGGCCAGCAAGTTTCTTGCCGCCGGAGACCATGAGTGTAGCTTCGGCTAAACCGTAGCAAGGGTAGAAACTTTCCTTTCGAAATCCACAACGAGCAAACCGTTCGCTAAATCGCTCTATCATTTCAGCTCGAATGGGTTCGGCGCCACAAAAAGCCAGTTCCAGCGAGCTGAGATCGATTTCGGTCATCTGCTCATCAGAAATACGTCGTGTACAGAGTTCGTAAGCGAAATTGGGGCCGCCCGAGATGGTCGCTCGATATCGTGAAATCGTCTGAAGCCATCGGTAAGGACGTTGTAAGAAAGTAAACGGGGAGAACAAAATCACCGGAAAACCAGAATAAGCGGGACCTAAGACGCCGCCGATCAATCCCATGTCATGATAGGGAGGGAGCCAAACAACCCCTCGACTGTCAGCATGCATTCCAAACCGGGCAGCAATGGCCTCCAGGTTTGCCATAAGGTTGCTATGACTCAACATCACGCCTTTGGGATCAGAAGTAGAGCCCGAAGTGTATTGGAGAAACGCCAATTCTGTTTCTTTAGGAAAGTCCCAACCCGAGCTATCCGCCTCATTCGAGAGAGTATCGGTTTCGACCCAGAGCAAGGGAGCGAGCAAGGTGTTATCGGCGATAGCCGGTCGCATTCCATCCATGGTCTGTTTACCGGTAAGGGCGGCAGCAGGAGTGGCGCTCTGCACAATCGAATTGAGGCGATCGAGTTTTTGATTAAAGCGGGGAGGGTAAACTGGGACTGCGACCATCGAGGCGTACAGACACCCTAAAAAGGACGAAATATAGTCAAGCCCCGGCGGGTGGTTGATCAAAACACGGCTGCCAGGGCGAATGCTTTCGCGCAAAAAAGCCGCTATTTGGGTCGCCTTTCGATCGAGCTGACCGTAGGTCATCGGGACTTCGTCCTTAGCCCCATCTCGCAAAAAGATATAAGCCGTTTTATCCGGTGTGGACTGGGCTCGGGCGCGGAGTAACTCGACAAACGTAGATGCTTTAGGGACGGTGCTCACTCTTTGTTCCCCCGAAGCAAATCAAAGAGATGCCTTTAGGCATTCCCACGCTGTTCCCGAATAACGGTTTCAATGTCGCCCACGGTCTGCAGTCGAGCGAGTTTTTCGTCAGGAATAGAAACATCGAGCTCATCTTCAATCACTCCGATAATTTCCATCATCGAAACGGAATCAATCCCCAGAGCGGTGATTCTAGAGTCGCGGGTGAATTCGGGAAGCGTTTTCCCTTTTTCCACCTGACGAGCGATTTGGTTGAACATTGCAAGGACGTCTACTTCTGTCATTTTACTTCCTTATTTATCCAAACGTCTTAGTGAGAACTGGTGCAAAGACTGCCAGTTGTTCTCAAAAGCCTTGATACAGGTAGAGAGATACCGATCGTAGTCCTGGAAAACTTCTTTGCCCCATTTTTCCAAAATAACTTTTTCATTTTTGCGAAGCCTATCCCGCCAGTGCCAGCACGTCATCCGGTAGTCGAAACGGCGCGAATGCATTTCCACCACTTCGTAGTACGGGATAGCCGCGACAATCAGGTCTTCCACTCGGGGAGTCACCGCATTAGGGAAAATCACATAAGTCGCATGGCGCAGATCATCGAGATCCGATTTAGAGCGGGGCACTCCGCAACGCGTGATCGCTTGAAGCGCAAAATAAGTTCCTGGCTTGGACCAAGAGTGCGCTCTTCGGAAATAGTCACGGTATAAGTCCACAGCTTTTCCGGCACGCGCATCCTCAGGGCTAACGATATGCTCCATCATGCAGATGGACATAATCGCATCAAATTTTTTAGGCGCTTGATAGTGCAGGTAGTTTTCACAAGTAGCCGTAACGTTAGGAAGGTGCTTTGTTCTCTCTACACACTTTTTGTGTTGTTCGGCGCTTAAAGTAAAACCGTGCACATCCGGTACTTTAGTCACCGTTGCCTGGTATTCGATATTGGCGCCCCAGCCGCAACCAATATCAAGCACGCTTTCGGTATGAGGGCCGATATGGGCCATTTCTGCCAAGAACCTGAGTTTGTTGTCTTGGGCAGCTTCAAAATTATCAGAGTATTTTTCGCGGTCTTTGAACAACGCGCAGGTGTAATTCATCCGTTCGTCCAGCCAGAGCTGGAAAAACTCGTTGCTCACACCGTAAGAAACTTCGACGTCGGACTGTGACGAACCCATAGAATGCCTCGTTTGAGTAAATCGTAAAGAATAACTAGGTACCAAATGCACAGGCAGTATGGTAGCAAAAATAGCGTTGAGACGAGTTCTGCAGAAATTAGACAAAGGTCCGAAAACACACTGATTAGGAGATTGGAAGTGGATACCCATTCACCCGAGCCCCAAGCGAGCTCGACTGTTCGCCCGCCTGCTGGGGAGATCGAACAGCTGAGCAATTTGGCTGTTCAGCTGACCAATCGAGAATATCTCATCAATCAACATTGCGCGTCATTAGGGGTGAGTGGGGCGGATATTTTTGCTAAGGCGCGCGTCTATTCCGATACCGTGCACCGTTTGCGCAAGACGGGGGTCATGCAGTACGGCGTGCCCATTGAGTCGAAGCCGGGTCCGACGGTGACGATGGAGTTCTTTGGCGAAAAGCGAACCATGATTATGTTCGCTAGCAATGATTATCTAAATCTTTCTACGGATCCCCGCGTGCATGAGGCCATCACCAAAACGATGCGCGATTATGGCGTTGGAGCCGGCAGCTCGAGGGTAGGGACAGGGTTTTCCTATATCCACAAACAGCTCGAGGAAAAGCTCGCCCATAGCTTTGGGAAGGAAGCCGCCATTCTGTTTCCCACTGGGTTTGATGCGATTTCGGCGTCCCCCTTGACTCTTCTTACCCCACAGGACCGGGTGATTATTGATGGGGCTTCTCACGCAGCCATCTTAGAGGGCGCTCATTTGAGTGGTGCAACGGTCCGCGTCTTTGCCCACAATGACCCCGAACGTCTCGAGGACGGGTTGCGGCGCTCGCGGGAAAAGGCTCCGGAATCTGGCATCCTGGTCATCGTCGAAGGCGCGTACAGCATGGATGGGGATATCGCGCGCTTGCCTGAGATCGTGGCGGCCTGCAAGAAATACGGCGCTCGGCTCTTGATCGACGAGGCCCATTCGATTGGCGTTCATGGAAGCCACGGCCACGGGGTGTGTGAGCATTTCGGCTTGGCCAAGGACGTCGATCTCATCGGGGGCACATTTAGCAAGTCTTTGGGGGCGACGGGCGGATTTATAGCCGCAGATAGGGACGTGATTACGTACCTCAATTTCATTTCTCGCAAGATTGTATTCTCGGCGGCTCTTCCTCCAATTTTGGTGGCCGGTGTGAGCGCGGCCCTGGATATCATGGAGTCCGATCCCGGGCTGCGGGAGCGGCTTTGGGAAAATGTGCGCTACCTTGCTAAAGGAATGAAAGAAATAGGCGCTCACGTCACTGGAACCGAGACGGCCTCTGTTCCCATTTTGATTGGCAACGACGGTGTGATGTTTGGCTTCACCCAAGACTTGATTCGGGAGGGAATATTCACTTTCCCTGCAGTTTACCCAACGGTACCCAAAGGGCGTTCGACCTTCCGCTTAGCTTTGCAAACCAACCATAAGCGGCAGGATCTGGATCATACGATTGAAGTCTTTAGCCGCCTCCTGCGCAAGTACGGAGTCGTGGGAAACAGTCACTGAGTATGGCTGTTTTCTCGCTCTTTCTTTTATTGGCAGCCGTCGCATACCTGGTTGGGGGTGCGTTTCTTTTTTTTCAGCAGCGCAAACTCCAGTACGGCCCTACGCACAAAGATGCTGCGGCTCGGGGGAATAAATTTTTCAAAGCGTGGAGACCGGCTCAGGAGTTTTTGGGCTACGCCCGTTTAGTCCCTCACGCCCGCCAGGTAGTGCTTTTTTTTCACGGGAGTCGTGGAGAAGCACTGGACCGATCTTGGGTCGGTGAACTGGTGTCCGAGGACGATTCTCTGATTTTAGTGGAATACCCAGGCTTTGGGGCTCGTTCGGGTAAGATTTCTGAGGCGGCCATATTGGCGGATGCCGACCGGGTATTCATTGCCGCCCAGGAATTGGCCTGTGGTGCCCGCTTGGTGGTAGTGGGAGAAGGTTTGGGAGCGGCAGTGGCCTCTTACCTCGCTTCAAAACACAAGGTCGACCGGCTTGCTCTGATTTCTCCCTTTTCCCCAGATGAGGTGGCGTCAAAACGATACCGAATCTACCCTGTAAAATGGTTAATGAAGGATCGGTACCCAACGTTGAAGTTTCTTCAGTCCGCCACTGCGCCCTTGCATATTGTCCATGGCACCCTGGATGAATCAGCTCCTTTGGAGCAGGGGAGAGCGATTTTTCAGTCCTATCCCGGCGTGCAAAAGCGCCTGGAAGAAGTTCCTGGTTTTGGTCATTCAAATTTGGACCATGCGCTTCTTCATTCTCCGTTCACTTCTCAGTTTCGTCGCTTCCTCACTGAATAAACGTCTCAAAAACGAAACATTTTGCCGCAGTTTTGCCCGGGAAAACTTGGCATCGTATTTGCTCTATAACAAAGACAAGAGGAGATGGACTTGAACAAAGTCACTCGAATCAGTTTTGAAATAACCACAGGTGCTGACCCACTAAATCGCCTGTCTCAATATCCCCTGTTACTTCCCGCCTTTTAGAGAGGCAGGCCGCACCGCCTGCCTCTTTAACAGCCTTCCTTCAGCAAGACTTCATGCTGTTTACGGTACGATATCGTAATTGCGATACTCCCCGATCCGATAGGGAAACACGCTTTCCCAAATCAGGGTCAAAGCGTTTTTGATTTCGTTCCTGTCCCACTTGCGCGAATGCTGTTGGGGATCAAACTGGGGGCAGAGTGCGATGCGCTTTGCCAAAACGGCCGGATGGCTTTCTTTGAACTTACGTAGGCCCACATGTCGGTGCAGCTGAACCGGGTTTCCGGCGGTCGGTGGTGGGCTGCCCCACCACTGAGCCATTTCCGAGGACTTTGCCTCTAACGAAGCTGGTGTTCGTACGTAGCCGTAGTGAAAAACTCGGGCGTTGGCGCGCAATACCTGTAGCCGCTGGCCGTTTCTGCGAAACCCTTGCGCGTCGCGAAAGGCTTGGATGCCTCGGTGGTTTTTGAATAGCCTCACTTCACGGCGGTACCAATTTCTACCGCGGATTTCGTATTCAAAACTTCCATAAAAGTGCTTCCAGTCAAAAACCAACCCGTCCACATCCGAGCGTAAACTCGCTTTTTCGATAGCCGCCCGGATGGCAGGGTAGTCCAATTCGTGCAGGGCCTCATCTGCCTGAAGATAGAGGCACCATTGCCCCTGACATTTTTGAAGTGCAAGGTCGGTTTGGTGCTTGAGCTGAAAGCCGCCCGATTGGCCTTCGCGTGCCCATTGCGTTTCCATGACACGAACTTTGGGAGACTCTTTTTCTAGAACTGCGCAAAGGTCTCTAGTGTCATCTTGGGAGTCTCCGCAGGAAATAATAAATTCATCGCAAAGAGGGAGTGCGGAGCGAACTGATTCCAAAAATGGATAGTGGAGTCGATTTGCATTGCGCACAATGGTGAAACCACTTACTTGAACCAATCCGCCTCCTCGCTAGACGTTGAAACGAAAAGTCATGACATCGCCAGGAGCAACGACGTATTCCTTGCCCTCTTGGCGAAGCAGTCCGGCTTCTTTGACTTTGAGCTCGCTGCCCAGGCGAACCAGATCATCGCTTTTATAGGTTTCGGCGCAAATGAATCCGCGTTCGAAGTCGGTATGAATGACACCTGCTGCCTGTGGCGCTTTCATGCCTTTGTGGATCGTCCAGGCACGAGTCTCTTTTACGCCCGCAGTGTAGTAGGTGCACAAGCCCAGGAGTTCATAAGCGGTGCGAATAAAGCGGTGGAGGCCTGGTTCCTCTAGTCCCATTGCATCGAGGAACTCTTTGCGTTCCGCTTCGGGGAGCTGTGCGATTTCTGACTCCATTTGCCCATCGAGCGTCATGAAAAGTGCATTTTCCTGAGCGGCGACCGCACGGACTTTTTCGGCGTAGGCTTTGTCCTGGGGCTGAGAGCTAATGTTAGCTACATACAAAACCGGCTTTGCAGAAATTAGCATGAGCGTTTTTACGAATTCCGCATCCTTTGGTTCCAAGCTCAAAGAGCGAGCCGGCTTGCCAGCGTTCATGTGTGCTTGCAGGGTGTCTAAGATTTCCGAGTTTTTCTTCGCGTCCTTGTCCCCAGTTTTAGCTGCCCGTTTTTCTTTTTCGGCGCGCTTTTCGATGGACTGCAGGTCCGCCAAAATTAGCTCGGTATTAATGACTTCTATGTCGCGTTCCGGATCCACTGATCCATCGACGTGTACGATATCGTCGTTCACAAAACACCGCACTAAGTGCACGGTAGCGTCAGTCTCACGAATATGTTGCAGGAACTGGTTTCCCAGACCCTCGCCCTTGCTCGCTCCTTTGACAATGCCCGCGATGTCGACGATTTGCACGGTGGCGGGGACGGTGCGCTGGGTTTTTACGATCGCTGAAATCTCTTCTAACCGTCTGTCTGGAACCGTAAATATACCAACGTTGGGTTCGATGGTGCAGAATGGGTAGTTGGCCGCTTCCGCTTTTGCAGATCCGAGCGTGTTAAACAACGTCGATTTTCCGACGTTAGGGAGCCCCACAATTCCGCACTTCATTTTCTTGTTACTCCTTACGATTAATCGTGTTCATGGCCATGGCGAGTCCGAGTTTTCCGCAGAGTTCTACGCCATCCGCCGCTGCCTTGGCGAGTTCCTCATACTGGGCGCGCTCCGAGTTGGGGATGCGGGACAGCAAATGCGCGTCGGGAGGGAGGGTTTCGGAACGCCCCACTCCCAGCCGCAATCGAGCAAAGTCTGGAGTGCCCAAATGCTGAATAATGGATTTCATTCCGTTATGCCCACCAGCGCCCCCACCCAACCGCAACCGCAGTGTGCCGGAAGGGAGGTCCAGCTCGTCTAAAACTACGAGCACATGACTTAGGGGAATCTTGTAAAAAGCCACCGCGGCTGCGACAGCTTCTCCGGACAAGTTCATATAGGTTTGGGGCTTCAAAAGCAAAACCCCCGTACCTCCGAGAATATTCGAAGGGACGAGGGCGTATTCTGCTTTGAACTTTTTCTGAAACTGAGTCACTCCCCAGCGCTTGGCCAGTTCGTCCACGACCCAGAAGCCCAGGTTATGCCGCGTATCTTTGTATTTCTCGCCTGGGTTTCCGAGCCCAGCGATGAGCATCAACGAATCGGGCATACCCTAGAAGACTACTTCTTTTTCTCGCCGCCTTTATCCGCTTTCGCGTCGGCTTTGGCTCCATCGGCACCCGCTTCACCTTCAGCAGGTTTTTTCTCCGTAATAACTTCTGGAGCGGCTGCTTCAGCCAATGCCGGAGCTGCTTCTTCTTCTTTTGTGGGCGGAACGACGGTGACGAGCGTTGGGTTCGTATGGCCGACACGTTCCACACCTTCAGGAAGTGAAAGTTCGTCCAAGTGAATTGAACCCCCGATTTTCAACGCGGAAACATCGATATCAATGTGCTTGGGGATATTGGTCACAAAGCATTTCACTGGGATTTCTCGCTCGATGATGTTCATGACGCCACCATCCGCCACGCCAGCTGCTTTTCCAATAAAGTTAAGCACTACGGTGACTTCGATCTTTTTCTTGGGGTCAATTTCCAACAGATCCACATGGAGTAGGTTGCGTTTTACTGGATCAATTTGGAAGTCTTTGATCATGGCTTGTTTGCCATCCAAACCGCCACCTTGAAGGGTCAACACTTTATTGCGACCACCTTCTTCAAGGAGCAGCTTGTGAATTGGACGAGCATCTACCGTGATGCTTTGGCTCTTACCTAATCCGTAAACGACCCCAGGGAGCTTTCCCGCACGGCGAGCTTGCCGGGCCGGGCCTTTGCCGTGAGTCGTACGACTTGATACTTCTAGTGAATTGTTTTCCATGGGTCCCTTCGACTTTCTTCAATCAAAAATTGAGCTAACCGACTCGTGTTTACAAATTCGCCGGATTGTCTCGGCCAGAATCGGCGCGACCGAGAGACTTTTCACCTTTTCTATTTTTGCAATCGCCGGTGAGAGTGGGATGGTGTCCGTGCAAATAACTTCTTTTAAATCGCTGGAACGGATGCGTTCCCCAGCAGCGCCAGAGAAAACTCCGTGAGTGCAAGCGGCGCTTACCGATGCTGCGCCTCTGTCTTTCAAAACCTGAACCGCCTGAACGAGGGTCCCGGCAGTGTCTATCATATCGTCGACAATAATCGCATGCTTACCGGAAACTTCTCCGATGAGGTTCATGGCTTGGGCTTCATTTGCCCTCAGTCGGCGCTTGTCGATAATGGCAAGCGAAGTGTCCAAGCGTTTTGCGTAAGCTCGGGCGCGTTCAACGCCGCCGGCATCGGGAGAAACCACGACGCTGTTTTGCAAATCGTAGTGGTTGAGAAAGTAGTTCGTGATGACGGGTTTCGCAAACAAGTGATCGAAGGGGATATTGAAAAAACCTTGGATCTGGCCTGCGTGGAGATCCATCGAAATCACTCTGTCCACTCCAGCGGCCGTGAGCAGATCGGCAACGAGCTTTGCTGTGATGGGCACTCGAGATTGAATTTTTCGATCTTGGCGGCCATAGCCGTAATAAGGAATTACCGCCGTGATGGAGTTGGCGGACGAGCGTTTGAGGGCGTCCGTCATGATCAGAAGTTCTAGAATCGTGTCGTTCACTGGGTTGCAGGTCGGCTGAACGATAAAGGTATCGATTCCGCGAATGCTTTCTTGCACTTCTACGAAGATCTCTCCGTCCGAAAAACGGCGAATCTCAGCCCGAGAGAGGGGAACTCCCAACTCATCTGTAATCGCTCGGGCCAGGGCAGGGTTCGCCGTGCCTGAAAAGATCCTGATCTGCTCTTTTTCGGAAAACATGAGGCAGTAACACTATGCAAACAAGCGTGGGATTTCAAGCTTGATCAAGGG
>CAZTDN010000023.1:0-52284 GCA_964611895.1 uncultured Pseudobdellovibrionaceae bacterium
GGTTAGCCCAGGCAGGCCGGGGTTTTGGGGAGGGCTGAAGTGAGCGGTAGTCGCTTATCGAGCTCAGTGTTGGGTGCCTGTTTCTCTTGGACTCGCCTAGGGCCCGGAAAATAGAGCGTTTTTTCCGGGTTAGTTTTTCTTCTGGGTGGGCTTGAGCATTCTAGGTTCTCTAGCGGGCTCAGCCGTTACCTGCCGCCGCATTGTTGCGAGCTCGGCCGGTATTTCGATGCGGGCTTTGGCATTGAAGCTGGATTCGGCGAGCTGTTTTGCGAGTCGCCGGCCTTCTTTTCCATCGGGCCAATAAAGCGGAAATTCTACGCTCCCGGTGAGTCCCGTCTCACCGCTGTTAAAAGGAGTTCCGAGTTTGCCCTGAATTTCCAGTCGCATTGCCTGCATTTTGAAAGGAACTTTCTGGCTATCCAGCAGAACAGAGATTTTTTTGGGGGGCGCCGTTGCCCGCAGGGTGAAGTAGCCCTCTTTGCCAAAGTAGGTCGATTTCAGTTTTTCTTCTTCGCTGAGTTGTGCGTTTGAGCTGGGCGAAGTGAAAAGGAGGAAAGCACTTTCCAAGGGGGCAGCCTCTCCGTTTGAAGGGGGGCGTAGAGGTAGCAGGCGCTCCGCCTGGGTGTTTTGTTGCACGACCAAAGTCGCCGCTCCAAACTGGCCCACCCTTGCATCCGATCCGCCGAGAAAGTTGCCGAACGCTAGCTGAACCAAATCGCGTTTTTTGAAATCGACCTGTAAGGTCTTGGGAAGGATCTGGTTTTCAAACACCATTCCCATCAGGTAGTGCCCGTTTTCAGTTCCAAACGTGATCGTTTCCTTTTCTTCACCGCGGACAAATTCTAACGTTCCTCTTCCGGGATTTTTCAATGAGCTAAAAATCTCAACTAGTGGAAGTGAGGTGGGGGCTACAGGTGCAACTGCATTGGCCTGAGCTTGGCTCAATGCGACATGGATTAGTCCAGTAAACAAAAAAAGCAGAGAGTAAGTGCGCATAGCACTTATTCTCTCACGATCTGCTCCCAGACTAAATCGAAGTCTGTATCGGAAACTTCCGTGAGCCAAACAGGAACCTCACCGCGTCGATAAATGACAACTGTGGTGCCCTTGGAGTTGCAATACCCCAAGCATCCTGTTCGTGTGGCCCAGTGGGTCGCTGCCTTGCCTTCCGCTTTGAGTTTGGACTTGAGTCGCGTGAAAAAATCGACTCCTCCAAAATCATGGCACGCGGTGCGGCCATCTGTTCGTTGGTTCGTACAGACTAGAACGTGAACTTTGCATCGTTCAGCGTGAGCTGCCGGAATCATGCTCGTTCTACCTCTTGAGACTTGTGTAAAAATCCATTCACCAGATGGTGTGTCAGTTTTTCGGCAAGGGAATTGCTTTGAAGACGATCACGCAAATTACCGAAGTCGACCTCGTCGAGTTCCTGGTCCTGGTTGAAGCAGGAGAAAACAAAACTCTCTTTTCCTGTTTTGGGATCTACATGTCGTTGCAGGCATTGCGCACAAACCTCTTTCATCATGCATTGCATGGGCGAATTGATGGAGCCGATGGCTCGGTGATTGGGGTTTAAAAAGGGCTTGAGTGAGGAATGGCGGCTAGCTTTCACGGCGGCCATCATTCGATCCGACCCAATGGCTAGGATGCGGTCTATCGAACTAAAAGAGAACATGGGCGGCTCATGAAATTCCCCTTTTGCGTAAGCGTTCATCGCTTGGACTATGTTTCCTTGAAACGCGAGGTCTTGGGGACGGTTTGTTTGGATGACCTCTCCCTCGTCGACGGACCAGACCATTTGGTCGGTACAAGCTTCAATTTCGGACTGCAGGAACAGGTCCTCTTTTCGACGGTAACCGGCAAAATACAGAACACGGCAGCCATTGGCCTTTAGGGCACGGGAGATTGAAAGCAAAACTGCGTTTCCCAGGCCGCCACCCACCAAACAAACAGTCTCGTCTTTGGGAATTTCACTCGGAGCACCGGTGGGCCCCATGACAATCACGGGTTCACCTGCGGAAAGCAAAGCGCAGAGCTTGGAGCTTGCGCCCATTTCCAAAACGATCAGACTCAAAAGATCTTTTTCCTTGTCGACCCAGGCACCTGTAAGGGCGAGTCCCTCCATGGTTAGCCGATAGCCATCCACGGCATGGGCTTCTTTTTCGTAGTTTTGCAGTCGATAAAACTGTCCTGGTTCGAACTTGCGCGCAGCGTACTTTCCTTGGACAATTACTTCGACAATGTTTGAAGTTAGACGATTTACGCGAACTACTTTGGTGAGCAGTGCCTCGTCTAGTTTTTGAACAAGATCTGAAAAAATGGCTTTAGCTGGTGTGCCGTGCTCTGCGGCGGATATGTCGGTTGCAAATAGGCGTGCGACTTCGGGGGCGCCATGTTTTGCCGAGGCCATGGCTTTGACAACATTGCCTGCGTAGTCCGGATGATTGTCCCCGTAAAAAGAAACGTATCTACCATCTTTCTCGTAAGAAAGAAAAAATGCCCGCTTTTCACCCGCCGATGCTTCTCGAAGCTGCCAACCCGATCCCGAGGGGATGAGAGTGTGTTTTTTAAAGAATTTTCCTTGGGCATCCAAGGCAAAGGTGCCAGGGTATTCTTTTTCGTAAACTGTATTTGGTTTTGTCCCAGCCGCGACAGCAATCGAACGGGCTGCCAATCGAACCGCGCTTCCATCCGACTTTTTGCAAATCAAGGCTTGTGCAGATCCGAAGGAATCTTTTTCAACTTCAACCGGTGTAAGGTGACCGATAAACCCAATCCCTTCTTCAAGTGCCTTGCGCACTTCTTCGTGATTCAGTCGATACGCGGGAGAATCTTCCAGGCTCTTTCTGTAGACAACATGCACACCGCCCCAACCGCGAAGTAAGGGAATAAAATCGGGCTTGCGCTTTTGACGTTCTGCCAATCGTCTCTCTTCCCGAATCGCCTGTGCATGCTCTAAAAAAACCGATAAAACCGACTTTTCTTCGGCGTCGCACATCTGCCAAACCGCTTCTTCGCCAACTGTTCGGGAAAGAGCTTCAAACTGCGCAAGGATCTTTTCGACTTGGACCGGGTAATACGCCAGCGTTTCAGTGGCCGTATCTAAAGCTGTTAATCCCCCACCAATGACTAGAGCTGGCAGGCGTACCTGAAGATTAGAAAGGGAGCTTTTCTTGAAGGCACCCGTGAGTTGCAAAGACATGAGAAAATCACTGGCCTTCCTCACTCCGCGGGAGAGGTTGTTTTTCATGTCGACTAAAGTCGGGCGTCCAGCGCCCGTCGCAATCGCCACGTGATCCAGACCGAGTTCCCAGGCATCTTCCAAACTAAGAGTTCCCCCAAATCGGATGCCTCCATAAAAACGCAAATTCTGTCGTCTTAAGAGTGTGAGGTAAATCAAAACTAAAAAGTTTTTATCCCAACGGACGGTGATCCCGTACTCACTCACACCGCCAAAACCCATGAGAACTCGTGTGTCCAAATCCTTGGTGAGTTCTGAGTAATTCTTGATGGGCTTGGGGAAAGTCCTTCCGGAACCGGTGAGGAGGGAATCCAACGGCTCCAGTTTCAACGCGTCGATTCCCATGACTCCAAAACCGTCGTTTGCTAAGTAGTGCGAGAGCGTGTAGCCCGCCGGTCCGAGCCCGACCACGAGGACGTTTCGGCCATTGTAGGGCAATGCAAAAGGACGCGTCTGATTCAATGGATTCAATCGCGTGAGCAATCCGTAGATCTCAAAACCGTAAGGGAGCTTTAATACTTCTGTCAGGATTCCGGTTTCATTCTCGGGTATGTTAACGGGATCTTGCTTCTGAAAGATGCAGCCCTTCATGCAGTCGTTGCAAATACGGTGGCCGGTTCCTGGGCACATCGGGTTGTCTAAAACAATCATCGCTAGAGCAGCGATGAGGTCTCCCGACTTGCGCAAAAAGTGCATTTCCGAAATGCGTTCATCCAGTGGGCAGCCTTGGAGGGAAATTCCCAGCGGGTTCTTTTTAAAGCCCCCCTCTTTTTCCCGAAAACCCTTAGAGCAGGAGTCTTTCTCTCTCTGGTGGCAGTAGAGGCAATAGTCGATCTCGCGCAGGACCTGTTTCACGGTCATGCGGGTGTCAGTTAGCTTGAAGCCATCGCGTGGGTGTGTCTGTGGCGACTCCAACCGTTCGGGTAAATGAGGGTCGGGTTGCAGCGTCGGTACTAACCGATCAAAGTCCAGTTTGGCCGGGCGAACATAGGAACCCCAGTTGGCAATGCGCTTTCGACGCTCGGGTGTAGCCTGGATTTGGACGCACCAAACCTCTAGCTGCCCAAGGACGATGTCTATTTTTTCGTCTAAGGCACTTCCAGAAACGGCAGCGCAAAGATTCTGACAACGTGAGGTCTCTGAGGCGGTTAAGGGTTCCTTTTTGAGCTTTTTGGAGCTGTCCAAAAGAAACAAGGCCAGTTTTGCAAAGCGGACTTCCTCATCCTGAGCCGTGTCAGAACCGTCCAGTTTGAGCAGATTTTGGACTTGCCTATCCAATTGCGCAAACTCCGCATTTGCGATAGCGGGTTCGTCCAGGCGCTTAAAAACACGGATCTTTAAGAACTCGTTCTTAAAGCGAAAGGTCGGGTCAAGATCTAAAGTTGCCTGTTTGATCCGGCCTACTTCACTCGTTATCTGAAATAGTCGAGCAACAAAATCGCCGTAGAGTCGGGCCACGTCTATGAGAACTTCCGACTCTTCCGGAGGCCGAAGAGTAGAGTTTTTGAGGAGCTCAAATCGTGCTTGCACACCGGGAGAGCTGGCCTCTGCCTGCCGCCAAAACTCCAGATAAAGGTCTTTTAGACGCGAGGGCTCATAGAGATGGGAGAATTGAAATCCAGAAACTCCCCCAAGTGCAAAGTCTGTGTTTTCGGAAGCCATTTAGGGTGCCACTTAATCAGAAGAAAGCGTGTTTTTACCGGGCGGGAGCGCCGCTGTCAAAACTGGGGCGGGGCTACTTTTTTCGCAGTTTTTCGCTGAACTTCTTTAGCTGGGTAGAAGCCTGCTCCAAAGCTTTCCCGGCTACCTCCGTACCCTTTGCGGCAATGTCTAGGCCAGAGCTGAGGCTTTTCTTGTTAAAGACCTCACTTACTTTCTGAAATGCCGCTTTGAGTTTTTCGAGGTCATTCTTCTTCATGGCCCATCATCCTAGATTGGAATCTATACCCGCTGGGCGGATGATATCGAGCAAGGTTTGGAAGGCAAGCATGACTTTGCGGCCTACTTCTTTGGGGTCGCCCTTGCCGTTCGAAGTACCCCCAATAGTTTCCGCGTTGCGGACTCGGCCCGCGGAATCGTAGTCAATTTTGATCGTGCCGACGCCGGCTTGGGTAATGAGAATCGGTTTGCCCTGATCGCCATACTTGAACGAAATCGGTTTTCCTGACGACGCGGCCATTTCCAGGATGCGGCCGGCTTTGTCGTACTTTAAAGAGACCGTTTCGTTTCGGCTGTTGGAAGCACGGACCAAGTTTCCTCTAGAGTCATATGCGTACTTTGACGTGACGCCGTTTTGAAAAACCTGGCTTACTTTCTTCCAGCGCGGATCGTACTCAATTCGGACTTCTTCATTTGGCCCGATACGCTCCTTTAGCAATCCATTGGGATAATACTTATAAGAAGTGATCGCTCCGTTTCGAGTGACCTCCAGGGGTTTTCCGCAACAGGGTGTGTATACAGTGACAGTGGTCATTCCGGTTTGCCGGTTTTCTTGGCGGTGGAGGTATTTCGTACCGTCTGGTCGAGTCTTGATCAGGTACTCATCGTAGATTTCTTCTCGAACCCCTGCGGCGGTTTTTACCGATTTTGTCCAAAAGTTATTTTCGGGATCTCGGGCGATCTTTCCGTAGGTGTAAGTCGTTTCCACACCGTCTTTTTCCCGATGGAAGACGACCAGTGCATTTTCATTATATTGGATTTCGCGGTAAACAGGCGCATCCGGGCGAGACTCACTGACATAGTCAATTCGGGTCAAGATGTGCGGAAATTTCTTGTTGTTGTAAACGTATCGATAAGTCTGTCTGTTGGAGTCAGTTGCTTGGATCAGATTTCCGTTGGAGTCATAACTGTACGAAGCACGATTTCCTTTATTGTCCGTGATTTCGACAACTCGCTCTCCCTGCCATTTGAATTTGAGGCTTAAGGACTTGTTTGCATCGCTGATTTGCTCGATTTGGTACTTTTGCGTGCGGGAATAAGCGTAGTCAAAATAGAAGCCATTCTTGTCTATTTGCTTGATCAACCTTCCGTCTTCGTCAAACACTTGGGTCATTCCATCGCGTTGGCGAATCCATTGCTTGTTGCTGGAGTGGATGGTTTGGTAGCCAAACTCAGATGAAATCAGCATTTGCCCATTGGGGATACTGGACTCGATTCCATATTTTGTCGCCATTTCGAGTCGAAAGTCTGGTTCCTTTTTGAGCTGTTTTACAATTCGCGCTGGCAGCTCTTTGCGGGAAAGTTCCTCTTTGGTGAGTTTCTTCCCCTTTTCTTTCTCAAAATAGGCTTTCTTAAGCTGCTCCAAAAACTGGGTCATCATTTTGGGGTCTTCTTTTTCAGCGCGAAAGAGAACGGTGTTTCCATTGGCGCCATCTCGGAGCAAGACATTGCGTTCTGGCGTAGTGGTGAGTGTGGTTTCAAACGGCGCCGTCCAACCCCAACCAAAAGCTCCCAGCCAACCCCGCTGCTCACTTGCAGCTGTGATCGAATTGTAAGTACGCGCTAACTCTAGGGGTATCACGGCACCCGGTACACTAAAATCTATGTAAACAACCGTGGTTCCACCGTTAAGCCTATTTACGGTGAATGCGTGCAGGGAACAACTGAAGCTTGCCACTAAGGCCAGTAGAAGAGTGCGCAATGTCGTGAGCCTCCGTTAAGGTAGACTCATTATACCCGAACCTGGACTATCTTCCAGATTGCGAAAGCCCCAATGCCTTGGAGCGTCATCATCACGATGAGCATTGCCCATCCGGGAATCGTCGTAAACATAGGAGAGATTCGTTCTGGGTCGATGGTGTAGAGGATGGCGCCCAATGCAAACGGCATGAGCACAACGATAACACCCTGCATCACCCCTTGGGCGGTCATCGCTTGGATCTTGGACTCGACTTTGATGCGTTCACGGATGGTGTAAGAAATGCTGTCGAATGTTTCTGCTAAGTTACCCCCAGTTTCTTTCAGAATGTTGACGCTGGTAGTAAACATCTCAATGTCGTCATGAGGCATGCGAATGGAGAGATTGCTCATGGCCTCTTCGAGGGTAACTCCCAGTTTGTTTTGCGATAAAACAAGCGTGAACTCTTGCGAAATCGGATTGGGCAGTTCATCTGTTACTAGCTGCAAGGCTTGCGGTACGTTAAGGCCAGATCGCATTGCGTTGGACATGAGTGAAAGCCCGTCCACCATTTGAAGGACGAACTTCGTGATGCGACGCTTGTGGAGAATCGAAATTATCCGGCCCGGAAGTCGCCAGGCGACTAACACGAAGAGAACACCAAAACAAAACCCCCCACCCACAGAAGGCCAGAGGAGAAACACCCCCAGTGCGAAGAGTGCACATTGATACCCAATGTAGTACCGCATCGCGGTATCGAAAGGCATTTGAATGAACATCTGGTCCAGCTTCGCGACCATGAGCTCACATTCAGCCGCGAGTTTGCGGCCAATCCAAGAGTACAGGCGATCGCCATTTAAAATCAGACCGATGAGAATAACGGCCCCCACCCAACCAATGGCGATAATTTTTACTAATAGAGAAAACATGTTCCCTCGTTAAGTAACCGAGAAAATGCCACGGGGAATTTTTATTCCCTGCTGTTCCAATTCATCAATAAACTTGGGGATGAACCCTGTTGCTACGAATTTTCCAACCACTTTGCGGTTCTTATCCAAGCCAGTTTTTCTGAATCCAAAAATCTCCTGCATGGTAACCACATCGCCCTGCATTCCCACTATTTCGGTGATCGAGGTTACTTTGCGCGAACCATCTGAAAGGCGGCTCTGTTGAATAACCAGATTTACCGCGCTGGCAATCTGCTCTCGGATCGCCTTCGCCGGTAAGTCCATTCCCGCCATCATGACCAAGGTTTCTAGTCGAGCGATGCAATCACGAGGGGTGTTCGAGTGAACGGTAGTCATGCTGCCGTCATGACCCGTGTTCATTGCCTGGAGCATGTCCAATGCTTCACCCGCTCGGCACTCTCCCACCACAATGCGATCAGGTCGCATACGTAGGGTATTTCGAACCAACTCGCGGATGCTGACTTCGCCCTTTCCCTCAATATTGGCTGGGCGGGTTTCGAGCCGGCCCCAGTGCTCCTGGGGAAGCTGCAACTCAGCCGCGTCTTCAACGGTGAGAATGCGTTCATTTGGAGGAATAAACGCGGCTAATACGTTGAGCAAGGTTGTTTTTCCAGAACCAGTGCCCCCAGAAATGATGCAGTTCAATCGGGCTTCGATACAGGCGCGCAAAAAATCAGCCATTTCCTCAGTCATCGAGCCGTACTTCACCAGGTCTTTGTAAGTTAGCCTGTTCTTGGCAAACTTACGTATCGTAAGCATGGGGCCTTGGATCGCGAGTGGCGGAATAATTGCGTGGACTCGGGAGCCATCCGGCAGACGCGCATCAACGTACGGAGTTTTTTCGTCGATACGTCGGCCCAATGGGGAAACGATTCGTTCAATGACACCGAGTAGTTGGTTGTTTCCGGAAAATGTCGCTCCCGAAAGGACTAACTTGCCACTTCTTTCAACAAATATCTGGTCCTTGCGGTTCACCATGATTTCGCTGACTGAGTCGTCTGCAAGCAAGTCCTGCAAAGGTCCCAGTTCGAGCGCTTCATCGAGAATTTCTTTGACCAAACGTTGGATTTCATCGCGGCTGCGAAAAGGGTGCTCCTCTTTATCTAGCAATTCCACCACCACTGTCTTGGTCTTTTCTCGCAGGACAGCTTTCTTTTTTGCGTCGTTTCCCGTCTCAGTATCGACTTTCTTGAGGTCCATGGTTTCGATAAGCTGTTTGTGAATGCGCTGTTTGAGTGCGGACCACTGATCGGCGGGTTTTTCGTCCCGCATCTGGCTTCGATCGAAAACGACTTGCGAAGGAGCTTTTGCTGCGGCGGTGGTAGCACCAGCCGCTTTTGATCCCGCGAGTTTTGCGGATGCATCCGAGGGCTTTTTTAACTCTGCTAACTTGTCCAGTGTCTTGGTTTCGGTGAGCGTTCGTGCAAGGAGAAAGTAGCTCTTGGTAACTTCTGTGCGGGGTGCTGCAATGATAAAGGACTGAGCTTTGGTCATGCAGGAAATGGCTGTTGCTTCATCTTCTGGAATTACTGCCAAGATCTGCTTTTTGAGATTGGTTTGCACCATTTGTGGGGAGATGCCGTTACGCGCAGTAAACCGGTTTAAAATGACTTTTATCATTTCCATCGGAAACAAGAGGTTCTGTATTTTCTCGATCACTTTGCGAGTGTGATGCAGTACCAGAAGCTCAGGCATCGTTACGACAAAAATCGCGGTGGACTGTTCTAAAGCTTTTACACTGCAAGCATCTAGATCCGATCCCAAGTCGATGATTATCGTGTTGAAGAAATTTTTAAGGTGGTTTAGCGCCTTACCAGTGATTTCGGGAGTGAGCGAGCTGAGTTGCTCTGGCTCCAGGACACTTGGCATGAAGTGAATGCCACTCGGGTGGGGGGAGACGTATGACATCATTGCATTGGCTTCGATGCGGCCTTCGTACTGCCCGAGTTCGAGCAGCGTGCGCTTGGGCTTTGCTCCCAAAAGCATGCTGATGTCACCACATGCCTTGGGATCCTGGTCAATCAGGATGACCTTGCCTTTGGTGTCAATGGCTGTGGCTATGGCAAAGTTTGCAGCAAACGTGGACTTACCCACGCCGCCTTTACCGCCAATTATCGCAATGATGTGCGAGCCAGCCATGGGTTACTGTTCTCCCGCCTTGAGTCGAAACTTGTGAGTGATGTCCTCTGTTCCAGCACTGGCTGTTTTGATCACTTCTGGAGTGACGAAAATAACGTACTGTTGTTTGTCATGTTTGAAGTTCTTCGAGCGCTGAAAATTGAATAATTGGGTTGAAGGTGGCGCCTGCTGTAGCTGGCCAGCGCCGCCTTGCTGTGGTTCGCGGTTGTACCCGGAGAGAGCCTGCTCAATAGCATTGCCTCCGAGAGCAGCCGAGTCCCCATTCTTGATGGTAACCTGGGTTTGAAGCGAATTGTTTGAAATAATTGGAACGCCCCCATTTAGCCCCAATACCGTCGACAACTGAATTTGAAGTCCGAGATCAATAGAGTCGCTACCGGGAATAGTCGCCGCTTTGACTTTGGTTATGTTGTTGACAGGAATCGCTTGGAGTTGTGGTACTCCAGTCGGCCCATTTACCTGCGAGTAGTACTGAATCGAGCTCTCAATGACGGCCGGAGCATCCGCTCGGTCTTTGAGGATGATGCTTTGTTCGCGCAATATTTTGGCGTGACCATGGCTCCTCGCAGTATTGAGTTTGGGAAACAATGACGAAATTGTCGCTACTACCGTTCCGGTCAGTTCTCCAAGAGAAGAATCGTACTTTGCTGAGCTGGAGTCAGACGCCATCGGCTGCCAATGAAAGTTGAAAGTGCGATCGTACTCATTGCTCAGTTCCACATAATTCATGGTAACCTTGATGTCCTGAGATGGGGGAGCTGCTTGTGAAGGACGCACTCTGAGTAAATCAACAATGAAGGGGAGTCCACCTCCGACTCCACCCTGGGCTTTTGGGCGGACCTCTCCCCCTTCGCCTTTTGTTTTTTCTACGAAAACTTCAGGTAAGTACGTGCGAGCGATTTCAATGGCTCTTTCAGCCTCATAGTTGTTCTCGGCGGTACCCTCCAAGAACAGGTTGTTATTAATGACTCGAGCCGTGATCTCTGGAGATCCGATTTCTCGCTCAATGCGCTCCGCGATGATGTTCATGGTGGTTTTGCTGATGCTCGCCAGGTTACGTATGGGGACCTCTTTCTTTTTGGGGTCCCGGTCCTTCATGGCATCGATAACACGCATGATGCGAATCATGTCTTTGGGGAGTAGAATTTCGCCATCTAGAATGACTGCGCCACCCAGGGCATTGATTTTCAATCCTTCGACGTCACCCAGCAGAACTTGGAGTTGGTTAATAACCTCTCCCAGGTCTTCGCGCGCAACACGAACGAGGTACTTAATCCTTGGCACAAAGTTGGAGTCATGCACAGTCATGTCCGTAAAACCGGGAGACGATGCAGTAAGCATCAACTTCCGATCGCGGCCATTTTCTTTGATACGACGATATCGGAATAGTTTGTCATCGGTTAAGTAGATGGGACCGATATCAAAATCAAATTCAAGAACTTTAGAAACGCCCATGGAGATCGTGAGGGGTTTTTCTTTTCCTGTGAACGGTTTGAGCTCGCCATCGTTACCCGTGGCCCTCTGCTTGCTTTCGGCCGAGACGGGGCTGGTGTTTTTTAACTCGCCCTCTTCAGCAAGGAGAGGAAGAGTAAAGAAGAACGCCATCCAGAGTGCGGTATGTTTCAGGTGTTTCATTCGCTAACTCCAATCTGGCGATCTCCTTGGAGATCGTAGAACCGGGTGCGAGGAACGGCCCGCGGGGGCGGGGCCTTCTTGCCTCGTACCAAGAACGAATCGGGACCCATCACATCATAAAGATTTGTCGTTTGTTTGCGATCCAAAGAGCGATCATCCGAATGTCTCAACATTAGGGTAATCGTGTCCGAAAAAACTGTTAGCACGTACGCCAAGACCTGAGCTTGGCGTGGAGTCACTTCCAGAGTGACCGTTCGGTACACCGGATCATCCTTGGCAAAGTCGAGTGTTTCACGCACTTCTGTGGGGCTCAGACTGGAGTACTCCCGAATGGCTTCTTTATATAGGTTCTGATCCACTCCGCGGGGTGGTGTGGGTTGAATCGTTCTGCCTACAGCGAGCACCAAGAGGTCTTGCATGAATACTTTGACTTCGTTGATATTCGCTCGCTCTGCCTTGTATTCAAAGTAGGTGGCAAGATCCACACGGTTTCCGGGACGAACCATGTACCCCACGCTGCTCTTTACCGATACCGGGATGCTGATGGCCCGGCGACCTTGAACGATTTGCGTGTCTAGGCCTGAGTACACATTTTTTGAGATAATTTTGTTATCAAGAATGTGCTCGTCTTTTGTAATGGGTACGGCTGCAACCGCATCAATGACATCTTTTGGGTCCTCAATATAGCCAGGGGGGAGCATGGCTTTTGGAACCCGAATGGTTTCGATGTCAGTGGGACGGATAGTTTCAAATTGCAAAATATCTCGCGAAGCTTTGACGATGATGCGCGAGGTGGTGAGCCCATACATGTCTTCTAGCTCAGCATCTTGCTTGGAGACGTACTGCCAAACGAGAAACATTGCCAGTGCAGCAAGCGACAGGCTCATGGTCATTGCGCGTTGTCCGAGCATTATTCCACTCCAATCGTGTTGCCACCGACGCTGTCATAAAACTTCGGTGGGGGCGGTGGCGGTGGTTCAGGTGGTTTTCGCTGACTGATGCCATAGTCGCTCTCTGGCCCTAAGACCTCGTCCAACAGAGTCGTGGGAATTGCAGCGACTTCCTGGTCCGCGCTATTGCGCAGCGAGAAAAAGATGCGCCCTTCTCCAAATTTAGTCTCGATAAAAACCAGCTTTTCTGCGTCGGGTGAGAGTTGCAAGGTTATGCTTGAATAGTCGTCAGCGGGTCGGCCATTTGGAAGAATGTCCGTTCGAGCCCCGCCAAAGTCTTTGCGGTCTTCAAGTTTGGATTCTAAAAATCCCATGACATCTTTGTTCACACGCGTGGGGACTTCGTTCTGCAAATTCTTCCCGGTAGCAAGGACAAGAACGTTTTGGATCAGTGTTTTGACTTCGTAGTCTCGTAGTTGGCTGCGGCAAGCACATCCACTCGATTTCCAGGTCGAATCAATTTCGCCACCGCATTGCGTACGCTGATCGGAATGGTCACAGCGCGGGTGCTTTTTGCGACTTGGCGGGCGAGTACCGGTTTTCCGTCCTGCGAAACTAGCTTGCTGAGGGTGACTTGCTCCCCTTCATAAATGGGAACATAAGTGGACTTTCCAACGATGTCCTGAATAGAAGAAACGGTTTGAGGTTGACGGAATTTTTTAAATACCATCACTTCCTTGAGCATGTCTTCGCGAATTGTTCCGTACTCTGGAATGTTTTTTGCGGCAACGACAACGGTAACTTCTTCTTGAAAATCCGAGGTGAGCTCGGCTCGCTTTACATGCACGTAGGCCGTGATCAGAAGCATTGAGATCAAAAAGCAGATCCCAGATAAAATAATAGCGCGTCTATTTTCCATATCCCAAACGTCCCTCTATTGCACGCATGCTGGCTCTCGGCAGATGCCGACGACGGCATTCACTTCCGATGGCCCTACTAAAATCTTTCGCTTCGGCGTTGCTCCATTGGCATCCAGATACTGCACCGCCATAAACTCGCGTCCGTGAGCGCGGTTTTCTCTGTCATCAACGACTATTTTTGCTCGGTTAGAAGTGCGCTCGTAGAGTGACATTGCGGCGTATTTCTGGCCAATGTGGGATGTGTGCAGCGAATGAAAAGCATTAATGGCATAGAAGATAAGCCAAATTAAAAATGGCAACGAAAGCGCCAGCTCAATAGTCGCTTGTCCCTTATTATTTCGTTTTAGCATCCGTTGTCCTCCATCATCTCGAGGATGTTCGGATCATCGACCCCGGCCCTCTGCCCAAACTGATTAAAGAATGCTCTGCACTCCTCGTGTGAGGGGTCTCGGCCTAGGTGTGCCTCGGAGTTCAAGCGAATACGACTTGGTGGCGTTAACGCTCCGGCAAATACCGGTGGCAGGTAAAACAAGTCCATGTCGTAGCTCGCAAGGATTCCCTCAGTGCGGACGTTGTTTTGGTCGGTGCGTACAAAGTCTAAATTCGGGCGACGTGCGATGCCTTGAATTTTGTCAAAATAGGCGTTGAAGACGATTTGAGCATTTCTCTGCTGAATGACCTGGCGGCTGGCTCCCGATTTATAAGTGCGAGCCGCCATGAATGTTGCGTACTCAATGTAGTCGCTCACGACGAGCAATATGGAGAGACTGAGAAAGAAGAGCAGAAAAAAGAACAAAACGACAGAGATCGCGACGAACTCGATCGCCGCTTGTCCACGTTTGTTTTTTAATTTTGCAATCATTCCCACAAATACCACTCCTATAAATGCAAAGCCTTTGTTCGCACTGGATCTCCGGGGTGTCCGTTCTGCCCGGGCTGCAGAACCTCACCTGGGGTGAGTTCGCCGTTCTGAACGACGTTGATTAGCGAGCTGCGAATCGTGGAGATCATGAGTCGGGCAAACGTGGCCATCGGTCCCGTCATGACGAGATAAGTGGTGATGAACGCTGCCCCGAGAAGTAGCAGGTATTCCACTGTTGTTTGGCCGCGCTGATTCTGTCGGTTACGTCGTTGGCTTGCTGTATTTTTCATAGAATCTCCCAATTTCGATTCGCCGCAATGGAGACGACGAGGTACGCGCAGAAGAACGCGGGTCCAAAGGCCATTTTGAGGCTGGCCTGTGTCGGTTCGCCTTTTTGGAGGTTGTCACGAATACTGTGAGCGCTTCCGCGAAGGCCTTTTTGCCGCAAGAGCGACACGAGCCCTACAGCCGCCCCAAAAAGAATCGCCAATGCAGCGATAGTGATGGTCGTTTTGGCGTTGGTCCAGGCTCCGACGGCCATGAGAAGTTTCGCATCTCCAGCGGCCACTGCTTTGAAGAGGAATAGCGGGAAGAAAAGAACAAAGGCGACGCCAACCGAGAAAAGGGCCTCGATGAGCCCGAAGGAGCCACTCGTGTAAACGCGCGCTAGGATGCCTAAGAAAAGAAAAGGAAAGGTCAACCAGTTATAGATTTTGCCCCAAAGCAGATCAGTGGCGGTGGCCACGATGAGTAAAATCAAAAGAGCGACTTCCGAACCTGCAAGCATACGTCCCCCCGAACGAAGCTGACTACTCGGATACTATTGCGGAGTGAATCCCGGTCCCGATCGAGACTCTCGAGTGATGTTTCCCTCGAGACCAGTTAGGCCATCACGGAAGATATCGTTGAAAAACTTGACCACCTGCAGAGAGAAGATAGCCCCGAAGGCAACCATCAAGACGTACTCGATGGTAGTTTGCCCTCGGGACTTAATTCTTTTTCTATCTCTCAAGCCGGGGAGCCTCCTTAGGCTCCGCGTGCATTACTGCACGCTGGCGTTCATCAGCTGATTGATTTTCTGGTTCACACCTTTGAACACAGCAGAAACCGTTTCCGGTAAGCGCTGTTTCAATTGCTGACCCAGTACGCTGATGACGACCACGATCACGGCGATAATCAAAAGATACTCCACCGTGGTCTGGCCGTTTTCGTCTTTCAGGAATTGCTTAAACATGTAGTCCTCCAAAGTCGGGCTTTTTAGTCCCAGTTAGTTCCTGACGCGACGTGCTACATGATTCATTCTAGCAATTCCGAGGGCCTTGTCAAAATGAGTAAACAGTTAAATACCTGAAAATAAAGGTAAATACCCGTATACGTATTCTACACTCCTCTCCAATTTGATCGGAAAATTGACAGATTTTCATGAGGAGAATCAAAGGCCTGTGTCCAAGTTTTTGGCGGAAAACCGCGGTTTCAGGTCAACCCGTTAAGATCCCAGTGCATCCTGTGTTCATTTATGATACATTGCGTCATCTTATCGGGTTTAGGTTGTCGGGGGTGCTCGGTTGTTCGTGGATTGGTTCTTATCCGAACAGGGGTCAAAACAACGGTTCTCTTTACTCATCGCATTTCTCCTTTTTAGCCTGGTTTTAGAGAAAACGGGCTGGGTTCAGGCTGGGGAAGGGGAGCAGGCTATCTCGTGCGTGTCCGCCTATAAATTAGGGGCTTGGAGCCTATCTAAAACCCCCCTTTCTCACCCGGTTTCACCTCTGGAACCTGCTTTTGTAGCTAAAGCGCTTCATCGCTATTTAGACCTCGCAGATCCGCACAAGGTGCTTTTTCTTCAAAGCGAAGTGGATGCATTCGTAGAAAAAGGGCGTGGATATTGGCAGGCGTTCGCCCAAGGTGGAAATTGCTCGGGTTTTGAAACGGCGATGCCTGCCCTGGTAAAGAGTGGGCGAGCGCGATTAGAGGCGGTACTAGCTGCATTGCCATTGGAGAAGAGCGTTCAAAAACTCGCCAAAGTGGGCGACGAAGATACTCAGTTCCCGGTTTTTCGCCATTATGCAAAGACAGAAAAGGAACTGGTCGAGCGGCTGCGCGAGACAGCCAACGCAGTGGGTGCGGGCGTAAACCAGTATCAGCTTGCAAGCTTCAACGGGGATCGCCGAGCAGTGGTGGTGTTTTCCCTTCAGCGGATTTTCTTCGAAGATGCATCTGTTTCACCCATTAACTTGTTGGCCCGCGCGTTTGTTAGCACTGTGGATCCGTTTTCTGACTATTTTACTGATGCCCAGTTTGCTGATTTCTACCGTGAACTTACGGGTGGGACTTCGGGCATAGGGGTAAAAGTCCGAGATGTGCGAACGGGGCTGTTGATTCAAAAGCTCGTGTCTGGGTCCCCAGCCGCTGAGTCAAAAAAGCTATTGCCCGGTGAAATCATCACTCATGTCGATGGCAAGGCCCTTTCGGAATTACCGGCGTCTCAATGGAAGCATGTATTAGAAGGACCAGAAAACTCCCCCGTCGAACTCACTCTAGATTCAAAGACTGGTGGTGGGACAAAAAAAGTTTCCATTCTTCGCAGGACGTTTGCCTATGAAGATGAGCGAGTTGAAACTCGCTTGATCGGTTTGCATTCCCATCCGAAGAAGAAAGTAGCTCTTATTTCCGTCCCTAGTTTTTATGGGCGAGGCGGAAACTCCTTAGTGGGAGAGCGAAGCAGCTCGGAGGATGTTGAAAAGGCTTTGGTTCGAGTGATGAAGTCCAAGCCCGCCGCTGTTGTTTTGGATCTTCGGGGTAATCCTGGCGGGTACTTGGAAGAAGCGGTGACTATGGGAGGTTTATTCCTGGGCAGTCAACCCACAAATCAGCGCTTGATGCGAGACTACCGAGAACGCGCACTTTATACGGGTCCATTACTTGTCTTGGTCGACGAGCAAAGCGCCAGTTCGGCAGAAGTTTTGGTAGGCGCCCTGAAGGACTACCGTCGAGCTGTGGTGATCGGATCTCCTCGGACGTACGGAAAGGGAAGCGTGCAGCGGCTTTTTCATTTAGATGGTGGCATGGTGGACCTCGCCGATGCCGATAGGAGAGGGGTTCTTAAGGTCACCACGAGTTTTTTCTATTCGCCCTTAGGAACGACTCCGGCGGCTGGGGGATTGACTCCCGACATCACACTGTCTCCGAAGTCTTCCAGTAAGAAATTCAGCGGTCGTTCACGACCCGTTCAGCAAGCGCCCTCTCACGGGCCTTTCCTGGAGCCTGCCCAGGTTGCGGAGCTGAGGCAGCGAGAAAAAGAAGTCTCGGATCGCATTCGGGAGCTGAAAACCTCGACTGACAGTCAGACGGATGAAGTGCGTGAAGTTTTTAACCAAACCATTCGCAAAGCCTTTGCTGGAATCCCTCTCGATGAAAATGGAAAAGATGCACTGGCCAAGGCGCTGGCTGTAGCAGACGATTTAGTTGCAAAAGAGTTACGGCGTGCTACCAGCCCGACACCCACTAAACCTGCTCGGCTGGCTTTACCTGTAGCCTCCGTTCAAGAGTAAGGACTCAACTCCGGTCTGTTTATGCGGCGCGCTACGAGTTGATAAAAAAGACCGCGCTACTGGAATTGGGTGTGGTACTCTTTAAGTCACTGGACTTACTAGTCAATCCACCGATGGGGGACAGCAGAATGGCCGATGAAACAGCGTACTGTGTAAAGTGCCGCAAGAAAACGACGATGAAAGACACCCAAGAAGTCAAAATGAAGAACGGCCGCCCGGCGATGAAGGGTGTTTGTTCGGAGTGTGGAACGGGCGTCTATAAAATCCTTTCGCAATCCAAGTAAATCAGGTCTCTGGTTTGGGTTTCTGGCGGGCGAATTGTTCAAGCGGCGTTTGAGGACTCGTGTGTCTTCAGCGTCTCATGTTGGCAGGTTTTGTTTCTCCCGCCCTTTTTTGCTGCATAGAGCGCAGTATCTGCCTTGCTGACGAGATCTTTGGCTATCTCGGTCGGATCTTTGCCCTGGATCGGCTTTGCAACGATGGTTGCGGTCCCCAAGCTTACAGTGACCGGAATCTTTTTTCCGTCATGAGTTATTGAGAGTTCTGAGACCTCTTTTCGGAAGCGTTCGCAGAACGTCCAACTTCCCTTTATGTCTGAAGCAGTGAGGACACAGACAAACTCCTCTCCTCCAAATCTCCCGACAAAGTCGGTCTCCCGTGCCGAGTCTTTGAGAAGCTTTGCGACAGCTGAAAGCACTTTATCCCCGGCTTGGTGTCCGTAGGTGTCATTCACTTTTTTGAAGTGGTCGATATCGCACATCACGATCGACAGTTTTGCGTTGTCTTGGTTACGGATGGCGGTTTTTATCAGGCGTAGGAGCATCGCTTCCGTATACGCCTTGTTGTAAAGCTGGGTGAGGCCGTCGAGAATGGATTCTTTTTTTCTTTCATCGTACTTTTTCTGCAGGAGGCTTTCCGCAGTTACGTTGCGTACGGTGAGCAGCGCGCCGGCCTGTTTTGCATTTATCACAATGGGCACGCCAGAAAAGATCAGCTCCAAATGTGCAAAAGACTTGGAGCGGGCGCCGACTTCATCTAAACGAAGGGCCTTTCCCGAAGTTAAAACTGTTTTGGAGGGGCATTGAGTCTGGCAAAGAGTTGTTGGGAGAAGTGTGCAAAGGTCCCCTGTCTTGAGAATCTTGCGGTACGATTCACCAGTTAGCTCCATGAATGCCTCGTTGAAGGCGACTACATGGTTCTTCGAATCCACAACACAGTAGGCATCGAGGAAGATTTCTAGCAGGGCGCTGTTTTCCGCAACCCATTTTTCTAATTGCTCGTGCATTTCCATTGTCTCATTTTGCAAATGCAAAATACTGTTTTGGATTTCCATCCAGTTCCATCTCGCCCTTGCCACAGGCGGTGCAAGGGGAGCTCTCGGCTATTTGAGGGATTCCCCCAGCAAAAAGCTGAGATGTTACCGGAATCAATTTCTCCACTTCGCATTGATCACAAACATACGGAACAAACACAGAGGCGATCTGAGCGTGCCCTAAAAAACTTGGCACCATGTTCATTTGGCGGACGATTAGCGGTGGACAGTTTTCGTAGGTAACTGAAATTCCGCTGAGTTCTTTTATCAGATTGACCCAGGTTCGAATGCCACAGGAATTGATGGAGTTTACGCCTTCGAAGTTCACAATAAGTGGAGTAGTGATTGCTGCCAATGCGCTGAGGTCCGTGTCCTCATCAATGGCACCTTTCAGCCAAACTCGTGTGACCCCATTTTCGGTTTTAGAGTCCGCGCGAAATTTGTCGTTGTGAATCATTTAATAACCTCGTTCAAAATAGTTGAACGAAAAATAATCCGGATCAAATGTGCGCTGATCTGCAATCCAGCATGCAATAGACGAGCGTTTTCCGCGAATGGTCTCAACTTTAAAATGTGTAGCAGTGTCAAAGACTACATAGGTTCCTAAGCCCGCTCCGTTTTCTTTTTCTTGAATAGGAACGGGGCTCTGGTAGCAGCGCCAGAGAGATTGGGCGATTTCGCTGAAGTCCAAAGTTCCACCCTGGTCGGCTACACTGAGGTAGATGCCGTTCTCCGTTGCCTGGCAGGACACAGACAAGACTTCTCCAATGGGGAGTGAAACGTTTTCACGCCGGGGGTATTTTTCTCGGCCATCTTTAGACCGGTAGGCATGGTAAAAACCGTTGGACAGAAGTTCTTCTAAAACACTCGTGACTCGCTCTCGCAGGAAACGTTTTTTCTCCAAACCAGCTTCGAGTGTGATGCGCTGAATCGCGTTCTGGCGATCGGCACTGTTTACGATGAGGTGGGTTGCCGGAGCTTGGGAGGGTTCCCAGGAGTAGGTCGCAATCGACTGCGTAAGCAAAGCATTTTCGGTGATTTTGACCCCCGGATCTTGTTTTCCAGCTGCTGTGGAGTGCAGGTGCCGGCAGCCCCCGCCAATCGTCTTGGCGGCATCCTTTTTGGAGAATCTCCCGCAAACAATTTCAGTCACGGGGAAAGTGGTTTCTAGTTTTCCGGTTTTCATTAATTTCGACCCATGTTCGCCTACTTATCGGCAGAACAGGGGCGAAAGCTTACTTCTACAGAATCGCCGTTTAGACGCACGGTACGACGGCGCAAAGGACTACGCGTAGGGCCGGAGAGAACGCACCCATTGGCTAAATCAAATCGCGCACCGTGCCAAGGGCAGGTCACAGTTCCGTTTTCAAACACGCCTTCCGAGAGTGGGCCCGCGCGGTGTGGGCAATAGTCTTCAAACGCCCGGAGCTGGCCATCCTGCCGCACGATAAGAACGGGGGTGTCCCCTACCTGTACGAGGCGCCGAACGCCTTCGGGATAATCGTCCGAAATGCCGACATTTTGAAAGTCAGTTTCAGAGTTCACGCAGTGCCTTTTGGATCGCCGGCAATCCTACACTCGGGGCTTCACAAGTATAGCCACGGCAAATGTACAGAGTTGTTTTACCGTCGATCGCGGGCTTGTCTCCTTTCACATCTAGTTCCAATATCCGGTTTGGGTAATAGGTTTTGCCCAGGGCAGCGAGAACTTCTTCCCATTCCTCGGTGTCCTTCCCTGGTGAGAGTACCCATTCGCTTGGTGGTGCCAACAAAGTGTCCACGGCGTTCAGTGCTTGGCAAAAACCCGTGGGGTAGGCCCGTAGCAAAGGTTCCATTTTGGAAAGGCCCGCATTTGCGATGTCTTCTAGGTCGACCCGGCCAGTGAGACGCGCCAGACGAATCAAGGCGGTGAGGGCGATAGATTGGCCTGCGGGTGTGGCCCCGTCCTGAGTTTCTTTGGGGCGATGAATTAGAGTCTCGTGATCCGTGCCGGTAAAATAAAATGCCTGAGACGAAGCATCCCAAAATTGCTCAACTAGGGAGTCTGCGACCACAAGCGCTTCTTGTTTCCAACGAGGTTGAAAGTCCGATTCATATAGAGTGATAAGCGACTGGAGCAGGTATGCGTAGTCATCAAGGTATCCGTTGAATCGTGTTTTGCCATCTTTGTAAGCGTGTAGAAGTCGAAGTTTTCCCGACGGTAGTGGGTTGGGAGAGTGAAAGGTATTCAATAGAAAGTCGGCCGCGCGTTGAGCCGCTTCCAGATATCTAGAGTCGCGTAGGACTTGGTAGGCTAACGCAAAGCTGTGCACCATCAATGCATTCCACGAGAGAAGGATTTTTTCATCTCGAGCTGGCCAGAGGCGTTGGGAACGCACTTGGAGTAGTTTTCGGCGAGCAACGCTCAGCTCCTCCTCGGACTCGGATGGGATTGGCGCTTTAATCCGCAAAATAGAGTGGCCCTCCCAATTTCCCTCGGGACGGACATCGTATGCTTGGCTAAAAAGCGTGCCGAGTTCTTCGCCGAGAACGGCAAGTACTTCTTCTTGGGACCAGACATAAAACTTGCCTTCGACTCCCTCGCTATCAGCATCTTGAGTGCTAAAGAACCCGCCTTCAGCCGAAGTCATTTCCCTTAGTACGTAGTCCAAGGTGCTACGTGCGATCGTTGCGTACTTCAGCGCATGGGTAGCTTGGAATGCTTCTAAATACAATTCAGCCAGCAATGCATTATCGTAGAGCATTTTTTCAAAGTGCGGGGCGAGCCATTCTGCATCGGTGGAATACCGGTGGAAACCCCCGCCGATCTGATCGTGGATTCCTCCGCTAGCTATTCTATCGAGAGTAAATTCGACCATTTTTAGCAAAACGGGATCCTGAGTGGCTTTCCATCGTCTCAGGCAGAGGCGAAAAGCCATAGAGTGGAAAAACTTTGGCGCTCGCCCAAGCCCACCGAACTGGCTATCAAAGCTCTGACCCAAAATCTGGATAGCATTGTCGAGCAAATCGGGCGTGAGAGTTTGGGCAGGGCTCGACTCGCTTCTTTGCATGTCCTCCAGTGCCAAAGTAAGGGCTCCGGCATTCTGAACAACTTCGTCTCGCCTAGTTTTCCAAGCCTGAGAAAGTCCCAAAAGCACTTTCTTGAAAGAGGGCAAGGAGTGTCGGTCTTCTGGGGGGAAATAGGTGCCCCCGTAAAAGGGTTTGAGATCAGGGGTGAGAAACACCGATAGCGGCCACCCCCCATGCTGAGTCAGCGCTTGCACAGCGCTCATGTAAATCTGGTCCAGGTCGGGGCGCTCTTCGCGATCGACTTTGATACTCACAAATTCTTTGTTTAGAATGGCTGCGGTTTCGACGTCCTCAAAACTCTCCCGCTCCATGACATGGCACCAGTGGCAAGCGGAGTAGCCGATCGAAAGAAATATGGGGCGTTTTTCCCTGCGGGCTTTGTCCAGGGCTTCTGTGCTCCAAGGGTACCAGTCCACGGGATTGAGGGCGTGCTGCAGGAGGTAAGGGCTCGTTTCATGCGCCAAGCGGTTCGGCTTTTTTTCCATGCAAATACTCTTAGTGATTCTTTCTGTGTGAGGCTAGAAAATTATGCAAATTCATACACTTAAATCATGCTGTGTGGCGTTGCAACGCGTTGTACGGCGTGGTATAAGCCGGGCGTTCGGATGGTTCGAACTCAAATACAAAGGGGCTCTCTTGAAGTCTTTAATAGTATTAAGTTTTTTGATATCGGTCGGGTCGCTATTTGCTGAAACTCAGTCAGCGCCAGGTACCACGCAGCAAGCTGTACCGGTGCCGTCGTTTGGTCCCCAAATCACGGCAATGGTGGAGCTGCGGCCGTCGTTTGGTTACGGCGCCAATCGGTTGCTTTCCGAAAACACGGCGAATTTGGGTGTGAAGATCACTCCCGAAATCTTGGTGGACTACACGCAGTATTTTAACCTCAATATGGCCAACACCACCGCGCTGCCCAGTGGTTTTGTCCACGCGCAGGACGGGTTTTTGCGGGGTCGGCTCAGCGGTGTTTGGAAAAGTGTATCCGGAGATTTCCAGCTGGATTATGAGACGCGAGTTTACCCGGCAACCCACATTTCCCGCGCGGCTGCCGGCATGATTGCGGCATGGAGAAACTATGCGACCTTGACGCAGAAGTTTGGTCCGCAGTTCTCCCTAATCTTGCAAGAAATCCCCGTTTTGTACGCGTTCTCCAGAGAGGGAAATGTGACCGACGGGGTCGCAAGTGCCAACCCGATTTTTGAAAACCGCGTTTATCTCACGGCGTCGTACGATATCACCCCTAACTTGAATTTTTCCCTGCCGCTGATGGTCTGGGCGACGTGGCATCGGGAGTTTGCGGGTGCGGCCAATAGTGGTGGTGTTTCCTACTTTGCGGGAATCTGGCCTGAGCTGGATTACAGCGTTGGTAACGGGACTACCCTTGGGATTGCCTACTACAGTGATAATTTCATCACTGCGAACGGTGGTGTCGACATCGGTGCAGGCTTGAGCGCAGGCGTTGGACAAATGGTTCTGCGCCAGTCATTATAAGAAAGTGTTAGTTCGCCTTTTTAGGCGGCTAAAAATGGCCCCGCTGCACTTGCTGTAGCGGGGCTTTTTTTTGCCTGGTTAGCTGTTAAACTACCTCTCATGCTTAAAAAATTTCTGTTTACTGCGGTTGTCTCAGCATCCGTGTTTGCTGCAAAAGATTCCATCGTTGCACCTAAGCCGAAAGTCGAAACAGAAGTCGCGGGTCCTGCGGCCGGACCCGGGCAGCCCTATATTGCTTCTGTGGATACGTACGGAAGTTTGCGAATCACCGAAGCCAACCTTAAGTCGACGCTGGGATCTGAGCTGAATACCTGGTTCAAAAAAGGCTTGGCGAGCGATCCGAGCGCAATGGAGCTGGAAGCCAAAATCCTCTCTCGAATTAAGAAGCGCTTTGGCGTTCCCTACGCAGAATGGAGCATCATTCAATACGCGGAACCTACAGGCCTAGCGTTGCATTTGACCCTGGATGTAGTGGAGGCAAAGGATTTGCCTCGTCGAATGCCTTTTCTCCCTGAGCCCAAAGAGAGTTTTGTAGACCCAGGAGGCATTCTTGCTCAGTGGGCCGAGTATGAAACGACCGCTTTTGCATTGGTCGAGGCAGGCAAGATCGAACCCGAAACTGAAAAGTGCGCGGCCATGCACTGCCCTTTTGGCCATAAACACGAAAAGCTCAAAAAGTGGGAAAAAGTGTTTCTTGATGGCGCAAAAAAAAATGGGCCCGCGCTTTTGGAAATTCTAAAGCGAGACGGATCTCCTGAGCATCGCGCAGCAGCGTGCTTTGTGCTGGCTTATTGGGTGGACCAAAAAAAGAAAGTCGTTGATGCGTTGCTGGATCGTATTAAGGACCCTGAACCCTTGGTACGTAATAACGCGATTCGCGTCTTGGGGGATATTGCGGAGTCCCACCAGGACGTGATTGTGCCGCTGGCACCCCTATTACCTGTATTGGACTACCCTCGAGTGAGTGATCGATCCAAGGCGCTGTATGCAGTGCATGTCCTTACTCAGCGTGCGGACGTTCGACAGGAGCTGCTCGCAACCCAAGTCCCCGTTTTATTGCGTTTGATGCAGAGCAAGCAACCCGATCACAGCGAAATCGCGCATAACATTCTGAAGAAGATTTCGGGAAAGGATTTTCCCGAGACTGATTTGAATGCTTGGTTGGCTTGGGGAAGCCAGGCGTCCCCCCGAGAAGTTACCAAAAAGCCGTGACATTCCTGTGACAATTCGGCCTGGAATTGGGGTACTCTGTGCCCGTGAAACTACATCTTTGGGGCACCGACTTCAGACGCAGTCCATCCGAGTTTCGGGCCAAACTTTACGTCCCTCCTGAAAAACGCCTGGAAGTGATGAATACCCTCCTTGGTCTAGGTTTTCAGGACTTGGTGTATCTTCCCACCTGCAATCGAGTGGAGTTTTATACGACCGCCGGAGATTATTTTTCTGGAACACGTGCGCAGTGGATTCAACTCCTTTCCTATTTTGGTCTTCCGGAAGAAGCTTTTTACAAAGGGTACCATTTTGAGGGGAAGTCCGCTTTGCGCCACCTGCTCCGGGTCGGCACGTCCTTAGAATCTTTGGTAGTGGGCGAATCGCAAATTCTTGGGCAGCTGAAAGATGCACTGAAGTGGTCGTTAGAAAACAAGGTGCCGGTACATTCATCTTTGGAACGCGCATTCTCCCTCTGCTTTCAAACCGCAAAACGTGTGCGCAATGAAACTGCAATTGCTGAGAAACCCGTCTCCGTTGCGACTTTGGGATTACATCACCTGCAACGACTAGAGGCTGAGCACCCGCTCCGTCGCGCCGTGGTAGTGGGACGCAGTCCAATTTGTTTGCTGGTTGTGCAATGGCTTTTGAAAAATCGTCCCGAGTGCCCGGTAACCTGGGTAAACCGCTCGCTTGGTGCGCTGGGAGGCATTCCAGAGAGCGCTCAAACAGAGTGCGTTTCACTCTCTGATTTTCTGGCCGCTCCCGGAGAATTTAGTCACTTGTTTACTTCTACCGCTAGCCCCACCCCGCTTTTTACAGAAGGTTTTTTTAGTCGGCTCTCGTCGGGTCAGCGTTTGTTTTTTGATTTTGCACAGCCACCGGATATTGAAATGCCCTTGAACAGCCGTGTCGGGAGGTTATTGCATTTAGAGGATTTCACTCGGGAAGCTAGAGAAAACGCACGGAGTAGAGAGTCCGCTGTTGAGAAAGCAGAGTCTCTGATTGACGATGCTCTACGAAGTTTTTGTCGAGAACAAAAAGAAACCCCCATCCTCCGTGAGTTTAGCGCCGCTGAGGGCAAGGTTTTTGAAGATCTCGCGCAAGCTGTTTTGGTAATCGAGCAGGAGTTCCCCGAATCGATTCAACCCAAAGTAAAAAAGTGGGCAGAAAAGTTAGTGAAGAAAAATTGGCACCATTCTCGTGAAACTCTCCGTGATATTCTCCAGCGTGTTTCGGAACCCGAGGATCATGTGCCGCTCGTGTAGTAAGGATAGCCATGCCCCCGTCTCCCTGCCGTGTCGGCACCCGTAAAAGCGCTTTGGCAAAAACCCAATCCCAAGGGGTTGCCAGTTTATTGGAAAAACTCGGTTTGCGCTGTTCCCTGGTCGAAATCGTGAGCGAGGGAGACCGAAATCGTTCCAACCCTCTCTACGCTATTGAAACAGACTCCCCAGGGCTTTTTTGCAAGCAGCTTGAAGAAGCGTTAATTGGTGGAACAATCGATCTTGCTGTCCACTCGCTCAAGGATTTGCCGACGACACAGCCCTCAGGACTGTTCGTAGCGGCCATTTCCACACGCGAAGTACCAGGAGATTGTCTGCTAATTCACCCAGCGAAAGTGGATAGTTCTCGTCCCCTGTCCTTGGCCGAGGGGGCGCGGGTTGGGACGAGTAGCCTGAGGCGAGAAGCGCAGCTACTCGATGCTAGACCGGATTTAAAGCCCGAGTCTATCCGAGGAAATGTCCCGTCACGGGTGGCACAGGTGAGGGAGGGTAAGCTGGACGCCTGCGTCCTGGCGCAGAGTGGAGTCAAGCGTCTGGGACTCGATCTTCAGGGCGTGATTCGAGTCGATCTGGACCCCACGCGATTTGTCCCGGCACCGGGACAAGGGGCGTTGGCTATCGAAGCCCGAAAAGACAGTTCTGCTGAGTTTTTGCAGTGCCTTGGTAGCCTGAACGATACGCTTTCGGCTACAGCCGTTCGGGTAGAAAGGCGCATCATGCGCGATCTCGAAGGGGGTTGTACGCTGCCACTGGGGGTTTGGTGCCGGCAGGAGCAGGGGCAATGGGCGGTGCACGCGTTCTTAGGAATCGCTCGAAACCGCCGAGAGGGCCGCCGGGATTGGGTTTCCTTCCATCGCTTTGACATTTGCGGGACCGACGAAGACACTCTGGTCGCTGAGACCGTGGGCTTTTTCAAGAGGGTAAAATGAATCACCGCCGGGTGTTGGTCACCGGGGATCGCGACGACTGGGCATCGGTTGGCACAGCCTCAGGAGCTGTGGAGTTTATCTCAGTGCCCGTGCTGGAGTATGCCCGGCTGCCGATTCGCATGGAATTATTGGAACATTGGTTGGTTCAAAAACCCGCGGAGTGGATAGTCTTTACAAGTCCGCGAGCGGTACGATTTTGGTCAGAAGTCCTCTTGGAAAACGGTTTTGAATTTCCAGTCGAAACGCGGGTCGCTTGCGTGGGAAGTCGTACGGCTGAAGTGGCATCAGAGGAGGGGTACTGCGTCGACTTTGCCCCTCGCCAACCGGGAACAGAGGGTTTTTTGGAGGAGTTTGAAAAAGTGACTTCGCCAGCTTCAGTCCTGATCCCGGCTGCTGCTGGGGGGCGTCTGAAAATACGGGATCGTCTCCAACGAATGGGCTATGAAGTTACTTGGACGCCTCTTTACGAAACTCGCTCAAAGTCCGATATTGCCCACGGTGTTTCGGCTCAAAGTCTAGAGACTGCTAATGCGATTGTTTTTACTAGCCCGTCTTCGGTAGATGCTTTTTTGGATGCTTTTCAGCTGCCCGAAAATGTTCGAATTATCGCCATTGGCGGATTCACGGGAAAGCACCTAGAGAGCAAAGGTTATGTTCGTCCGCGACTTTTACCTGGGGGAGATTTTTCGCGCATAGAGGAGGCCCTGTCTTGAATTTAATAGAACGCCCCAGGCGCCTGCGCTCCACCGAAGGCGTACGCAATCTTGTCGGCGAAACACGACTGGACCTTGCCGATTTGATTCAGCCCTATTTCATTTCTCCGCGTCCGGTACAGAACGAACCGATATCGGGTTTTTCGGGTGTGCTTCGATGGGGAGAAGATGCATTGGTCAGAAAGATCGAAGAAGATCTTGAGCGAGGCCTCAAGAACTTTTTGTTGTTCGGTGCGGCCCATTCGAAGGACGCCCTGGGTTCAGAAAGCTATTCTGAACATAGCAGTATTCCGCGTGCATTGCGCCGTTTGCGTTCGGCTTTTGGAAGTCATGCAGTTTTGTTTACCGATGTTTGCCTTTGTCCCTATACATCGCATGGCCACTGCGGTGTTTGGGAAAATGGACGAGTAGCCAATGACAGCTCGGTCGCGCTTTTGGTCAAAAGCGCGTTGGCGCACGCGGAAGCAGGAGCCGACTTCGTGAGTCCCTCCGACATGATGGATGGAAGGGTGGGCGCTATCCGCCTGGGGCTAGACAGCCAAGGGCACGAGTCTGTAGGGATTCTCGCCTATACCGCAAAGTTTGCCTCTCAGTACTATGGGCCTTTTCGAGAAGCGCTGGGATCCTCGCCCGAAAGTGGTTCTGATCGTCGCGGGTACCAGATGGACTATCGCAATCAAACCGATGCTATGCGCGAACTGCGTCTGGATATCGCCGAAGGTGCGGATATGGTCATGGTAAAGCCAGCCCTGGCGTACTTGGATATTATTTCGGAGTTTAAGCGTCGTAGCGATGTTCCTGTCATCGCCTACAGCGTGAGTGGTGAATATCAAATGGTAAAGCAAATGGCCGAAGCGGGTCTGGTGGACGAACGCCAATTGGCGTTGGAAAACCTATTTGCTATTCGTCGCGCGGGAGCAACGGGTGTGATCTCCTATTTTTCAAGCCAAATTGCTAAGGAAGGCTGGTTGAAGTGAATTCCTCCGAATGGTTTCAGCGAGCTCAGAAAGTCACTCCAGGGGGCGTGAATTCCCCCGTGCGGAGTTTTAAACATGTGGGCGGTTCGCCTATTTATTTTGCGCGAGCAGAAGCCGCCCATCTCTACGATGTAGATGGTAATTCCTATACGGATTTTTGCATGGCTTTTGGCCCACATCTGCTGGGGCACAGCCCTCTTCCTGTTGTGCGGGCGGTACAGGAACAAATTACCCAGTCAGCGACGCTGGGTGCCTGCCATCCAAAAGAAGTGCTTTTGGCAGAGAGGTTGTTGCAAGCCTATCCCTTTTTGGATCAAGTTCGCTTGGTTAACAGTGGCACCGAGGCGGTGATGACCGCGGTGCGCTTGGCGAGAGGCGTGACCGGGCGTTCAAAAGTAATTTTTTTCGAAGGCTGCTACCATGGGCACAGTGACGGCTTTTTAGCAAAAGCAGGCAGCGGTTTAGCGCATTTGAGCGAGTCCTCTTCGTTGGGAGTTCCAGCTTCGGTAGTAAGCGAAACTCTAGTTGCACAGTTTAACGACTTGGAAGGTTTGGACCGGTTATTCCAGAGGCATTCCGGCTCAGTGGCGGCACTGGTGCTGGAGCCAATACCCGCAAACAATGGTTTGTGGGTCCCCTCCAAAGAACACCTGAAAAAAATCGTTGCGATCGCGCGCCACCACGGCGCATTGGTGGTTTTTGACGAGGTCATTTGCGGCTTTCGTATCGGATTAAATGGGGCGTGTGGGTATTTTGATCTTCAGCCCGATCTTGTCACTTTGGGCAAAGTCATTGGAGGGGGACTCCCGTTGGCAGCGGTCGTGGGCACCGGGACCGTTATGCAGCACTTGGCTCCCTGTGGTGGTGTTTACCAAGCGGGAACGTTATCAGGGAATCCCGTCGCATGTGCGGCGGGGCTAGCAGTTCTGGAAACGGTTTTTGAAAATCCCCCCTATGCTCTTTTAGAGGATCGCACTCGGCGGTTTGCTCACGCTCTTGAACTCGCTTTGGGAGGACGGACAGCGGTGACTGTGCGGTCAGTCGCTTCGCTTTTCTGGATTTGTTTTGGGGATGCTGGAGAAAATTGGATTCCAAATATCGATGAGAAGTCTCGCGCGGAATATGCTGCTTTTTTTAAGCGCGCTTTGAATTTGGGGATCTATTTGCCCCCGTCGCCTTATGAGGTGGGGTTTGTGTCGACTGCGCATACCCCGGAACTCTTAGAATCTGCCGTGGAAAAACTTGCCCAATGCGTTGGTTGCTAAGAAACAAGTCTCGTGCCGGTTTGTTTGTGGCGGTCCATGCGCTGGTCCTGGCGCAAGTGGCTTGGTGGGCGTGGGTATTCACTCGAGATGCCGATATCATCGCGGCGCTCCAGAAGCAGCAACTAGCGGATTCCACTTTGCTGGATTCTGAACAGATTCATCGTGAGGCCCGACATCGAAAACTCATGTTTTGGTCAGAGTCCGCGTTTTTTGCGATGGTGATTTCCGTGGGCCTCTGGGCGCTCTATCGCGCTTTGCGCCAAGAGCGTCATTCGAAGGAGATGCAACGCGCCCTGATTGAAATTGTTTCTCACGAATCGAAGACCCCCCTGACGGCTCTCAAGCTCCGGCTCGAGGCGCTAAGGGATACTACGAGCGACTCTGAAGTGGTCTCGAGCTTGAATCGAGCTCTGGATGAAGTGCGGCGCCTGACCGGCGTTGTTGAAAAGACTTTGGACCTTAATCGCACCGAGCGCCAGGCGCTGCGTTTTGAGCTTGTGTACTTGGCAGAGGTCGTCGAGTCGGTGGTCGGACGGGTGGAACCTTGGTTGCAGGCCAAGGGTGTCGAGCTTGAGCTAGTGTTGGATCCTGATATTGAAGTAAAAGCAGATTTTTCCAGTTTACAAAGCAGCGTGCAGAACCTGGTGGAAAACGCCGTTTTATACAATCCTCGAGAACGAAAACAGCTACGGATTAGTTTGCAGGCTGTGGGGCCGCGAGCGGTGCTGACTGTGCAGGACGATGGACCTGGGGTGGCAGAGGGAGAAGTCGAGAGGATTTTTGAGCGGTTCTATCGAGGGAAATCGAAAGTGGGTAAGACCCCAGTATCGGGTACGGGGCTGGGGCTGTATTTGGCACGGGTGATTGTAGAAGCGCACAGGGGTATTTTGCGTTTGGTTCGAACTCCAGTGGGAGCCTGTTTTCAGATAGATCTTCCAAGGCGGGTGGTCACATGAGTGAAAGATTGTGTCTTGTCGAGGATGATCCAACAATTTCCGAGTTTGTATCCGGTCGTTTAAGAACTCAGGGCTATGAGGTGTCAGAGTATGCGTCGGCAGACGAAGTGCTTTGCGAATCTTCGTTGTTCGACTTGTACATATTGGATTGGATGCTTCCGGGGGAGATGTCTGGAATCGCGTTATGCGAAGAGATACGTTCTCGATCCCCTTTAGTGCCTGTGCTGATGCTATCGGCTCTGTCTGACCCGGCCCACAGGGTCGAGGGTTTGCGAGTGGGAGCCGACGATTACCTGGCCAAACCTTTTGAGATGGAAGAGTTGCTTTTGCGGATCGACGGCATGTTGCGCCGCCGCTCCTGGTACCGTTCGGTACCTTCGCAAGGGAGTGTCTATGAGTGGGACGGAAGGCGAATAGACTTTGAGAAAATGGAAGCAAGTTTTAGGGGGAAAACATTCGTACTCACCCAAAAAGAATGCATGTTAATGAAGCTTTTGGTAGAGAATGAGGGCGAAGCAGTCAGTCGTGATCAGGTGCTGGATCGTGTTTGGGGCTATCACTTGTTTCCTTCGTCTCGAACCGTCGATAATTTTATTTTACGTTTGAGGAAATATTTTGAAGAGGAGCCGGGTTCACCCTGCCATCTACTCTCGGTGAGAGGGCAGGGCTACCGATTTAAAAGATGAAACCACTTTTGATTCAGCATTTGTCAGGAGAACCCATTGGTCGCTTTCCGGTTTGGGCGATGCGGCAGGCGGGCAGGTACTTGCCAAACTATCGAGCGATTCGAGCCCAGCATAGTTTTTGGGAGATGGTTACGAACCCAGAGCTCGCGGCCGCGGTCAGCATGACTCCATTGGGTGTCTTGCCCGTGGATGGCGTGATTTTTTTCTCAGATATTTTGACCTTGCCTTACGGTCTCGGCATCCCGATCGAAATGCGCGAAGGCATCGGTCCTGTTGCAACTCAACCCATTCGATCTGCAAAAGAGTTTGAGGTTTTTCATAAGTACTCCCCTGATTCGCATACGCCCTATGTAGGCCAAGCGCTTCGGATGGTAAGAGCAAAAACACCGGAAGAAATTGCTCTTTTAGGATTTGCGGGTGCCCCTTGGACGGTAGCGTCCTACCTAGCCGACGGAAAAGTCGGCAAAAAATTCGAAGCCATTCGCACTTGGATGCATCGAGATCCAGCAGATCTTACGCAAGCATTGGGCTATTTAGCGGATGCCACGGTTTCTTATTTACGTTCCCAGGTTCAGGCCGGTGCTCAAGCAGTGCAGCTTTTTGATACTTGGCTTGCTGAAATGCCAAAGGGGTATTTTATGGCCTATTACCTCCCTTTGCTAAACCGGATTTTCAAACAGATGCGTTCAGAATCCGTTCCACTTATTTTTTACTGCCGCCACGCGCACCATTTATTGGATGAGTTGTGTGCGCTGGAGATCGATGTTCTGAGTGTGGATGAACTTTTGCCCTTGAGCGAAGTGGAAAACCGTACCCAAGGAAAGTTTTCGCTTCAGGGCAATCTAGACCCGTTGCTTTTATTTGGAGAATCGGGGGTTGTTCGTCGACAAACGCGTGCGTTGGTTTCTGAGGCAAGAAAACTAAAAAAGCCCGCGATACTCAACCTGGGGCACGGCCTGCTGCCGGGAACCCCAGTTGAGAACGTCCAGGCTTTTTTTGAAGAGGCCAGAGCCCTTTGGGTCTAGAAGCACTCATTCATAAGTACAGCACGCCCGGCCCAAGGTACACGTCGTACCCTACGGCGCCTCAATGGTCGGAGTCAGTCGGTCCCGCCGCCTATGCGGATGCGTTAACGCGGGTAAAAGAGGGCGAGCCTCTGTCCTTGTACGTGCATTTGCCGTTTTGTGAAAAGCTTTGCTACTACTGCGGGTGCAATATCCAAATCACCCACGACAAAAAACGTAGCCGCTCTTATGTCGATCAGATTTTGCGCGAGCTGGAGCTGGTTGCGACCCGCATTCCTGGGAATCGGCCTGTGGCCCAGATCAGTTGGGGAGGCGGGACTCCCACTTTTCTGAGTTGTGAGGAAATTGAAGCCATTGGTCGGGCCATTCGAGGGCTCTTTGCGGTGGAAGCGGGAGCAGAGATCAATATCGAGATAGACCCACGTGTCACCACCACAGAGCAGCTATCTGTTTTGAGGGAGCAAGGGTTTAACCGCGCGAGTCTGGGGGTTCAGGATTTTAACCCTGACGTTCAGCAGGCCATCAATCGCATTCAACCTGCCCAGATGACAGCCGATCTATTGGCGCAGTGCCGCCAGAGAGGTTTTGAGGGGGTTAATTTTGATTTGATTTACGGCTTGCCCAATCAAACCCTATCCAGTTTTGAGGACACGATAGGCGAGGTGGTCAAGCTGCGCCCCGATCGGATCGCGCTCTATAACTACGCTCGTTTGCCATCGCTGTTAAAGCACCAAAGCATATTGGAAAAGTATCCTATGCCCAGCGCCGAAGAGCGGGTTTCCATTTTTTCGATGGCATTTGAAAGGCTTCGGGCTGTCGGTTACGAGGCTATTGGTATGGACCACTTTGCTTTGGTCGACGATAGTCTGTCAAAAGCGTTGCGAGAAGGTAGGCTGTACCGCAACTTTATGGGCTATTGTGTAAAACAAGGAGTTCATTTGTTGGGAGTGGGGGCTTCGGCCATCGGCGAAGTGGGCGGTGGTTTTTTTCAGAACATAAAAAAAGCCAGCGATTATGAGGCGAGTATCGCCCAAGGCAAGCTTGCAACTTTGCGAGGATTGGTTTTGAGCGAGGACGATTTGCGGCGAAAGTGGGTTATCCAACGCTTGATGTGCCAGTTTGGTGTCTCCAGCGACGAGTTTGCTCGTACTTTTGGTGTTGAGTTTAGGGAAGTGTTTGGCAGTGAGTTAGAGGCACTGGATCCTTTGCGAGAGGATGGGTTTCTCGAGGGGGATGGTACCTTCCTTAAAGTCACCGAACTCGGCAGGCTGTTCGTTCGCAATATCGCCATGGGCTTTGATGCCTACCTGCAGTCGCAGCGCGCCACGTTTTCGAAAACAGTTTAGGAGGGGTTCTATGCCTGAAAAAAAGAAAAAGACGACAAAAAGCGCTTCGCACTTGAGGCAGTCTAAATCTAAAGATTTTCTAAAGCGCTTACAGCAAGAGAATTCAATGGTGGAATACTTCACTCGCCTTACGATACTAAACCCACCTGCGGCCCGGCTCCTATCGCCTGAAACTGAGACGCGCCGCGAAGGAGGTTTTGTGCGTCTTGCTCACGCTAAAGAGGAGTTTCGGGCCCCGGTGATTACCAAAGGCAAGTCCGCTAGAAAACCGACGAAGAATGAAAAGTAGAAGGTAGGAATTCCGTCGGAAATCGGGTATATAAAGGAGATTAAAGTCCGTTGGACTAGGAGGATCGATGGCAACCAAAGTTGCAAAAGTCGGAATCAAAAAAGAAGACGGTTGGCTTTATTTCTTGGATAAAAAGGGCCATATTTCGCGGGCCAAAATGGGCCGCGGTCGTAAGGGCTCAAAAACGAAACCTCAGGTGGTTGCCAAAGTCGGCGTTAAGCGTCAGAGCGGCTTCTTGTATTTCGTCGATAAACAAGGCGATTTGTCTATGGCCAAGATGTCTCGCAAGGGCCGTAAACGCGTTGCAAAAAAAGCAACTAAGAAAAAAGCCAAGAAGACAGCTCGACGTAAGAAGTAAGTCGACGCAGTTTTTGAAGTGTTTGACGGCCGACGGGATAACCGGCGGCCGTTGGCATTTTAAGGGGTTCTCATTCGTGGAGTAGGTATGTTGAATCGTCGGTTGGAAATGCCCAAGCCTCAAAACGAACCTGTGCGGTCCTATGCTCCTGGGCTGCCCGAGCGGGCAGCATTAAAGTCCGTTCTTTCAGAACTCTTGGGGACCCACCTGGAAGCGGCTCCTATTGTCGATGGTAAAGAGGTGCATACGGGTCGAACAATCCCTATACGCCCTCCTCACCGCCTACAACACACGCTGGGCTCCTACCACGAGGCCGGCCCTGCGGAGGTTCAAAAGGCCATTGAGGGAGCCAAGAAAGCAGCTCCTGGTTGGGCCCGCACACCAGCGGATGAAAGGGCCAAGATTTTTCTCAGGGCTGCTGAGCTTTTGGCTGAAAAGTACCGGTATCGTTTGAACGCTGCCACTATGTTGGGCCAGAGTAAGACCTGTTACCAGGCCGAGATCGATTCTGCTTGTGAGCTGGTAGATTTTTTGCGTTTTAATACCTATTTTCAGCAAGAGATCTTCGCCGTGCAACCCGATTCGGCTCCCGGGACATCCAATCACTTGGAGTATCGCTCGCTCGAGGGCTTTGTGTTTGCGGTAACGCCGTTTAATTTTACCGCGATCGCGGGCAATTTGCCGACTTCCGCTGCGATGATGGGGAACGTGGTTTTGTGGAAGCCCGCATCGACTGCAGTTTATTCTGGATATTTTTTTATCAAATTGCTCGAAGAAGCAGGTCTTCCCCCTGGAGTCATTCAGTTCTTGCCTGGCAGCGGGTCGCAGATTGGCGACCCGGTACTTCAAAGTCCGGATTTTGCGGGGGTGCATTTCACGGGGAGTACGGGGGTTTTTCAAGGCATGTGGAAGACCATCGGTGCACACATTAGTCGATACCGCAGCTATCCCCGCATTGTGGGGGAAACTGGAGGGAAGGGTTTTGTTTTCGTACACCCGTCCGCGGACGTTAACGCCGTATGTACGGGGTTGATTCGAGGAGCATTTGAGTACCAGGGACAAAAGTGCTCCGCTGCGAGCCGGGCATATATACCCCGGAGCCTTTGGTCCCGCGTTCAAGAGAAGATGATTGCCGACATGCGGGCCATTAAAATGGGTGATGTAACTGATTTTTCGTGTTTTATGGGAGCGGTAATTGACAAAAAAGCTTTTGAGACGATTGGGAGCTACATTCAAGCAGCCCGATTGAGCTCGGAGTGCCGTGTCATCCAGGGTGGGGGAGCGCACGCCGAAGAAGGGTATTTCATCGAGCCTACGCTCATTGAAACTACTAACCCCCGCTACCGTACAATGTGCGAAGAAATTTTTGGGCCTGTCCTGACAGTGCATGTGTATGACGATGCAAAAATGCAAGATATGGCGACGATATGTGATGAAACTTCGCCCTACGCGCTGACTGGAGCGGTTTTTGGGCAGGATAAAGACGCTCTGGCCAAATTGAGTGAGAAGTTTACTCAATCGGCGGGGAACTTTTATATTAATAACAAACCCACCGGCGCTGTCGTCAATCAGCAACCCTTCGGAGGGGCCCGAGGTTCGGGAACGAACGATAAAGCGGGTAGTATCTACAACCTGATTCGTTGGACGAGCATTCGCACTGTGTCGGAAACCTTTCAGCCCCCTACCGATTTTCGCTACCCGTTCTTACAGAGCGAGTAACTTAAAATCTGGGTACCGCTGGGTGACAAACTCTTTGAGCTTTGCCTTGAGCTGTTCCTCAATCTGGCGGGCACGTTCTTTAGTGACGCCGTATTTTTCACCGATTTCTTGGAGCGTGAGCGGAGTTTCTGCGATGAGGCGCTCCTTGAATATGAGTTTTTCCCGACCTTCAAGGGTTGCCGAAAACTGAGTCAGAATATCGTGGAAAATCTGGCGTTGTTCTTTATCGCCTAGTTCATCGTCGATACTAGCGCCCGTATCCGCTAGATTTTGAATCGCTTCGCTCTTGTCGTCACGGTGCTCGGGGGCATTCAGGGAAACTTCATTGTGGGAAAGGCGTTGATCCATCTCGCGGACATCTTTTTCTCGTACGTCGAGTTTGGCAGCGAGGAGTTTGACGCTTTCATTGGGCGATATGCCGAGTTGCTCGAGTTTCTTTTGTTCGGCCCGCAATCGATAAAAAAGTCGCTTCTGCGCTTGTGTCGTTCCCAGTTTTACCAGCGAGTGGTTGCGCAGTAGGTAATCCTGGATGTAGCTGCGGATCCACCATACAGCGTACGTCGTAAGTCGGACGTCCTTATACGGGTTAAAGTCTTGGACTGCACGTACGAGGCCCATATTCCCTTCCTGGATGAGGTCCAAGAGTTTGGTTCGGTAGTGCACATACTCAAACGCGATTTTTACGACAAAGCGCAAATTGCTAGTGACCAGGCGTTGAAGGGCATCGCGATCTTTTTCTTCAAAAAGGCGGATGGCGAGTTCGTGCTCTTCTTCGCGGGTTAGAAGTGGGTACTTTTGTACTTCTTTCAGATAGGCCGACAGCAAAGGGTCGGATTGAGTGACCGACGTGGAAGACGAAGGGGGAGCGGGCGGGCGAGGGGCGCCATGGTCGACGATCTTACGCCGGGGAAGTTTTTCACCTTGCTTCACAGGGGCGGGGAGGCTGGTTTTTCCAGTTTTGCGAGGACTCATTGCTAACAAGTACATACCACAACACCAAAAAGCTTGTCGTTACGCATCAGTAGGGTAGTCTGGTCGCTTCAAAATGGAACGGCTTTTAGTTTATCTTACGACCCTCTCCTCGAATATCGCCTATCTCATTATTTTCGGGATCTTAGTTGCCTGCGGACTGGGTTTCCCCTTGCCTGAGGACATCCCGCTCGTTGCAACCGGCTACCTGATTTGGGACGGCACAATGCAGTGGTTTCCTGCGCTTCTAGTGACCTTGGCGGGGGTGCTCGTGGGAGATACCTGCCTGTTTTACCTCGGGCGCAAAGTAGGTAAGCGGATCTTGCGTCAGCATAAGTTTCAGAGTGTGTTTCCCCCGCACCGGGTGCGACGGGCCGGCGCTTATTTCAGGAAGTATGGGGACAAGCTGGTTTTCTTCGCGCGTTTTGTGGCGGGCTTGCGGGCGGTAGTGTTTTTTATGGCTGGTTCGCTCAAGGTTCGGTACACGCGCTTTTTAATTTTGGACGGTTTGGCGGCGTTGTTGAGCGTGCCGTTGTGGATCCTGCTTGGATACGGTTTGGGGCATTTTTTTGGCGACCAGATTTCAGAAATTCTTAAAAAGGTAAAAGAAGTTAAAACAGCCTTATCGATTGTGATCGTAGTTATTTTGATTGCCGTGGGCGTCAGAATGTACCGGTCGTACAAAGAACAGTCCAAGAAGCCGGGCCGAAAGGCCCGTAAATGATCGCCTTGCGGGGCGGTTGGCTGAATTCTCCCAAGCTCTGCTTTCTCATTTGCATTATCTTGATTTCTCTCCGTTTGGTTTGGCCCGGCGAAACCCCTTTCAATGGCGATGAGCGGGATCTAGTGTCTCGGGCTCTTTCCGCAAATCAGGCGGGTGAGTGGGTGACGCATGGTCTGCGTGGCACGCGAGGCGTGGACTATGGACCTGTACCGATTTGGTTCTATCAAGCTGTTTTTTTGGTGACGGATAATTTGCTCAACGTCGTGCGTATCAAGGCGTTTGTTGTGAGTTTGATGACATTGGCGGCCGTTTTCCGGCTAGCAAGCTTGGTTTCAGCGTTTCCCGTTTGGGCAACTTGTATTCCTTTTCTGAGTCCGTATTTTTGGATGTATTCGCGAGATCTTTGGGACAATAGTTGGATGGTACCCGTAAGCGCGTTGTTTTTTGCATCTTACTTACAGTTCTTGGCCAATCCACGCCGCCAATGGTTGGCGATAACGGCGTTTTGGGCTGTGGTGGCCGTTCAAATTCATTTGTTTTGTTTGCCTTTACTGACGACGGTAGCGTTTCATTTTTTTGTTTGTCTTCGAAGGTGGTGGACCCGTCACTTGCCATTCCTATTTGTGGTGGGGCTTTTTGCGGCAGCAGCTTTGTACCCGTACGTGCATCACTGGGTGACCGCAGGTCTTAGGCCTGTTGCCATTCCGTTTGGGCCTGGGGTTTTGCATTTCGTGTTTGGATTATTGGGGACGCGGGTTCTGACCGCCGTGGGATTTGAGTATTTTTTAGGGTGGGATTGGTATGTGAAAGGTTTACCTCTTGCGATTGCTGGAATCAGTGCATTCGCGGTTTGGTTCAGCGCAGTTGCATTGGTGCCTACGGTTTATGGCGCGCGCAACGCTTGGCTACGTATTAGTCGGGGATCGAAGCGCTGCTTTGCAAATGTCGACGGAGCAGTCGATACCCTCGTCTTGGGGGCAGTAGCAATGCATGTAATAATGGTGGGAGTGGGACAGTTGATCAACCACCCGCACTATTATGGCGGGGTTTGGATGGCCTTTTATGTGCTGGTTGCACGGGGTTATAGCGAATTAACGCTGCGCAATCCGCGTTGGGAGGCGATTTCAAGAGCCTATCTCGGAGCGATGTTTATCAGCCTGTGTCTTGTTCTTTATCAAGTTCGCCAAGGAGTGGGACAGTTCCAGCCTCATTTTGGCCAGCCTATTCAAAAACAATCTGTTCGCTAACTCATTTCTAACACACGCTCTTTCATTCCCCTTTAAAGTAAATATGTTTTTGGGTCCATGTGATGAGAGGAAGCTATGAGCGCACTGCATTCTGGATTGGGGCTCTTTTCTGTGAAATTTATGACCCGATTCTACCATCAGGCTTTTCGATTTCTGCTTTGCGGCCTGGTGGGCGTTATTTTGCTGGGGTTCCTTTTTGGAATTCTAAAGACCGTGTTGGATTTTCGTTTGTTGCTTACAGAAAGTTTGGAGACGGCGTTTCACAGTTTGCTCATTGATTTTTTGCTTTTGTTGGCAATCGTCGAAATTCATAAAACTACGATCACCTATCTCGCGCGGGGGCGTGTGAAAGTGACTTATATTATCGATACTGTTTTGATCGTCATGCTGAGCGAAGTGATAACTCTGTGGTTTAAGGGAAGTCCCTTAGTGCCCTGTTTGATGCTCGCCCTGATTCTAGTGACTCTGGTGACTGTTCGAGTGGTGACCATTCGGCTATCTCCCGGTATTCGGCAGTGGAGGTCGCCCTTGCTTCAGATGGCTGCTTAACCATCCCGGTACGCGGTTACTTATTCAAAAATAACCGCGTACCGAAAGGAACTTATCTTGACGCTGTGGTCAACTGGTTCGCTCTCTGTCCTTTAAAGTGCCGACGGTGCCCGTACTGCCACCTCGAAAACGAATTTTCGGAGCGAAATTGGAGAGCGAGTTGTTCTTGAGCGCCGCCCATCGTGGAGTAGCGAATGTGCATCATTGTGGCCAGAGGTATCTGGTAGGGGTTCTCAGTATAAATGAGAAGCCATCTCTTGGTGTGAAGTCCTGGAGGGATCTCAAAACTACCCGAAAGCAAGTGGGTGTCTGGTACTGCCTGCGCCAGTTTGGCTCTTTCCGAGGTAGACAGCATGGCCACGTTCGCAAAGCCAATCAGTCCAGTGGAGACTCCCAATTGTCCCGCAAGTCTAAGTCCTCTATCCCTCGATGCGAGGCCTGCTGTTTCGGTAGCCGCTCCAACCAGTGACACCGCCCCCATGACGGACGCCAGATTAGCAGCGCGAACCTGAGCGTTTTCCGACATGGCTTTGGCAAATGCCGATATTCTTTCTCCAACAGGGAACTCCACTTCTTTATTCAAAATGGGATCTTTAAAGTCCAATTCGACGTCGGAAATTTTGATCCATTTTCTCGAAGTGTTCTCAAATGTGAAATTGACCAAAGCAAAGTGAGGGGTGGAAAGGCTCGAATCTTCACTTCCAGTGACGACCACTCCGGATTTAGTTTCGTTTTCTGAGTCGGCGGAGCGCGAATCCGCTGTGGGCACCGCAAACTGTCCTGATCGAATTGTGGCGCATCCGGTTAGTAAAACATAGCTCAGTATGAATAGTGTTTTCATTGTTTTCCTCATGTCGTTTCAATTGGTTTAATGATTGGTTGATTTCTGGTGCGTGGTTAGTTTTTAAAGGTAACCAAGCATCAAAAAAGCGACTTAGGCCGTTTGCATCATGCTTTGAAGGAAACGCTCCGTCTCAATCAGCGAGGCCTTGAAGTGTTCACACACTGGTTTGAGGTCTTCAAAGATCAGAGTCTCCTTTTTTTCTGAGTGATAACACGAAGCGTTTGGATGAAACCTCGAGGTAAGGGCTTCACAGGTTGAAATCAGTTCTACTTGCAATTGTTTATGCATCATGGTGTCGGTGAAATCCATTTCAGTATCTTTTACTAGCTCTATAAATAGCCGGTAGGCTTCAATGCCGCGTTCCCACTTGCTGATTAGGCGCTTGAACTCAGGGGAACAGTACCCACCGGCAACCCAAATAGAGGCTGCGTGATTTGCTTCACGTGTCGCGTGCTCGGAATCCGAAATAGGGCGGGAGCTAGCAAGTGGTGGAAGCATTTTGAACGTATCAGGTGTGCTGTCTTTGGATGATTGAGCTTCGTTTTCGGTGTTTGACTCTAGGTGGGCTTTGTAACCACTGAATCCAACCGTTTGCTTGCCACAGGCGCCTACGAGTAATGACAAAATTACTGAAGTTAAAAGGTTTCGCATATTCCCTCCGCGAAAGTGATTTGTTTTTAGATGGAACACCGGCAGGAATACTTGATGGGGTGGGCCTGGTCGAATTCAGTTATTCAATAGCCAGTAGTTATCCGGTGGATAACCGATGGGAATAAATATGCTGGCGATGTTACAGGCGAGCGCCGTGGACCAAAGCGCCCAAAGTGCTTTTGAAAAAATGGTCATGGTCGGCCTTCGACCACCCAAGAATTCTATCTTCGGTTTTTTCCATTTCCGACAGGAGTTCGCCGAATCCCTCGGGAGTGGGAGACCCCAAGTTAACCGTACGGGGGTTGCGCTCCCAGCCACGCTCACCATTCTTTCTGGGGAGCCAATTTCCATCGTTCCAAGCTAAAGTCGTATTTGCGGGTGGGGAAAATGTTTGACGCCTTTGTTCCAGCTCAAAGAGGGACGCGGCACGCTGGGCTACATTTAGCTTGTGCTCGGCCTCGAGAACGTATTGAGACAACGTTGCCGCGATTTTCTGAAGTTCGTTTCTAATTTCATTGGAAGTGGTCAACTGTTCTCTTCCTGTTCGGCCCTGGGTATCATCCACGTGCCTTTGGATTTGCACCAAATCTTTGTCGATTTTCGATATTAGCATGCCCGTTTCGTCTGGCTGAATACAGCAAGTACCGCTCTCACCCTCCAATTATGGAAACGGGCCGGGACGCCGATTGAAACTAGTGTCTTACTCTTTCATAATGAAAAGCATGGGCTTTTCCTCACAGCTTCCGCGTTGGATTTTTTTGTTTGGATTCGCTGCTGTCTGTGACCCATCGCATTTATCCTATCTTCACCCGGTTATCAGTCCTCGCAGCACCCAGCTCGTCGATGAGTTGCTAATGGGCCTGAATGGGGCAGCGTCATTGCAAAAGCCGCCACGAGGGCATCTACGACCTTATGAGAAAGAAAGTATTCTCAGCGGCCATAGAAGTGTTCTTAGCCTGGGCGAAGGCGAGAGTGACTACATTGGCACTATCCTTCTTGAGCGTTCGAGAAGGGATTTGCCACTGCAGGATGTCCATGCCGTCGACCTGGCCTACGGCGGGCATCCCGAGAAGATCGATAGGTACTTTCTCAAGCGCCGGCCGCAAGGCTTTAAGTCTGCCAAGTTGAAAGAGTTCCCAGGCAACTACCATGGACAGCGATTTGAAGACTTGGACATTCGGGGTGCGGATGGGCTGACACGCAAGTTTGATGAAATCATCTCATCGCATTCGCTAAGCTATGTCTTGGCAAAATCTGCCCCGCCTATTCAACGACGTATCCTGGAAAAGATCGCGCTTCATGCGCAAAAAGGCGGAGTGCTTCGTTCCGTTTCCGATCTCGGTCAATTTACTGAGGAACTAAGACTGACTCTTGAGGCGTTGAAACTTCGAGGAGTAATTCGAGACTACGGTTTCACAACATTTTCGGCTGAAACCCCACATGAAGGGTTTTTTATCCTATTCCCGTAACGCCCTCGAGCCGGAGCAACCGTGGCTTTATTCGGGGACCTGCTGAAAAGCCGCCCAGCTCCCCGTCGGATCGCACGACTCGATGACAGGGAATTAAAACAGGAAAAGGGTTGCTACCCACGGCATTTCCTACAGCGCGTTGTGCTTTTGGCCGGCCGATCTGATTGGCAATCTGTGCGTATGTTCTTGTCTGGCCAAAAGGGATTTTGAGCAATGCTTTCCATACCTGCCTCTGAAACTCAGTTCCGCTCGGAAGCGACACACAAGAAAACTTTGTGCGTTTGCCACCGAAATACTCGCGCAGTTCTCGGCCCACCGCACTTTGAACGGGGCTCGGCTTTGAAACGGTCACTGGCTCTGGGCCAAAACGCAGTTCCATCAGCTCATCTCCCACCCAATGCCCTGTGATCGGACCAAAGTCCGTATCCCAACAGATAACTGAACATAGCGCTTTAGAAGCAGTTCTTCTCTTTGTCACACTACCGCCTCCTCACCAACTGCGCCCGTGCAATGCTAAAAAGCAGAGGGCCAAAGAACAAAAGATACGGCGATAAAATAATCAGCAAATAGACTTTCATTCCCATGGAACCAAGCAGGAATTTATACAAAAGCACGCCGCCTGCGAGCATTGCCAACCACTTTGCTTTCACCGGAAGTACGAAAAAAAGATAGAACTCCATTTCTGGAAACAAGGTTCCGAACGCCAGGCTGACATTCTCAATCACCGAGTCCCAGATCATTTGTCGCTGCCCTGCATAAAAGGAGGCCCCTGTCGCTGCGACATAACTCAGCAAAGTAAACAATGTCGTTGGAGCTTCCCCCCATGAACTCTCCATCATCCCAAAGACAAAATAGACATATAAACAAAAGAAAAAGAGCCAAATCGGTTCGTTGTAAATGGGGTAAGCAAAAAGCCGCCAATATTCGCCCGCCATGACAGCTTCGGGGTCAAAAACAAACCTGTCCATTGGTGCGCCCAAAATATTCTGGCCCACAAACCCGAGTACCGCCAATCCAGCGATAAGCATTCCCAAATTGGGCATGCTCAAGAAACTCAGTTTATCGACGATAACTCGTAGGATTTTTGGGAATCGGTTGTCCATGCTGCGCTCTCACTCTCACACTTTGTTGTAAAGTAATGGTGAACTGCCAAAGAATCCGTCAGTTCAGGATGAAATGTCCCCGCTAATACTTTACCCTGTTCCACCAACACAGGCTCGCCCTGGTGCTGCAAAAGTGTTTTTACGCCGGTTCCAACGCGCGAGATCCTCGGCGCGCGGATAAAAATGCCTTCAATTGCCTCAAACGGGCTGTCCTTTACCGGGGTGAGCAAAGCTGAAAAGCTGTCCACCTGGCGACCGTAGGCGTTGCGCGCCACATCGATGTCCAATGCCTGCAGGGAATCTTGTTCCGGTCCAGTCACATTCTTTGCAAGCAAGATCGCTCCAGCACAAACACCCAGCACCGGTTTCTGCTGGGCGAAAAGCCGCAGCGGCTCCCAAAGGTGATTCAAGCGCAATAGGTGAATCATTGCGGAACTCTCGCCACCAGGGAGAATTATTCCGGACAGACTCGTAAGTTGCTCAGGAATGCGGACTCGGATGACTTGAACGCCCAAGCGCTCCAAGTGTCGCTGGTGCGGATCCACCGCACCTTGAAGCGCTAGAATTCCGATTTTTGCTGGACTACCAGCCACGTTCCGAAAGCCGTTCTTCCGGCCGAAGCGTGTGGATATCGATCCCGCGCATTGCAGTGCCCAATCCGCGTGAGCAACGAGCCAAAACCTGCGCGTCATTGAAGTTTGCTGTGGCTTCCACAACAGCATGCGCAAGTTTTTCGGGGTTATCGGATTTGAAAATTCCCGAACCGACAAACACGGCCTCGGCTCCAAGTTGCATGCACAAGGCGGCGTCCGCTGGGGTGGCAACACCACCTGCTGCAAAATTGGGAACAGGGAGTTTGCCCGTTTGCGCGACCAATTTGACGATTGAAAGCGGCGCCCCGAGTTCTTTGGCTTCGTTCATCAATTCTTCCGCACCCAACGTGGTTAATCGACGCATTTGGGTGCGTAGCATACGCAAGTGCCTTACGGCTTCGACAATGTTGCCACTCCCTGCTTCGCCCTTGGTTCGGATCATGGCCGCACCTTCACCAATGCGCCGGAGGGCTTCTCCGAGGTTTCGCGCCCCACATACGAACGGAACCGTAAACGCGTACTTATCAATGTGGTACTGATCATCGGCGGGAGTGAGTACTTCACTCTCATCGACATAATCGACTCCCAAAGCCTCCAGAATCTGCGCTTCCACAAAATGCCCGATACGCGCTTTGGCCATGACAGGGATGGAAACCGTGTCCATGATCTCTTGGATGATTTCTGAGTTCGCCATTCGGGCGACTCCACCTTCTTTTCGGATATCCGCCGGAACTCGCTCAAGCGCCATTACCGCTACAGCCCCTGCTTTTTCCGCGATAAGCGCCTGCTCCCGATTGACCACGTCCATGATAACGCCGCCCTTGAGCATTTCGGCCAAACCGGTTTTCAGTTTCATTTCCGCCATGGAACCTCCAAAAGAAGACTTATTCTCATAGCTTAGCTGATGGGGCAAAGCAATCCGAGGCACTAAACACTAGCGCTTTCAAGGGGTTAGAGACGGTTCCTCTTGTCGGTTCAACCCGGGGCAGATTCTGCGCCTCCTTACTTGGGAGGAGCTGGTGGCTCATCAATGTCGGGAACCGGCTGCGGGGCAGGTTGCCGAGGTGTCGGTTCGACCGGAGTAGGGATTGATGGGTCCAAAGCTGGGGGCGGATTGCCGGTCTGAGCTGGTGTTGCGACGCCGCAATCAAAACAAGATTCGTCCGCGGGGTACCAATCATAGCGGTCAGGTCGCCAAGAGGGGTAGGCGTAAGGGTAACCGTACGGCACATAATCGCGGCTTCCATAGTAACGGTGATAACCGCTGTAGGGACTGGAGTACCCCGAACCATAACTGCCTCGGTAAGTGAAACCGAAACCGCGGTAGCCACTAGCTGGATAGCCGATGCCGCACCCGGATCCCGAATGCCCATAATACCCACCGCTACGTCGCCCATGGCCCGCGTTGGCGGCAAGCGCGGCAGTCAAAAAGCCCAGGCTCAATAGAACTAAAGTCCAATTTTTCTTCATAAAACCAGCCTCCCGAAGCCCTACCCAAGCGAATCTTCTAGCCAGGGTCAAGGTTTATGTGCGGCCGAGTCTGGCCGAACCGTACCTATTGCCATCGCTGTTAGGTTGGCCTAGTGTATCGCCTCAAAGTCACGCATGACCCCATCCCAGGATAGATATAACAACGCGCTGGGAATTCGCTCGGTTCTGAGTACCGAGTCCCTCAGCGCCGACCAAGTCCGGAAAATTCTAGACACTGCTTTTTTCTTCAAAAAAAACCGGCGCAGTAAGAGTTTTAAAAATACCGTCGAAGGCAAAACGATTGTGCTCTTCTTTTTTGAAGCGAGTACCCGCACTCGGGTTTCCTTTGAACTCGCCGCTAAACGCCTGGGAGCAACAACGGTTTTTCTGGGAAATGAAGGTAGCTCCGCGGGAAAAGGTGAAACCCTTTACGATACGGCGCGCACCTTGCAGGCGATGGAGCCTGATGTCATTGTGTTGAGGCACCCCTCGGCCGGTTCTCCGAATTTTTTAAATCAAGTACTCCATGTTCCGGTCATTAATGCGGGGGACGGTTTTCACGAACACCCCACTCAAGCTCTGCTCGATGCGATGACTATCGAAGAATTTAAAGGCGGAATTCGAGGCCAAAAAGTTCTAATCGTCGGCGATATCGCCCACAGTCGAGTGGCTCGTTCAAATATTTATCTGCTCAAAACTATGGGCGCTGAAGTCAGCGTCTGTGGGCCGCCTACCTTGCTCCCTCCAAGAGTCGAAAACATGGGGGTGAAAGTATTTTATGACCTCGACAAAGCGGTCAAAGACCAGGACGTCATCATTCTGCTACGCATTCAGTTTGAACGCTTTGAAGCCGGGCAAACCCCTTCTCGCGGGGAGTACTTGAGGTTTTGGGGAATGACTTCTCGCGTGGCCGATTTGTGCAAACCCGAGGTACTCGTCATGCACCCAGGCCCAATGAACCGAGGTGTTGAACTGTCGACAGAAGTCGCGGATGGTCCGCGCAGTGTGATTTTGAATCAAGTATCTAACGGTGTGGATGTTCGTATGGCAGTCTTGCACTTGCTTACCGGAGGAGAAGTCCTGGGTGGGGGGCAGCCCAAATGAGCAGTTTGTACGTCAAGGGCGCGCGGATCGTCGACCCCAGCCAAAAGCTGGACATTGTGGGCGATATCTATATCGAAAAAGGAAAAATCAAAGCCGTCGGGCGCGTGGACTCGCCGGTTGAAAAAGGTGTCGCCACATTGGACGGCGCCGGTTTAATCGCTTCGCCAGGTTGGATCGATATGCACACCCATTTGCGAGAGCCTGGGGGAGGCCACAAAGAGACGATTCGAACCGGTACGCAAGCTGCTGCGGCTGGCGGAATGACCTCCATTGCCTGCATGGCAAACACTACGCCAGTGAACGACAGCGCCTTTATCACCGCCTTTATTCACCAAAAAGCAGCGGCTGAGTCGGTGGTGAATGTCTACCCTATTGGAGCAATCACCAAGGGATTGCGGGGGGAGGAACTTGCCGAGATCGGCTCTATGTGGGAAGCAGGTATCTCCGCTATTTCTGACGACGGAAAAACCGTCATGAACTCGTACTTAATGCGCAAGGCGCTGGATTACTCAAAAAAATTTGATCTCACCGTGATCAGCCACGCGGAAGACGTTAACCTTAAGGGCAAGGGCGTGATGAATGAGGGGTTCAATTCCGCCCGGTTTGGGCTTCGAGGCATTCCACGCACTTCGGAAGACCTGATTGTTGCGCGGGATATTCTTCTCGCTGAGCTCACCGGGGCAAAAATCCATGTTGCGCATTTGAGTACGGTGGGGAGTGTGGAGCTTGTGCGTCAGGCCAAAAAGCGGGGCGTGCGGGTAACTGCTGAAGTGACTCCACACCATCTTAATCTCACCGACGATGCAGTGGCGGGATACGATACAAATACCAAGGTAGCTCCCCCTCTGAGGGAGCAAAGAGACGTCGACGCCGTGCGGGAAGCGTTGGCGGATGGCACCATTGATATCGTCGCCTCCGACCATGCGCCTCACGCCATAGAAGACAAACTTGTCGAATATGATCTGGCGGAGTTTGGAATGGTGGGTCTAGAAACCGCTTTCCCTCTCTACTATCGAATGTGTTTGAAACACGGTGTGGCCCTTTCGCGGCTCATTGCTTCTTTGACCATAGAGCCTGCACGCTCATTAGGCATTCCCAAGGGCACTCTGGATATCGGAGCAGACGCCGATGTCACTCTCTTTGATCCAGAAAAAACCTATCGCATTGACAAAATGGGATTTAAGTCCAAGAGCCGCAACACCCCGTTTCACGGTTGGGAAGTGCAGGGAAAAGTCCGCTATACAATCGTGGCCGGCCGAGTGGTATATAGTTCAGATAAGGAACAAGAATGACGACTTGGGACTCGGTGCTTTACCTTGAGAATGGGCACATTTTTCGGGGTCAAGGTTTTGGTGCCGAGTGTTCGGACGGCGGCGAGCTGGTTTTCAACACCGGAATGTCGGGGTACCAGGAAATCTTTACCGACCCGTCCTATTCGCACCAAGTCGTGGTGATGACCTACCCGCACTTGGGAAATTACGGAATTAATCCCCAAGACAATGAGTCCGAGAGCCTCTACCTCAAAGGCATTGTGGCGCGGCAGTATGAGCCCGTTCCTTCGAACTGGCGATCCTCGCGGCCGCTGCACGAGCACCTGGCGCACCACGGCGTACCTGGAATTTCAGATGTGGATACGAGGGAAATCACTCGACTGATCCGCTCGGAAGGAGCACAGCGCGCGGTAATTTTTCCTGAGGCCGCTGCTAAGGGGGATCTTGCTGAGTATGGAAAAGAGCGGCTAAAGACAGTCCCGGAGATGAACGGGTTGGAGTTGGTCAGTCAAGTCAGCACGCGTGCGCCATGGGAGTTTGGTTCCGGCGACTTTAGCGCTTCGGGTACGGTGGTTGTTTACGATTTTGGCGTGAAGCATGGGATTTTGCGCCAGCTGAAGTCGCGGGGTTTTAAAGTGCTCGTGGTTCCGCACCAGTACCCGCATCAAGAAGCTTTGCGCGAAAAGCCCACGGCGGTAGTTTTGTCCAATGGTCCAGGAGATCCGGATCGGGTTCCTGGGGCTGTCTCTGAAATTCAGGGAATTGTGGGTAAGGTGCCCGTCTTAGCGATTTGTATGGGACATCAGCTGTTGGCGCGGTCCCTGGGCTGCTCTACGTATAAGCTGAAGTTTGGTCATCACGGAGTGAATCACCCGGTGAAGGACCTGCGGACTGGGCGGATTCTCATCACTTCGCAAAATCACGGGTTTGCAGTCAAAGCCGAGGATCTCAAGTCAAAAGAGATTGAGCTTTCTCACATGAGTCTGAATGATGGCACTGTTGAAGGTTTTTTTTCGGAAAAAATGCGTTTTTCGAGTGTGCAGTTTCACCCGGAAGCTAGTCCTGGGCCACACGACGCAGACGCGGTGTTTGATAGTTTTATAAAGGGGTTCCTTCGATGATCGTGCAAATGGAAGACAAACAAATGCCCCACTTTGGGATGATTCATCCGGAATTTGAGTCCTTGGTTCGACGGATTATTGAGACCGTCGACAAGGAACGACTTACACTTTTACGTCGGGACTTTCATACGCGGTTGCGCCTTACGCTTACCCAGCCCGATAATGCGGATTTGATCGAAGATCTCTGGGATTTTTTCTATGATTGGTGTGTTTTCGAGCAACAGCTACCCGAAATGCTCGAAGGGTTGACTACGGAAGAACGCTCTTATTGGGCACATATTCATGGCGGGAATACGCGCAGCCTTTTCTCGGTGACGCGCGCTGCGGAAACTGGGCTTAAAATCAAAGACCTCTACAGCGGAAAGAGTTTTAACGTGCCTAAGAGTGCGGGCAATGACTACCTGGGCATTTCCCGAGGCGATATTATTGAAGGTCGCCTCATCAGTCGAGCGGCAGACCCAGGCAAGGGCTTTAGTTTTGTTCGACGGCCTTCGTATCATCACGAGGGCGTGCATGCTTATATTAAGTCGAAAGTGCGCGTGTTTAAGAAATCACAGGATTATGCCACGTACCAGTCGTGGTTGTGGCTCTTGGTAGGAATGTACTTGAAACACCGGATCTACCCGCAGATGCCTATTGAGAAGATTTACGACGATAATAGCCGGATTTAATTAATGCCACGCCGTACAGACATTCAGAAAGTTCTCCTGCTTGGTTCGGGACCAATTGTCATCGGCCAAGCCTGCGAGTTTGATTATTCTGGAACACAGGCGTGCAAAGCGCTGCGCGAAGAAGGGTATGAAGTCGTTCTGGTGAACAGCAACCCAGCTACGATCATGACCGACCCCGAACTTGCCCACCGGACATATGTGGAACCTTTGCGCCCGGAGTACGTTGAAGATGTAATCCGCAAAGAACGGCCCCAGGCCCTACTTCCTACTATGGGTGGGCAAACAGCATTGAACATTGCTGTCCAGTTAGCCAAGTCGGGGGTGCTTGAAAAATACGGTGTCGAACTGATTGGGGCAAAAGTTCGGTCAATTGAACTGGGCGAGAACAGAGATCTTTTCAAAGGTGTTTTGGATCGCTGCGGAGTGGATTACCCAAAGTGTGGTTCGGTGACAAATATCGAGGACGCGAAACGCGTCGCCGAGATGGTAGGGTTCCCGTGTGTGATTCGTCCCTCCTATACTATGGGTGGGACAGGTGCCTCCGTAGCTTACAACATTGAGGAGTTCACTGCCGAAGTGGCCCGAGGTTTAGAAGCCAGCCCCGTTGGAGAAGTCCTCATCGATGAATCGGTCCTAGGATGGAAAGAGTACGAGCTCGAAGTTGTTCGGGATGGCAAAGACAATGTGGTCATTGTCTGTTCCATTGAGAACCTGGATCCGATGGGCATTCACACAGGGGATAGCATCACCGTTGCGCCCGCACAGACTCTGACGGATGTTGAGTACCAAAAGATGCGGGACGCAGCCATTCGTATTATCCGCGAAGTCGGAGTGGATACGGGGGGAGCAAACGTCCAGTTTGGAATCTGTCCCAAGACCGGACGCATGGTTGCTATCGAAATGAATCCACGAGTGTCCCGCAGTTCCGCTCTGGCTTCGAAAGCAACGGGTTTTCCTATTGCTAAAATAGCGACAAAACTTGCTGTTGGTTACACGCTTGATGAACTTCCTAATGATATTACTGGCAAAACGCTTTCGTGTTTTGAGCCAAGCATAGATTATGTCGTCACGAAGGTGCCGCGCTTTGCCTTTGAGAAGTTTCCTCGCTCTGACTCCAAGCTTTCGCCTTCAATGCGATCCGTGGGCGAAGCCATGGCGATTGGCAGGACCTTCCAAGAGTCCGTTCAAAAGGCCTTGCGTTCACTTGAGACCAAGGTATGGGGGTTTCAACCTTTTGGGGACAGGCGCAAGTTACGTTCGGAGCAGAATTGGGCTGAGGGAATCCGCAATTATCTCAAGAATGGCAAAGCAGATCGCCTTTTATGGCTCGCCCAAGCCATGCGAGAAGGAATTTCTATCGATGAAATTGGTGCTATCACCAAGATAGATCCTTGGTTCTTGCGCCAGATTCAAGGCATCGTAAACACGGAACCAGAAATGGCTGCGTGGGCGGGCAAGATCAAGCAGGTCCCTGAAAAAGCGCTGCGCAATTGGAAGCGCAAAGGGTTTTCCGATGCTGGTATTGGACATTTTTTAAAGGCTACAGAAGATGAAGTACGAGCGCATCGACATGCGATGGGAATTCGTCCTAGCTACAAAATGGTGGATACTTGCGCTGCAGAATTTGAATCTACAACTCCCTACCTTTACTCCACCTATGAGCCGACCTCAGACCCAATCCGAGAAACGGGGCGAAAGAAAGTAGTCATTCTGGGGGGTGGACCCAATCGCATTGGACAGGGCATCGAGTTTGATTACTGCTGCGTGCGCGCTTCTATGGCGCTGAGGGAGGAAGGGTTTGAAAGTATCATGGTCAACTGCAACCCCGAGACGGTTAGCACGGACTATGACGTAAGCGACAAACTCTATTTTGAACCGTTGTTTTTTGAAGATATCTCCGAGATTCTTGATCGAGAAAATCCACTTGGGACAGTAGTGCACTTTGGTGGCCAAACACCTCTTAATTTAAGTCGCAAGCTCTTTAAACACGGGTACCCCATCGTTGGTTCCTCCGCTGAGGCAATTGATATTGCAGAAGATCGGGATAAAT
>CAZTDN010000024.1:0-37711 GCA_964611895.1 uncultured Pseudobdellovibrionaceae bacterium
ATCGACGGCAAGGTTTGGCACCTCGATGTCGGCTCATCACATCCTGGGGCTGAAGTAGGTCCCAAGGGTTCGGCTGTTCGCCGATTAAAGTGGTACGCGAGCTGGGTTTAGAACGTCGTGAGACAGTTCGGTCCCTATCTTCCGTGGGCGCAGGATATTTGAGAGGAGCTGTCCTTAGTACGAGAGGACCGGGATGGACAGACCTATGGTGTTCCAGTTGTCCCGCCAGGGGCATTGCTGGGTAGCTAAGTCTGGAACGGATAACCGCTGAAAGAATCTAAGTGGGAAACCGACCTCAAGATCAGATATCCCTGGGACTTCGGTCCCCTGAAGGCCACTCGTAGACTACGAGATTGATAGGCTGGGTGTGTAAGCGTAGTAATACGTTTAGCTAACCAGTACTAATAGGCCGCGAGGCTTAACATTTATTATTTTCGAGATCTGACGCATTCTTCCTATGCATTGTCTTTGTTATGGCGAGGCCCTTTGGAGTCGCAAGACTTCAAAGGCCTCGTGATGACAAACAAAATTTATAAAGTTTAGGGTGTTTATAGAGAGCGGGTCACACCTGTTCCCATTCCGAACACAGAAGTTAAGCCGCTCATCGGCAATGATACTGCGTGGGTAACTACGTGGGAAAGTCGCACGATGCCCTAATTAATTAAGTGCCCAGGTGACTTAGGTTGCCTGGGCATTTTTTATGTTACCCTAAGAGACACTGTGGATATCGAACAAACGAACGAGTCTAAACCAGCTGAGGCCAAGGCAGCGATTGATCCCAAGGCAGCTCGCCGTGAGCTCTTCAGAGCTTTGTTTCTTTGCCTGATTGCCGTCATTATTGTTCGGTCTTTTCTATTTGAGTTTTTTAAAATTCCATCCAGTAGCATGGTGCCAACCTTGCGCATCGGTGATCACATCGTTGTTTCTAAGTACAATTATGGCTGGGTGTTTCCATTTACCAGCTGGGAGTTTGTTTCGTGGGGAACTCCTAAACGAGGGGATGTCATAGTTTTCATCTATCCCAAGGACGAATCGCTTCACTATATCAAGCGAGTGATCGGTCTTCCGGGAGACAAAGTGGAATTTAAAGGAAAAGACCTGTGGCTCAACGGGGAGAAGGTCCAACGGGAGCTAGTCAAGGACCCCGGGGAAACAGCCCTGGTAACCGGAAGCGGTGGGCACCAGCTGGGAAAGGGGCCAGGAGTTCTGTTTAAAGAAACAATCGACGGCCGGACCCATTACGTAAAATATGCCTCCGATGAACCGTACGATTTTGTCCAAAACCCCGAAGCCCATACCGTTGCTCCTGACAGTTTTTTTGTGATGGGGGACAACCGCGATGATTCTTACGACAGCCGTTCCTGGGGCGATGTACCTCGACACAATCTGCGAGGCAAAGCCCAGTTCATCTGGATTTCTTTAAACAGAGAGTCAACCTGGAGCGCCAGCGATTTTGCCCGTTGGGATCGCAGCATGAAGGCCATTCACTGACGGGTTTGCAGGGCCAGCAACGCCGCTCCCAAGCTTCCACTGAGATTTCCAAACTTAGCCGGAAGTACTTTTACGTGGTTGCCGATGGGAGGGTACGCATGGGACTGAACCCACTCTTGAAGCTGCGGTAGATGGGCAGCTACTCCTAGGCTAACCTGCCCCCCAAGCAAAATCGCTTCTGGATCGAATATATTGGCTATCGTCGTCAAACCAGCCTGGAAATCTGCCAGAAAACCCGCGATGACTGCGCTGTATTTTTCGGGGTTTGCGAAAACCTCTTTAGAGGAAACATCCCCTGCTCTGCGACGAATCGCGGTTCCGGAGCAATAACGCTCAAAGCATCCAAAGTTGCCACATGGGCAAAGTTCACCATTTGCATACAAAGAAAAATGCCCCAGCTCTCCGCCCGTGCCAGTATTTCCTCGCACTAGCTGGTTGTTTGCAACAATTCCACCGCCAATACCGGTACCCAACGTCAACAAAACAAAGTTTTGAAGGCCTTTACCACTCCCCAGGATCCACTCAGACACCGCCGCGCAGTTGGCGTCGTTATCTATCGCAATAGGCACCCCAAAATCCAACCTTGCCCACTCCTTCAACGGAACATCTTTCCAATGGCTGAAATTAGGGGAACGGCGCACTATGCCAGTACGTGGATCCACGGAACCAGCGCACCCGATTCCAATCGCGTCCGGGACGATACTCCGCTTTTTGAAAACCTCTACCGTTTTGCGTAAAGCCGATCGCACCGCTTCGGGGCCTTGAGAAGCGTCGGAATCGACCTCCACCTGGTCCAAAATAATATCGGGAGTTTGCAGGGCCAAAGCCTTGAGGCGTGTTCCGCCAATATCTAGGCCAATAGCAGTGCGCTTTACGGTGGTCGTCATGGTGGGGATCGTATACTCTCAAACTCCTAAAGAATAAAGTGATGAGCACGGACCATAACCCTGTTTTTCAGATACAAAACCTCGTAGTTCGCTACGGGCGATCGACGGCAGTCGACGGATTTTCCTTACAGCTCCATCGGGGCGAGGCTTTGGGGCTTCTTGGCGCGAACGGCGCCGGAAAGACCAGTACCTTGCGTTCATTGATGGGAATGCTTGTACCTCACTCGGGAGCTGTCGCCGTTTTTGGGGGGAAACCAGGCATGACTTCTGGTCTTGCCCGCACCGGGTTTGCTCCCGAAGAGGCACTGCCACCAGAGCGCTTTTCAGGACGGGAGTATCTTACTTTTATTGCCCGCCTCAGACAGAAAGATCCCAATAAGCGCGAGGAAGAAATCAACACGCTTCTCGAGGAGCTAGACCTTGCCCCCCATAAACGCATTTCCGATTATTCTAAAGGAATGAAACGCCGGTTGGTCCTTGCCCAAGCCTTTGTAGGGAATCCAGAGCTCTTGGTATTGGATGAACCCCTGAATGGGTTAGATCCACTCATTATCGTGAAACTCAGAGCACGCCTTGAAAAGTACCGGTTGGCTGGAGGCAGTTTACTATATAGCTCCCATATCTTGGCGGAAGTGGAAAAGACGTGCACTCGGATAGTTATTTTAAAACGAGGGAAGCAGGTCCTGGACCTCGCCACCAAGGACACCATTGAAAAATATGGGTCCGTAGAGAACGCCTTTGGGGCCACGGCAGGAGGAGAGAACTAATGCTTGCTTGTTTGCGGTTCCATCTCTTGCAAGTTTGGCGAAGTCGATTGGTGCTCTTGTGGATAGTGTTTAGTCTTGTTGTCCAGTACGCCGTTATCAATGTCCTGCACTCCGCGACGATTCAGTTTCGAAGCATGGAAGGGCAGTCCCAGTTTACGGTAGACCTCAAAAGTGTGGTGATGGTTCTGCTCTACGCACATTTTTTTACGGGCCTTCTGCTGGCAAACGTCTACGGAATTTGGGTGGTTCCCTATCTGCACGAAGACGCTCGGGCACCTCTCACCTACTCTCTTCCAGTAAACAAACTGGTTTTTCCGGCGATTTACAGCCTGAGTTTCCTGATTATTTTTTCAGTGCAGCTGGTGGCAATGTTCGCACTTTTGTTTGGCCGGTTCGGATGGAGCGTGGTTCTCAGCCCCGACTTTCCATGGGCCCTTCTTTTGTCGGGTTTTTTTATTTCCTTTCTTTCACTCTGGGGGGTGATTTTTGCAATGGCAGACATCTCTCTTGTCTTTGGAAAAGTCGCAGCGGTATTTGGCGGTGCAGCAGCGCTTGCAGTCTTGCAAACCAGTGGAGCTTTGTTCCAAGCAGGTTGGGTCACCGATGGAATCTGGAAAAAAGTCTACGCGTTTATGCCTCCCATTGGGGAAACTGTCGTCGATATACAGCGCCCCATCGCGGAACAGCACTGGGCCCTCTGGATCGTTTGGATAGCGGCTTTTCTTTGGGTGTTTCGTCTACGCCTGCGCCGAGCGTGATTCTTATTCCATTTTGGTCGGCAACGCCAACATGATGTTACTGCCCATGTCCCGGATGGTGGCCCCCCACTTGAGACCATATTCTCCCGGTTTGGTGGACGACTCAAAGCTGTTTAGGAAAGATACCAAAGTAGCTGATTGAGGGTCTTTCTTGAATTTTTCTGTAAGCTGGATACGCAAAACTAAGTTGAGATAACTTGAGGGGACATCCTTCCCAAGGCGCAAATAGCCATTTAAAGAGCCGCGCATTTCTGACTGTGGTGTCCCAAAAACGCATTGAGCGATTTCAAGGCTGCCGTTCTTGATGGCAAGAGCGGCCTTAACCTCATCCCATCGAATCGCTGGTAGAACGATCCCTTGTAAGTTCATCCCGGGGATATGAAGTTTTGAAATGAAAAGATCAAAGGCTCCCGTCGATTTGGCAAGATCGCCCATATCGTACCCAAAATTGCCGGTAGCACGTAAAACCCCTTCAATGGGATCTGAAAGCTGTTGAGAAGTGAACTGCCCCAACTCCACGTTTTCCGCGCTTAAACTGCCGCTCACATAGGAGCGAGACTGAGATCCACGAATGTAAAGATTTCCGCCCTTGGCGAGCTTGTAAGCATATACGGAGATGAGAGGCGCTGGCGGAAAAACTCCCCCGATCCCCACTCGCGCTGTTATCTGCTCTGCTGCTACTTCCACTTCAGAACCCGTACCCAACGGGATGGCCGCGCTGGCTTTATGCAGCTTGACCCCCGGCCAACCAAAAAAAGTGGGCGAAAGATCCTCAGCGTCAATACGAATTCCTGTGGACTTGTAAATCTGTCCAAAGACATAGCCACGCACATTTCGATAGGGGAAGCGAAGCACCAGGAAGACGAGAAAGAGCGCTACACAGAGGGCAATGGTTTTGTTGGATGGCCGTTTCATTGCTCTTCTGCCCCTACGGCCGCGAAAAGGTAGGCAACAATCCCCAGCTCAACGTCCATGTATCCGCGAACTTTTTCATCGTTGTTTATTTTTATCGACGACACATCCAAGCTGTAGCTTCCGAATTCCACTCCCTGCAAAAAAGATTTTAGTTGTGCAAGATTGACCTTTTGTAATTTGGCAGTTGCCCGCTTCATCTGAATGTCGCTGCCCTCACTGGATTCTTCAACTTGAACCATCCTAGGAGAAATGCCCGCTCCCTTAGCTGTGGAAATAAGCTGCGCCTTCAGGCTGCCGGGGGCAGACAGCGCAGAGTTTCGCTCAATTAGACGCAAATCCGCACTCTGGTCTTTTTGCTGTTTTTGGTACTGAGAAAGCAACGCGATCATTTCGTAAGACTCATCGATCTTTCTATGGACTCCCCAAAGGCCTAGATAGGAAATAAGCAGGTGCAAGATCACCAAGCAAATTACACCGGAGGCTCCGCCGACCACCACTTGCTTTTGTTTGGCGGGGGATAAACTGGCAAAGCGATCGTAAAGCATGCCGATATATTTGTTTTCATAAATAACGGAAAGCATGGGGGCGTTTTCTCGAACCCAGTCTTTGCTTTTTTCTATGTTGATCATCTGCCCAATACCTCCGCCTTGATCGAAAAGCGCTTTCCGTCCTGGGTCAGGTTGGCGTCCTTTAACCAGGTGAGCTTATTGAACATCTCCTTTGTGGGCAATATATCCCCCTGGTACAGAACCCCCTCCAAAGCCAATGTTCTATCGTCAATTTGCAGAGAGTTAATATCGACTTTTACATCTCGAGGAAAAGCAGAGCTCACTGCGAGCACGCGTGTCAGCATCGGAGTTCGATTCCGGGAGAGCATCTTTATCTTCTGGTCCAATTCTTTGGTTTTTTGTTGAATATACTTTTTCAGCTGGTCCGGATTGGCTGTGAGAGATTTACTTAGCTTGGGGGGAACCCCAACGAAAGTTTCCAAAAATTTCTTTTGTAAGCTCGCCCTTGCGGTTTGCAGATCTCGATTTGAGATCGCTCCGGAAACCCAAATATTGACGTAAAGAATAACGGCAAGAATCGCCGCATAACCCAGAACCCTCAGAACTATCGGGTTTTGGACGATTTTGTTTACTTCATCCAGCGATGTCTCTTTGGCCAGCTCCGCTTTTCTAAAATTGAAACTTAGGGAGGTTTTTCTCAGAAAAACGCTCGCGCGCCCGAGTGGCTCCGCAAATCGAGTTTCATCCGCGGAAGCCGCCAAGTCGGATTTTAGATTTTGATCCTTAAAAGCGTGGAAGGGCTGGACCGAAGTTCCTAAAGTGGTGGCGATAAGTGAGGAAATGCCTTTGAGTTTGGATGTTCCTCCTGTAAGCAATACGGACCCTACTTCACTCCCAAAAGCGGTGCGATAAGCTACCAAGCTGTGCATTAAATCAGCTACAAAAGTTCCGCAGGCCTGACTTGCCGCTAGGACGGCATTCTGGATATTTTGCGCTGCAGAATCTACGTCGACATCCAAGGCTATGGCTTCGTGCTTGATTCGCTGAGCTTCTTCTAGCGTTACGCCAAGGCTCAGAGCAATGTTGCGGGTAATCGCCCCGCCACCCCAAGCAATGCTTCGAAAGTGTTCCAAGCGCCCCTCGTGGATGATAGCAAGAGTCGTCTTGGAGTGGCCTATATCTAATAGTAAAACGGGTTTGTTCGGTGCGTCTGGTCCTTTGGTGGGAGTCTGAGAAAAGTACAGATTTATCAAACCCATTCCGTCAAAGGTGAGCCAGTCAGGATCGGTGCCGACGGCTTGTAGCCAATCCAAATGGGATTGGACGAGTTTTTTTGGGGCCATCGCCACAAAAACCAAACTCCCCTCTTTACGCCGATAGACCTGATGCTCCAACAATGCGTCTTCGATCTTAATGGGTACCGCGTCTTCGAGTTCAAATCGGTACATTTTTTCGACAGTTTTGCGCTGCTTTACCGGTATCTGTAAGAAACGCAGAGCTGTTTGGGCTGGGGGCACACTGGTGGCTATTTTCTCCGGAACACTTGGAAGTCTGGCCATGAGCTGGCTCACCGCATCACGGTAGCTGGAGCGGGGATCAATCACTTCGAGTGGAAGGCGAACTTCGTGAAAATCAAGAATTTCCACTCGGCGGAATCGGGACTCCATTTCCACCGCTTTTAGGCTCCAAGCCCCGAATTCAATTCCGAGAATGCGCATTTCTAATATCCTCTCAGCTTTCTGCCCAGTAGAGAATCTTCATTGTATTCGACCCCGCGGGCTTTGTCCCCGCGCCAGATGGCTTTCCAGCGGCCGCAATGGGAATAGATAGAGGGGGCGCCGGCGCATACTGAGTAATGATGCACACCAACTGGTTTCCATTCTGTTGAGGGGTTCCTGCGAGATTGGTGCATTCCTGTGCGGAAGTCGGGTTTGTAAAGCACCCGTTCTTGCTAGCATCCCAAAACTGAGTTGCTGCACTCTTCAGGCAATCTGCCTGGCTCATTCCAGATATCAAGGTGCCTCCGCGAGCAGAAGTAAAGGCAAGCGCGACTTTGATCCCCCTTTGGATCGAACTACCACTGCGTTTTACAATTCCAAGAGACTCGATCAAAAAACTCTCGGTCCCTACTGTAAATGGGTAGGCAGCTGGATCAGGGTACATGGTAGAAAAACCAGTTCGGCCGAGATTTGAAACCACGAAATCCGCAAACTGCTTTTCCGAGCTCCATCCCCCTAAATCGGTTCTCTGTTGGATAATCCTTTTGAGATCGTCGTCAGTAAAGTCAGAGTAGATCGCTCGGTATAGTTTTTCCGATGCAGAATTGATGTTTAGCTTGCTGTCATAAGAGTACACGGTGACATAGGGTCTAAGCTTTTCGAACAGGTGTTCGTCCATGCCCCGAACCAGGCGCAACTCTTCTAGCGTGAAAAACCGGCCTTTTTTGGATCGGTACGGTGGCGCGAGCGCGGTATAGTAGCTATCTTTAGAGCCGCCCATGAGCCGAGAGTCTCCCTGACTCACCCAGTCCATAATGTCCATCACCTGCTCTTCAGGGCGCAAATTCGGGTACTCTGCGTAAGGGTCATCTGACTCTCTTAAAAAGGAGTTGAGTAGGTTCACCAGCATGAGGCCCGTGTACAGATCCGGTCGTGTCGGCGGGACAGAAAAATTAGGACGCTCCCTCAGAAAACTCGCCGGAACAGCAAGGCTATTCAAGTTTAACTTCGAAGACTCACTTTGTATGTTCACGCTGTAAGACCCATCGGTAATTTTAGTCTCTTTGAGCACGGTCTCTGCGCCCAGTTGGTCAGCGTTTCCTAGAGCCTTGATAGATTCCAGACTGGGTGGAAATGAGGGCAGTGGGAGTTGCCAAATCTTATCGAGAGCCATGTCGAGCATGGCCTGCCCGCCGGGAGTATTTCCGGCCATAGACTTGATTTGGGAGTTGGACTTCAGTCTGGCATACAATGCGACACGAAGCATCCCTATGCGAGCCCCAGCCTTTGCCAAGTAATAGGCCTGAGTTTGATTCAACTCATTGTAAGCAAGCTTTCTTTCCACCATTGCCGCGTACTGAAACTCGAAAAGCAGAATGGTGATGACCATCAACGCAACAAGTACGGTAAGCAGCGCGGCGCCTCGCTCGGATTTAATAGGCTGAATGGTAGCGCGGGTGTTCTTCAAAACTGCACCAAATGCGGCGTGTTGTTGGGGAATGCAATTTTAAATATGGATTCCAACTGCAACGGTTTCTTAGGGTCGGTGGCAATCGTGAGCTTGATCTTTACGGCTTGGGGAAATTTGTCGAGGTAGTTTCCCCCATCCGAGTTCCAATCCGAAACCCACCGATCCATTTTTTCATCGTAATAAGAAAATTCCAATTCCTGTACATTGTCTAGCAGTCGGTAGAGAGGGCCTCCATCGAATGGTTTTTCGTCGATAAACTCACTCTCTCGTTTCATTAGGCTCGGAAGTTTTTTCCCGGGATGGGTGTATAAAAAATAAGATATTTCCGTTTGCTCGGATTCCCTTCGGTTCGCGTAATAATTACGGTGGGACAGAGAGGTAAACACCAGCTCTTTGCGCCGGCCATCAAAAATCGTGTGGGCCACGGCTTCACCACGAGTGACGGAAGTCTTTGTTTGCGCCCCCAGATCATCTAATAACATATGAAAAGCTTGGCTAAGGTCGCTGCGCATGAGGTTGAGTGCGGCTCTGGCATCATTGAACTCATCGATCGACTCGAATGCCGATTCCTTGGTGTTTTGAATTTGCTGTATTTGACGAACGGTCGCCAATCCAACAAGGGTAAATATCGAGAGCGAAATCAAGAGCTCAAGAAGTGTAAACCCTTTCATTGAGTTAACCCCGGGAGAGCAGGCTGTTGATCAAATCGAACAAAGTGCGTAGTGGCTGAAATAGACTGAGGGTTCTTACCTCTGATCCAACTGACCTCGGCATGCACTTCACGGACCGATCTGGAAAAATATTCGCTAGCGGTTTGGAATATCAATTTGAGCGTCGGATCCTCTTTGTTTTTGTTCGAAGAATCGTACTCCTCCCCAGCGGCTTTCTGTTGCAGTTCCTGCTGCAATTTGGCGGCAGCTTCTGAAAGGTGAAAGTCGATCTTGTAACACTGAGTTTTCCAGCGGTATTGATCAAAAGGAGCGGGGAATTTGCCTTCTTCTTTTTCCTGACATGCTCGATCAACGCCTTGGGCTTCGAGTTTGCTTTCGGTTTGTGCAAGGATGTTTTGCAAAAGCCAGCTGGCTTGGGTTACTTCTTTGGACTCTCGAGTGGCGCGCACAGATCCATTCACGATGCTGACCGCTGTAAGGGCCGCCATGGTAAAGATCAGCATTGCTACCAATACTTCGACGAATGTGAATCCATGTTTGTTCATTTGTCGGCCGAATCAAAACTAGCTATTTGATGAGGAAAAATTTCCACTTTTCCTGAAGTGGGACGAATCAGCAAAGAGTAGCTTATGGTTTTTGCCCCTTCTTTTTTGAGGTATAAAATAGCTTGTTCATTAAAACCGCTGGGGAAGAAGTGGACATAGGCTATCCCTCCACGGATCAAGCCTTCCTTTTCTTTTAATACGCTGTCGAATTCGACCCCCGTCGGCATCTCCGCTGGACGCTTGGTATACTTTGGGGCCATCAAAAAGTTGGATGGCGGCGGCTCCTCCCCTTTCTTGCGTGGTTTTTCCGCCGGAGCCGCTGGATCTGCTAAGAGCTTTTGCTCTCGTTGCATTTCTACCCAGTAAGTTCGGTGTTCAAAATCGATTGCAAGGCGGTAAATATTGTTCAACAGAACCGCGTCGTTGCGAATGGTGCGAATCAGCCCCACGAACTTGCGTGTTGTGGAGTTGATTCGCTGTGAAGTCACTCGTTGGACGGCGGGCAACCCAATCGCTAAAACTGCAGCAATAATCGAAATAACAATCAGAATTTCGATTAGAGTAAACCCATTCTTGAAAGAATGAGGCTTACTCCTGAACGATGTCGTCTTCTGTGCCGGGTTGGCCGTCTGGTCCGTCCGAGGAAATCGTGTAGTTTTGGTAGTCCTCGCACTCATATCGATAGGGGTTTCCGAAAGGGTCATCCACAAGTTTTTTCTTGTTGAAGTAGCCACCGTCTGGATACTTTTTAGGAATCTTGCCAACGGTAGGCACCGTGATCAGCGCCTGTAGACCTTGGGCGGTCGAAGGAAAGTTTCCTTGGTCGACCATATAGGCTTGGAGCGCCTGCTCGTAAGATGCCATTTGGATTTTTGCACCAGATACTTTGGACTCCCGGAATTTCTTAATGACATTCACGCCGACAAATCCAAAGAGCATTCCGACGATCGCCAAGACGATCATGATTTCGATTAAAGTGAAGCCTCTTTGGGAGGCGCGTTGGAGTTTTTTGCAAGTTCTATTCATATTCGCTTTCTTTCGGTCTTAACCGGGCATCGATCCCAAGTTATTCATTTCCATCATGGGCATAAAAATTGATAATGCGACCAGTGCGATGATGCCGCCCATCACCAGAATCATAAGGGGCTCTAAAAGGCTTGTCATGGATTTGATGGCCGTCTCTACTTGGGTGTCGTAAGCATCTGAAACCACGTTGAGCATATCTTCCAGTTCCCCGGTTTTCTCCCCTACCGCAATCATATGGGTCAGGATGGGGGGGAATTGTCCGCTTGCGCGAAGGGGTGCTGCAATCGTTTGCCCTTCCCGAATGCTTTCCCTGGACTGGATCAAGGCTTTGCGGATGACGGCGTTGTCCACGACGTCTTTTACGATATCAATGGCGTCCAGAAGCTGTACACCGCTCCCAATCAAAGTACTCAATGTGCGGGCAAAACGTGACACGGCAACCATGCGGCGCATTTTGCCGTAGGCCGGAATATGCAAAGAGACGGCATCCCACCATTCCCGGCCTGTCTTGGTGTTGATGTACCACATGAACAAAGAGTACGAACCGAGTAGGGTTAAAATGATGAGCAGCCAATATTTGGAAATGATGGCGCTGATATTGATCATGATAACGGTCAGCAGGGGCAACGCCATTTTTGATCCTGCAAAGACCTCGGTGATCTTGGGGACGGCAAAAGCAAAAAGAAATAGCACGATTCCAAACCCAGCAACCATCATGAATGCGGGATAAACCAAAGCTCCCACCACTTTGTTGCGCAGTTCAAGCTGAGCCTCGGAGAAGCCGGCCAGCCGATTCAAAACAAGGTCTAAGTTTCCGCTGGCTTCGCCTACTTGAATCATCGATACGAAAATTGGAGTGAAGACCTTGGGAAACTGGCGGCAGCTATCTGCGAGAGAACGGCCCTCGTTTACGCTCGTCCTAATCTGCGCCAAGATGCTTTTAAGTCGATTGTCATCGGTTTGCTCGACCAAGGCTCCCAAAGCCTCGTCCAGAGGAATTCGCGCTTTGATCAAGGTCGCCATTTGTCGGATCATGAGGGTAAGGGTGCGCAGCTTCACTTTACCGCCACCGCCGGGAAGCGCTAAAGGGATGCTGTCTTTTTTCTCGGTGGCGGACTTCTCTTTAACCTCTGTTGGAAAAATGCCGCGAGATTTTAACTTTGCGCGAGCAGTCTTAGCCGAATCGGCTTCGATTGCCCCTTTTGCCGGCTTTCCTCCAGGCCCGACACCTTTGTATTCAAATAGCGCCATGAATTATTCTTGGGTTACAGAGACTAGTTCAACAGGAGTGGTAACTCCCTCAAGTACTTTCTGAATGCCGTTTTGTCTCAGCGAAACCATGCCACGGGATTCCGCCTTCTTTTTAATGATATTGGCGTCTGTACGTTCCATAATGAGTGAGCGAATATCGTCATCGATCACCATCATTTCGTGAACGACCATTCGTCCTCGATAGCCGGTCCCGCTGCATTCTGCACAGCCTTTTACGCGAGAAATCTTCTTGCCGCCAAAAATACCGGGGTTCAGTCCGAGATTTTGCAGTTCAATCGCCGTGGGCTCGTAGTGCTCTACACAGCTTGGGCAGACTTTACGGATCAAGCGTTGCGCGAGAACGGAGAGTAATGAGGAGGCCACCAGAAAGGGTTCGATTCCCATGTCGATTAGTCGAGTGATTGCTCCGGGAGCATCGTTGGTGTGAATGGAGGCCAAAACCAAGTGACCCGTCAAGGAAGCCTGGATAGCGATTTCAGCAGTTTCTTTGTCACGTATTTCCCCCACCATGACGACATCGGGATCTTGGCGCAATATCGCTCGCAAGCCGGACGCAAACGTGAGGCCGATTTTAGGGTTTGCCTGAATTTGCCCGATTCCCTTGAGGTCGTACTCTATGGGATCTTCGACCGTGATGATATTTCTTTCGGTTGAGTTAATTCGGCTAAGACTTGCATAGAGTGTCGTGGTTTTTCCACTCCCTGTGGGCCCGGTAACCAGGAAAATGCCGTGTTTCTTGTGAATGATTTGATTTATCTGCGCGATGGCTTTTTCATCAAATCCGAGGTCCTGGAGGTCGAGTCGAACGTTGCTCTTGTCGAGGATACGCAGTACCAAACGCTCTCCGTGGGCGGTTGGGATAACTGAAAGTCGAATATCGACATCTTTTCCAGCGATCTTGATCTTGATACGACCATCTTGAGGGAGGCGTTTTTCAGCGATATCCAACTCTCCCATGAGTTTGATGCGAGATGAAATTCCTGCATGGAGCTTCTTGGGGGTGCGCACGATGTCATACAGTACGCCGTCGATGCGGAATCGCACCGCGAGGTCCTTTTCGTAAGGCTCAATATGGATGTCGGACGCTTTGTCTTTGATGGCCCGAAAAATCAAGTTGTTTACGAACTTGATAATAGGGGCATCGCTATCGGAAGATTCCAATAAATCGACGGGCTCTTTCAGGTCATACTCATACTCTTCTTTGTTCTCTTCGATCTCGGAAATAAAGTTTTGCTTAACCCGTTCATATACGCGGTTGATAGCATCCAAAATGATTTTACTCTCGCCTAGAACAGGTCGAACTTCTTTTTGGAAAATAACACGCAAGTCGTCCAGGCATTGCAAGTTGAATGGGTCTGACACGACCGCGGTTACCGCAAGTTCATCAATAGCGACTGGAAGGACTTCGTACTGACGGGCATACGCAATGGGAATGTCTTTCACCCACTCCGGATCGATGTGTTTGATGTCAATTTCTTTGAGATGGGGGATGCCCAGCTGTAAACTCAATGCCAGCAGTATTTCGCTCGGCTGCAGAAGCTTTTTCTGAATGAGAATTTCACCCAGGCGGCCGCCCTTCTCCTTCTGAATGGCCAGCGCTTCACGTAGCTGTGCCTCCGTCAGAGACGTTTGAGTAAGCAGGATTTGACCGATCTTGTTTTCCTGTCGCAAGACTCGGTTGATGATTTCCGTCGCGTTCTTGGCCACGTTAATCTACCTCGTCGGCGTCATCCTTGGGGTTGTTTCGGTATTTATCAAATGGGTCCGCTCCGGAAGCCTGCTTTTGCGCTTCCAAACGATCTTTGACTCCGTTCGTATATTCTTCGTGAGGCTCATTTCCGCCCGCATGTTTATCAATAAACTTCTGACGTTTTTTCAGGGTGTCTGTAATCACATTTGCTGCAGCGGTACTGGTTCCAATGATGCGCGGGTGAAGCAGAATGACCAAATTGGACTTTAAGGTTTTATAGGTTTTGGCTTTGAACAGCCAACCCAAGATTGGAATATCTCCCAACAGAGGTACTTTTTGAACGCTCTCGTCGACTTTGTCGGACATCAACCCACCAAGGACGATGAAGTCCTGGTCTTTAACGACGACGGTCGTATTCGTTACTCGAGACGTGGTTGCCTTTTGGATTCCTGAAAGCGCTGAAGGCACTTCCGAGGTATCTCGGATGCTATCGACCTTTTGTTCGATCTCTAGGCGAACGCTCTTGCTCGCCGCATTGATGTGAGGCGTGAGGTTGATATCAATTCCGGTTTTGAGCCGCTCGATGGTGCCCTGTCCCGCTTGGCCAATGGCGCCCCCTGACCCGGAAACTGATGCTACAAAACCAGATTGTACCGGGGTTTCGTCCTGGACTTTGAATTCGGCTTTTTCGTTGTCCAGTGCGATGATTTGAGGTGTGGACAGCACGGAAGAATCTGTCGTCGAAGTGAGCAATCGCAAAAGGCCCATGAAAGAGTACGCAGTGACGTTTTGACTGGTTCCACCGACGTTGATTGTCGTGGAACCGAGCGGGTTAAACACCAAAGGCAGCGTCAGCCCCGTTGGTGGAATTCCATTGGTAAGGACGCTCGCTAGGGATGAAGCATCGCCAATGAAACCACCCGCAAATGCTTTGCCAGGGGCTCCCGCTGCGAGGTTGTTTCCAAACTCGGTATTCCTGCCCACTGTGATTTCTAGGATCGCTGTTTCAACCAGGACCTGAAGTCGAGGAATATCGAGTTTTTTGATCACTCGCTTGAGTGTGCGAAAATCCCCAGAGTTTGCTGTAATCACCAGAGCATTTGTAGATGCATCGGAGGAAATTTTTACACCACCATCCAGCTCCGCAGTGACTGGCCCGGCGGGAGTAGCAGGGGCGTTGTTTGTCGTGGCACCGCCGGCAACATTTGCTCCCCCAACACTCGCTTTGCGGTTGGTCGACCTGCCCATGCCCGCACCGTTGGATCCGCCCGACAGTGAAGCAAGCGTAGCCGCTAAATCCTCTGCCTTGGCGTATTCGCAATAATACACATGAATACGTCCCGTGTCGGATACTTTGACGTCGAGTTTACGAACAAGGTGTTTGAGCTGCTCAAAACCCGCCCGGTTAGCAAGCACCAACAAACTATTGGTCTGTTCATCAGGGATGATTTTGGAAATGATGCCACCACCGCGCGTGCGTTCCAGCGCGCTTCTTCGGAAAGTCCGCTGTCGGTTAGCTGCGGAACCACTTTGTCGATCGTCACCGTAGATATCTCCCAACATGTCGGCGATGGTTTTGGAGGATGAGTTCTTGATCCGCAGAACGTGTAGAGTGGTTTCGAATCCTTTAACGTCTATCGTGGTTAAAATTTCCTGGATGCGTTTGATGTTGGAGCCCGTGTCCGTGATGATGATGGAGTTGGTGGGTTCGTACGCGAATAGACGACCTTGGCGTGTGGTCATGTCGCGGAACTCCCGCTGCACTTCATCCGCATTGATATATTTCAGCTGAAAAATACGGGTGATAAACTGATCCGTATCAGGCGTATAGTCCCCTGCATAAGTTTCTACGGGCGCACGTCGCGCTTCTGCGGACTCAATGATTCGAATAAATTTTCCGGATTTTACCGTCGTCAGACCATTGGCATCGAGAGCGGATAAAAAGGCTTGGTAAGCTTCTTCCAAAGTGACCTGGCTGGGTCCCATAATGGTGATTTTGCCGCGGACCTTGGAGTCGATGATGAAGTTTTTCCCGGTCCACTTGCTGATCAAGGTCACGACATCTCGGATTTCCTTGTCTGGAAGATCGAAATTTTTTACCTCCAGCCCTTTGACTGAACTATCCAACTGCAAATAGTCCGCAAGCCGAGATGCGGCTGCTTTGCCACCTTTGGTGGTAGGGGCGGAGGGTTTGCCGATCGGAGCTGAAGGACGCGGAGCTTGCGGGCGAGCTATTCTTGTCGGAGGTGCCGGTGGTGATACAGGTGATTGCGGTGTGGGCGCCTCCGGAGAGGCTGGCGGCTGCAGGTCAGGCGGAGCGCCTGCCGAATGGGACTCCTCGGTCATTCCCATTGGGGGAGTCAATCCTTCGGGGGGATTATTGGCCTTGTCAAAATCGTCTTCGGAGAAAAACCCAGGATCGGCCTTTTCGGGAGGGGCATCACCAGTTCCGAATGGATTGGGCGCTTCGCTCACGGCATTGAGTGGGCAAAGTAAAAGCAAACTTGCGAAGACCCGGCATGCGATTTTTTGGTTTCGTGTCATAGGTCAGCCCCTTAGGGTTTGATATCGTAACTCATGGAATAAGGTTGTCCGCCTCGCAAGACCTGCAAGCTCACTTTGGGCGAATTCCTTAGCTTTTGAAACGCTTCCAAGCCTTTGCCGGCGTTGTCCAAGACGATGTCGTTGACAGCAGTCAGTACGTCTCCCTGGTTTACGCCCAGTTTGCGAAATGGGGAATTGGGATCCATCGACTTGATCAAAAAACCTCGGAATTTACCCGACGATGGCTCCACATACGGCTCCGCTCGGGCGGTTTGAAGGATTTCGTTTAGGTTAAGCAGGTTCTTTTCCAAAAAACTTTGATTTACGACAAACTGGTTTTCGGAGACGGGGGTGATCCCTTCGCTGCCACCTTGGAGTGAAGGGCCTGAGAGACTCAGGTCGGTTCCTCCCGAAGGGATTTCGATATACTCCAGCTCCTGAGTGGACCGGACTTGAAAACAAAGCCGGTTGCGTTCTACTTTGAGGGCCAGATATTTATCTCCTAAGAAACCTTCATCTTTTTTTACAGCGACTTTTTGGGGGCTCCCGTCTTCTGCCACGAGAGCAACCGAATATTTTTCGTCGCTCATCACAATGGTCCCCAAGAGCTGTACTGGCAACGAGGAGATTTTAGCCTGTGAAAAACAATCCAGCTGGCCCTGATCAAATGCATCAGGGATCGTTCCTTCGACATTGAACATGTTTCGCCGCAGGATCTCGTCGTAGTCCTCTTTAGGGGTGGGCCGGTGTACGGGGCCAGCGCTGCGCGAAGCAGGTGGCAGCGTGGTGGGGGGAAACAAGGACCCAATCAGCCGAGCTGAAACTCCGCTAAGAAAGTAAACTGCCAAAACGACAATTCCCCATTTTGCCCAGGTGAGGTAGCGGTAAATATTCTCGGGATCGGCCTTGCGGATATCAAAATCCCAGTGGCGGAAGTTTTCGGGGAAGCGTTTGCGCAGGGCAGCACGCCACGCGGACCATTTTGGAGCTTCATCGATTGACGCGCCGCGTTTTGATGTGGAGCCGAGGCGTTTTTTCAATTGCCCATAAAGCTCCTTGAACGGGTTTTTTGACTTGTCGCGCACACGTCACCTAGGGTTCCGCTTCCCACCAGCTGCAAGGTGCGGGCCACGATCAATCACGCGTGAATACACCCGAAACCGAGGAGTTTACGCACCACACCATAGACCCGATGTCAAACTGGAGACTGATTCGACGCGTTTTCCGTGACAACCTGTCTTTCCGTAGAAATCGGTGCCTATTCGGTCTAAACTCCAGGGGCTGTGACGCACTCTCACAACCATCACCACCATTCTGGCCCGTCTTCCGGGTCCCGGCCCCTGCTGGCTGTTTTGGTTCTCACCACCGCGTTTATGATCGCCGAGGTTATTGGGGGCTGGTGGAGTGGATCTTTGGCGCTGATCGCTGATTCAGGCCATATGGCGATCGATGTTGCGGCTGTGGCGCTCGGCCTGTTCGCTTTGTGGGTGAGCCGCAAAGCTCCCACCGATCGAAAAACTTTTGGGTACCACCGAGCCGAAATACTCGCGGCGATGCTGAATGGTTCCCTGCTCTTGGTGGTGTCGCTCTGGATTTTTTTTGAAGCTTGGCAGCGCATGTCCCAACCGCACGTAATCTCCGGGGGGTGGATGACTTTGATTGCAGTGGGAGGGCTGTGCGTAAACCTGATTGCTTTGCGCTTGGTGCACCCGCACTCCCACTCCAGTCTGAACATGAAAGCCGTCAACCTGCACCTGATCTCGGACGCACTGGGGTCGATTGGTGCAGTCATTGCCGGAGTTTTGGTGTGGAAGTGGGATTGGTACTGGGCGGACTCGCTCATCTCGGTCGTCATCGGTGCGTTGATACTGAGGGGGGCGTATAGGCTCCTGGGAGAGTGTGTAGATATTTTGCTGGAGTCTGTTCCCACCGGAATGAGTTTGGAGGATTTGCGGGCAGATCTGTCGGCAATTCCCGGCGTACGAGAAGTGCACGACCTGCACGTTTGGTCGCTTGCCACGGGCGTTGTCGCCTTGAGCACGCACTTGCGGGTTAAAGACGGTACAGATCATTCGCAAGTGCTAAAATCCAGCACACAAATGTTGCATGATCGGCATGGGATTCACCACGCCACACTGCAGCTTGAACCCGAAGCTTATTCCCACGAAGATACTCACCTGGAGTGCCAGAAAAAGTGACAAAAGGCTGTTTATCGCAGTCTGTCTTAAACTAAGGGGTAAACGATGAAACGGGTGTTGTTGGGACTTTTAGTATCAACGGCTGTATTTGCAGATCCGCCTTATCCGGATGCAACAACAGAAGGGTATTTCATTCCGAGTCTTGGGGTATATCACAAGGCGACTTTTGAACCGGGAAAACTCGAAGACTGTAAAGATTACGTAAGTCCGACTTATAGCTCTTACCAGTGCAAGGTAAAAGACGCGTCGATCAAGATCGAAATAGATGGAAAGACCCACACGGTCACCTTTGATGGGCTAAGTGCCTCGGAAAACGCGGGGGGCCCTACCTATCCAGCTACGTTGAGTTTTTATGTCAGCGGAGCGAAATACAAATCCACTCTTCCCGATGGGACGAATGTGGAATCAAACGTCTATTTGAGTTTGATCAGAAAGGCCACCAGCGTGGACGATCTCACCGGATCCCTGAGTGTTGAAGGGATATCGGCTGGGGGGCTCGCCCTGAAATGGCCTGGAGTCGTTCCTCCTCCGGCTCCAACGAGTGCAAAAGGCCCCTGATTTGTCTTTACGCTTTCCCCAGTCGGCGTGCAGCGTCGGCTGGGGGAAGTTAGTTTTTTGACCCTAGAATTTTTACGACAACGCGTTTGCGCCGCTGTCCATCGAACTCCACATAAAAAACCTGCTCCCATGGACCCAGGTCGAGTTTACCCTGTGTAATGGGCAACATCGTTTGGTGATGGATGAGGGTGCGCTTTAAATGCGCATCGGCATTGTCTTCGCCCGTGAGGTGATGCCGGTAATCGGGCTTTGCGGGAGCCAGTTTCTCGAGCCATTCCATCAGATCTTTCTTCAGACCGGATTCTTCGTCATTGACCCAGATGCCCGCGGTGATGTGCATCGCGGAGACCAAGCAAAACCCTTCTTGCACGCCTGATTTGACAACAAGGGCATCGAGTCGATCCGTGATATTGATCATCTCGGTACGGGACTGGGTTTCGAACCAAATGTAGTCAGTCAGGCAAGAAAGGCCGGGAATGTCTTTTTTCATAAGCACTCTTTAATACGAAGACCCTGGGCAAAGCAAACCCCCGCAAAGGTCGCATGAGCCGCAGCCCACCCGCGCACTGCGAGAAGTTCTGATTGAAGCACCCGCTGTTGATCCAGGCTCAAGCCGGACGTATCGACGAGTCCCTTGTCAAAGCGTTTCAAATTATCATCGAAAAGCCCCCGCGCCATTAAGACTGTCTTGTCTCTCGCGAGCGCGGTGTCGATGGCTAAACTCAGGGACCCCTCCGCACTTTGCCACTCGCTGCGCGCGCGTCGCCGAACTTTTTCAAGCTCTAATTCCGCCTGACGAGATGCCTGTACTTGGGCTTCGTAAGCGCCATAGTTGCTCAAGCGATCGAAAAGCGGAATCGTAAGAGCCAACGATGTCGAGTACTGGACTTGAGCAGGATCGTTCGCTCCTAGTCCCGATCTGAACAGGCCGTAGGAAATATTGAGATCTAGAGAAGGGAAAATTCTCCCCAGATTCTGGTTCTCTCTGGATTGGGCGGCCTTGAGACGCAGTTCAGCAGCTTTCCAATCGGGGCGCTGGAGTAGAATTGCTTCTTCTTTGCCTGTGCGGAGGAGACTCTTTGATGTAAGCCGGTCTTTCCAAGGCCAGGTTTCTTCGATGCGGTGATGCCCCAAGAGCTGATCTAGCTCGGCGGCCGCTTGAATGAGCGTTGTTTCAGTGTCTCTGAGACTAGCACGTTCGTTTTCCAAATCGATCGAGAGTTTGTCGACCTCTTGCTGGGGGATTAATCCACGCTGAAAACGTTTTTTGGCAATTTGGAATAAATGGGAGCGCCAGTCCAGCACTCGCCGAAAAATACTCGCTTCCTGCGTTCGCGTCATCCAGGCATTGATAGCCTCCAATGCAGCTCTTTCAACACGTAGACGGGTACTGCCGAGAGTTTGTATTTCGGCTTCAATCTCTCGGTTGGCGGCATTCATTCCAGCCCAATCACTTCCCCATCGAAACAGGTTCATGTCCAAACTCGCGCCGCCGCCCAGGCGGGAGGCGTCGATCCCCAGTTCTTTGCGGGTGTCCTGTCGCCCGTAAAGTGAGATCGTCGGTAATAAGGCTAATCGCGTGGGGAGCGTTTGGCCCCGAACGCGTGCGATCTGCGCCTGCTGCTGTGCAACTTCGGGGTGCCTGTCGACGATGTTTTCGATGGCTTGAGTATAAGAGATCAGGTCCGTTCCCTGAGCTCCGGCGCACGCCAGCAACACAACGAAAGAGGCAGGTTTTAGGCGCAATAACCGCCATTTCCACGCTGTGTTTTGCTTGTTGAGTGAGGCCCGGGCTTTGCGGTTGAGATAGACCGTGTGGAGCAAGGGAACAATGAAGAGCGTAAGTGTGACAGAAAACCACATGCCGCCCACTACTGCTATCCCCAAGGGTTGCAGAATCTTGCCGCCATCTCCCAGCCCCAACGCCAAAGGCATCATGCCGAGTATGGTGGTCAAAGAGGTGATGAGTATTGGGCGTAAGCGCACTGAAGCTGCTTCGACCGCGGCTTCAGTCGCAGTGGCTCGCAGCGGTGCAAGGCGCTTGGTAAAATCGACGAGTAAAATGCTGTTCGCTACCGCAATGCCGTTGAGGAGTATCACCCCGAGCACGGAGTTGAGCGAGAGCGTGCTTCCAAAAAGGTAGAGAGCTGCCAGCACGCCGATGTAGCCCAATGGCAGAGCGACCATCACCAGCAGTGGCTCGACAAAAGTACCAAACTGGAAAACCAACACGAAAAAAATCAGCACGAGCGAAAGTAGAATCGCTCTTTGTAGTTGGCTAATCGCCTCGGTCATTTCGGGAGAGGGGTCCTCATAAGCGACCGTCACGCCTTTTGCTTGCTCGGGATTCTCTTTGAGCCACTTGGCAATTTCGACTTTGGCCGACTGAATGGAACTTTCTGTAGAAAGGGCCCCGCGTTCTAACCTTCCTTGGACATCAAAGAGAGCGCGGCCATTCTCACGACTGATTCGGCCGGGATTCAGCGAGCGTTTAACATCGGCAAGCGCGCGCAAGGGGATCGTTTTTCCAGAAACCCCCAGAGGAATGGCGCCAATTTCCTCGATGTTGGAAACAGACTTTTGGGGGAAGTAGAGCTGTATTTGAGTTGTATTCAATTCTCCGGGCATGTATCCCGCCCAGCGTCCGATCGTTGCAATTCTGACGATGTCCGCCAAGTCGTCGGCAGAGTACCCTAATGCCGGGTTGCGGATGGCCTCTACCTGGCTAGAGTTGGGAGTGAGTTGCACGGCGTACTCCAAGTTCGGGGTTGGCAACGAATAGACATTGGGGAAGACTTTGCCGTCACGAAGAGTATCCACCAGGCCCTTAGCGACGAGTCGGCGCTGTTCAGGAGCACCTCCTCGGACCGAGACTCTGAGTGTAGGCGGGTCAGGAAGCGGAAATTCGCTCGGATTCCAGGGGAACACACCGTATTGGACCAGAGGCGTGGGAACAAAACGTTTCTCAAGGTCTTTGAGCAAAAGAGCAGCGGCTTTGCGGCTCGTGCCTTGAAGGATGAGGAACGCGCTGTTGGCTCCATGCGCTTGAGCAAAAACAGAAACCGTTTTCCCGGCGAATTCCTTTGCGAGCACTTGCTCGACGATTTCGATTTCGGCTTCCATTTGGCGGAGCAACGAGTTGCCTTCAGTTCGAATGGAAATTCCAATTCGGTCAGAATCCGGTGTTCCTAATAGTTCTCTCGGAAGGCGTGGAAGCACCCAAAGAGCCATGGCCACCAAGAGCAGTGGCAATCCAACCAGGGTGTAGCGCTGCGCCTTTTTATGGGTGAGGAATGCTCTTAGATTTTGAGAGTATCGGGCTTCTAACCAACGGATTGGCTTCTCAAAATACGAGGGGGAGGGAGCGTCACCGCCACCGTTCATCAGTTGAAGACGGATAGTGGGAACCAAAATCAACGCCACCAGTGCTGAAAACCCGTGGGAAAAAGCGACAGCAAGCGCTAGGTCCCCTAGGATGCTTTGACTCAATCCCGAAGTGAAAGCGAGAGGAAGAAACACTACTAGCGAAACAATGGTCGAGGCAATCAGAGGGAGTGAGACTTCTTTAACAGCTCCAGTAATCAACCGCAAACGAGTGGACGCATCATGAGGGCCGGGGGAATGTTCGAAGTGCCGAAAGATATTTTCCAGCACGACCACAGAAGCGTCGACATTCATCCCTGCTGACAGAGCGAGCCCTCCCAAAGAAATGAGGTTCAAATTGATGCCAAACAGGCGCATGAGGATGAACGCTAGGACAATACTCAAAGGGATTTCGATCGCTGCGGTGAGAATGTTGCGGGGGCTGCCGATGAAGACAAAGAGCACCGCAACTGCCAAGAGGGCCGCGAGAAAAACTTCGTAAAAGACATTGTTCACTGCTGCGCGGATAAACTGCGACGGATCCACCAGGATAGACATCTTCACGTCCGAAGGAAGTGTCTTAAGCGCGTCTTGGGTGACGGCGATGATGGACTCCGACATTTTTTTTACATTTCCACCGGGTTTGGGCGTGGCGAAAATGATCAGACTGGGTTTGCCGCTGGTACGATAACTCGCTGTCCCGGTGGTCTTTGGCCCGCGGTGAATGCGAGCGACATCGGATAAAACTACTGGGCTTCCCGAAGGTGTGGGAACACTGATTTCGCTCAACGCGGCAAGTGTTCTTACCTGCCGGGGCAATTCAATGGGCAAAATGTCGGCCCCTACGGCGATCTCTCCAGCGGACCGGCCGGAGAAAGCAGCCGAAATGGCGGCTTGCACGTGGCGAGGTTGGAGGCCCAATGTGGCTAGAGTGTCTGGGCGTAGTTCGACGCGTATTTCTTCTTGGGTGGGGTTCCAAATCGCCGGGCTAGCAGCGTCGGAGACGCTGTTCAGTTTGGGGGAGACTACTGGCTCAACGAGTTCGTAAAGCTCTGAAAGCGAACGAGATTCACTGTATAGACTTATTGCCAAAAACCCCGAGCCTCTGGACTGCATCCAAACATGGGTATTGTCTCGGACTTCTTGGGGGAAGCGAGATGCGTAAGAGGTGACCAGCATTTGAGTTTCGCGCAGAGCAAGATCTGATTTGACTCCCCAGTTGAATGTCACTTCGAACCTGGCATCCCCCGCGGAATAGGAAGAAATTACCTTTTCTACGGAAACTCCCTCCGCTTGAAGCGTGCGCAGTTTTTCTTCGAGATCTTTTCCGTAGGTGTTTAGAAATTCCTCTGCTGAAAAAGCCCCCAATTCAATGTGGACTTCGACTTCGGGGTGACTTGCGGCTGGGTAAAGCGAGACCGGGAGCTTGAGTCCGCAATACACCCCGAGAAAGGCGAACAAGCCCAAGGTAAGATACACCCGCAGCGGCGAGGCGTAGAGGTTCACGTATCTTTCTCCGTGGTGGGCTCGACTTTCACGGATTCACCGTCGTTGATGAAAGTGTTCACCCGTAAGACCACGGTTTCACCGGACTTCAGACCTTCTAAAATTTCAAATTTTCCCTGTCGCGAGGGCCCAAGCTTTACGGGGCGGAACAGCGCTTTGTTTTCTTGGAGGACACGTACCATTGCTTGTTCGCCCCGGTAGAAAACGGCCGATTCCGGGACTTCTATCCCTTTGTGCAACCGGGCCTTAAATCGAACACGTCCCACGGCGCCTGGCGGCAGCGGTTTTTTTTGGTCTGTTAGCACCAGCTCGGCGCTAGCGGTGCCTGTGAGCGGATCGACTAGGGGACTGACTCCGGAGACTTTGATTTCGCGCGTTTCAGTAGATTCGCTCAACTCAAGGCTTCCTAACATGCCGCTGTGAACGGCAGCGAGATCGGCAACCGTCACTTCTATTCGGACCTGTATTTGGGACGGATCGGTAATGCTTCCGAGCAAATCCCCCCGAGTGACGCGGGAGCCTTGGGTTACGGAAATCTGGCTAATGACTCCGGAGACAGGAGCGAGAACCTGGAACGGTGCGTAGGTATAAACAGGATCGGGATTAGTGAGAATGAGCACAGGTTCCGAGGCCGCCACGCGGGAGCCCAAAGGCTTGCGGATGGCTTGGACAACACCGTCGGTCTCGGCACGGATGCTAGCGTTGACTCGAGAGACGACTTTTGCGGGGTAGAGCAGCGGGTCATAGACTTCGGTGTCCAATATCGATTTGATGGAAACCACGGGTTCGGGAGGTGGTAGGTTCGGCCGGTTTCTCGCTGCGGAGGCGGGGCTCGTCCCCCAAAAACAGAACAAGGCACCCAAAACAGTGGCGAAAACGGGTCTAAATCGTGGCATGAAGCCCCCTCACCCAGAGTGGAAAAGCGGACAGTATGCTAACAAGGACGAAACAGGGGGTCAAATGTGACGCCGGTACCGACTGTTTTGGCCGCAGTGCTTGCCAACCCAGCCTGATGTGGGTAACAAAGGACGTCTTTGGTCTTTCTCCATATGGGTGCCGCTAGCTCAGTTGGTAGAGCAGCTGACTCTTAATCAGCGGGCCCCGAGTTCGAGTCTCGGGCGGCACACCATTTTCGCTTCTCTGCCGGCTTACGGAAAATAAAACTCCACCAACCCTTTTTCGTTACGCCGCCCTCGCACCGTGATGCGCTCTGCGATGGGAGTCCCTAGTGTAAACACCATCGTTAGATCGTATAGAAGGGGGGTGTTCGAGACATAATAGTCGTGTCCTATTAGGGACGTGTTCGCGTTTTTGGTATCCACGTCAATCACACCCTTTTCATGAACGGCCTGTTCTCCGAGGCGTTTTGCTACATGGAGGCCCCGAGAAACCGTCAGAGCCACATCGTCCTCGCAGTGGTAGTTGTACACGGTGTCCGACAACTCCACTGTTGCCGGAATGACTATATTAAAATCCACTAGGTCGACGTCCGCTGCGGCAAGAACAACGCTGCCAAACGGTTTGGAGTTCTGTCCGGTGATTTTCTCGATGCGGTCTTTGGCAAGATGAACGGCGTTTAGAAGGACCCTGTTTCCCATGCTATGCGCCAGTAGGTGGATCTTTCCGGGGACTTTCGCCTTAGTGTGTTGCTCGACGAGATTCACGAGGAAATCGGCCAATGGAGCTGCGCTCTGAGCCGCCCGCACTTCATCGCGTTTGTAGGCACCAACGGAACCGCTTCCTTCCGAAGGCCAGAAGTACGCCAACGGTAATCCCCGAAAACGGATGTCGTGCACAAATTGCATGTACCTCAGGGCCGCGAAATCCATGGTGTTATTAAACCCATGAACGTAGAGCAAGACATCGCGGCTCCCATACCCGATGCGGTCATGAATTTCTCTTTGATAAAAATCTTTTTCAGGGATCTCAAATAGCTCAGAAATCGCAAAGCCCCCTTTATTTCCTTTGGGAAGCTCTAGTGTGCCCATTTTGTGATCTTTAGTCGGTATGTGGAAAAAAGCAGAGCCAGTTCGCAGTGTTGTGGGTTCATTCCCAAACCTGCTGGTGTCGGTAACAAACTGTTTCCCGGCAATTAGATTGCGATTGGTCGCATAGCGAATGTGACCAGTTGGACTGAGATTTTCAAGTAACTCTGGCGCCGGAGCGATTTCATCCGCGCCGGGGAGCAGGGGTTCGAGGTCAGCCTCCGTGTAGGGCCCATTTCGCACATCGGCGATATTTTCGAGCACTCGGACATTGCCCGTTTCCCATGCGTCTATTTTTTTGCGGTACCAGCCGCCAGTTAGCGGGGTTTCAAGAGGAAACTCTAAAACCTGCGTGCCGACCCGACGGTTTTTGCCTGGGAGTATAGGGTCGGGTTCTTCGCTAACCGTTTCATTGATTTGAGGTTCCTCGCCATCCTTTAACGTTCGTAACATTACCAAACGAGATTTTGTTCGGGGCTCCTGGGTGATTGTAACCTGGGTCAGTGGAGTGCGTATCAAGGCAGTCTGCTGTCCCTTTACAAACGATCTGAGTTCAAATGCGATCTTGTGGACACCCAAAGGAAGATCCATGTCACGGTAGAAAAGGAAAAATCCATTGTGCAAAAGGACCGGCTTTTCCCCAGAAAGTGGCACGCCAGAGCGATCTTGTCGCACGCATCGAGCCGTATTGAAGTAATTCCCTTCAGCGTCCCGATACTTTCCTGCCGCACTGGCCTTGATGGGTATTAGCTTGTCAAAGCTCTCACCTGTGACCGTGAAACCACGGACTTCTACCGTAGCCTCGGCTTCTCCGTGGGCAAGGTAGACATCAAACTCAAGGATGTCGGCCATGGGGCGGCTCAGACCTTCGAGGTACAAATCCGCTTTGCTAAATGAAGCGGCCTCGGCTTTATAGCGCACTCCAAACGCGCACACCAAAACGGCCAGAATAAACGACGAAACAAAAGACAGATTACGCATGTCTCAGAGCTCCAGTTTGGACAACGCAATCTGATACTCTTTAGTCCGAAACTCCGCAAGCCCTGTAGCCAAACAAGAGCAATACCCCAAGGCCACTCAAGATGAGTCCCCAAAAAAGGCTGCGTGGAAAATAAACCAAAAGCAGTTTTCCCTTAGAGTGGGCCGGAATCCGCACTGCAGGCACAAGCAGGTCTTCAGTGTGCACGGAAAGTGGCTTGCCGTTATAGGTCGCTGTATATCCGGGAATGGCCAGTCTAGAAAAATACACGCTGGCTGCTTCCCCCGAGCGGTTTTCTACTTCCGCCGAGGTATGCAACCGTTCCTCGTGTATGGATTGGATCGCCACTAGCGGGTTGTCGCTGGCGACACGTGGTTGAAGGTTGCCCAACCGGTGGAACACAGCAGCTTCGCTGTTTTCGAACACCTTCTGCCACTCGGAAGGCAGGCGCGGAACAAAACGTCCATATGCTTTGCTCACCACCAGACCATCCACGGCGAGTTTTTTTAATAGTGCGTCGGTGTGTCTCCATTCCTCGAGTAATCGATCCAGCGTGTGAGGTTCGATAAAGCCCACCCAGCCCAGCTCAAAGTGCCGGCTTACTCCTGCGTGTCCCAAGGGACTGTACCCGTTTAGGAAGTCGAGGTTTGCAAACATGGCTGTATTGCCGGGACGCAGAAGCGATCCAGCGTCAGGGTTGGGTTGGCGCATATGCTCGAACAAGTCTTCGTGACTGAACCAGGAAAAGTAGCGCCGGTTTTTTTGTAGGGGTTCGTGTGAACGAAGCCTATCAGTAAAAGTCCAAGTTGGAACAATCTCGGGAAATCGTCCGTGAACCAGCAATAGGGAACAAAACGTGATCCCAATAGCCAGTGCGGCACGCCAGTGGCTGGAACTTAGAAAACCATCCCCGAGCCAGGCCATGGCGAGTACTCCAAGGTACATCGTGAGTTTTACGTCTGCTTCGATATTCCCCAAGTAAGCCGTCGACCCAACTACTGCAAAAAGACATAGCCCTACAGTCCCCAAGTTTCTATCGGGGTAAAATGACCCCCAAGCTGACGAGTTTGTTTGGCTCGTACGGCCGAGTACTTGGGAAAGAGCCTCGGCTCCAAGAACTCCCATCGCTAGGTGAAATAGTGGCAGCCATCGAAATGGCCAACGCACAACAGAAAAACCCGGTGCACTCGCCAAAACCGCCGACAAAATGAGAAGGGCGAACAGGTTTAGGTTTCGCCTGAGAAACCCGGGTTGCCTCAGCGCGATGACTAGAGCGATGATGGGTGGCCACCCGCAAAACAGCAGCTGCGATCCATACATTCTAAAAGTATCAAACGTCAGCCAGTGACACATTCGGGAGGGTAGAATCATTCCCAGATAGGCCTCGAGAGGAACAGACCAGCTATTTGAAAACCGGGCCTGACTGTAAACAAACCGACTGGTGGAGAAAAAATGCTCCAAAAAAGGCAACCACGCTGGTGCAGCCAACAGAAATCCCGCGAGCCATCCCAAGCAGATCGGCAAGCACGTCGATCTCAGTGGACTCGAACGCAGCTTTGAAAGGACGATGGTCAACGTCAGTACAATCAACGCAAAGTTGGAAAAAGGCCACCCCAGCGAAAGAACTGAGTAGACCGCTATTCCAATCACAGTCACCCGAAGGCTCCTTGCCCCATTGATCTCCATTGCCCACCATGCCCACGGGAGATAGGCAAAACTAAACAAACCTGCTACCCACGACTTTGCATCAAACTGGATTCCCCAAACGCTAAAGACGGCAACAACGGCACAAAACAGGCAGAAAATCGGCTTCAGCTGGCGCTGGCGCGCTAGGACGTACGCCCCTAAGCCAAGGAGGCATAGGTGCAGAAAAATGAGTGCCGTTGCGATTCCAATGAGCGGCAGGGGAGTTGCAAACAGAACCACAACAGTAGCGATAAGTGGGAGGTTAAAAATGGACGGTTGGTACTCGCCAAGAAAGGCGCCTCCCATGAGCGAGCGTCGACTAAGCAGGGGAACTTCTCCCGCATAAAGCGAATCCGAAATTTCCTTAAGTACCGGCAGGAAATAAGATTGAAAATCATCGGTCCAAAAATAGTACGGGGTCTGCGCTAAAAGCAGACCCATAAAAAGAAGTACCAGCCCCACGAGCACTGCGGCGTATGCAAAATCTTCGCGGTATTTCCTAAGAATAACAGGCATGGGGTATCGAAAATTTTAGCACGGCGAGCTCTCAAAACCACGGTATGATGACGTTGTGGAGAGAGAGCATCGCGTGAGTGAATTGAATGCGCCTTGTCGTTTGTGTGCTTCGCCGGTTTGCTTTCTATTCAGTCGGCAGGTTTTGCACATTCCGAACGTTTCTTATTTTCAGTGCAGTCGGTGCGAATTGGTCCAAACGTCTCGTCCAACGTGGCTCGAACTCGCCTACAAGGAAAGCATTTCTCGTTTTGATGTCGGCGCTGTCGCGAGAGTACGCAGCCTCGTGGCTCCCACTGCGAGTGTGATCGAATTGTTGGGTGAAAAGCGTGTTAGATCCTTTCTGGATTTTGGGGGAGGAACGGGGCTCTTTACTCGCTGGATGCGCGACCGAGGGTACGATTTCCATTGGACCGATCCGCACACTGCCAATGTCTACGCACGTGGTTTCGAAGCAACGCCAGGCGCGAAATACGACCTGGTGACGAGTTTTGAAGTTTGGGAGCACTTGGAAGAGGTTGCTCAAGGCATCCAAGCCCAGTTCGCCTTCAAGCCCAACGCGTTACTGGTCGGCACGGTGTTGTACAAAGGGATTCACCCGGAGTGGTGGTACCTTACTCCCGAGACCGGGCAACACATTGCCTTTTTCTCCGAAAAAACCATGCACTTTATTGCCCAGCAAAACGGCTACCGAGCGATAGTTACGCCCGCTTTGACGCTGTTCGTAAGACAGGAAAAGAGTCTACATGCCCTTGGACAATGGTGGGTACGCAAGGTGCTTGCAGACTCAAAATGGGCCACTCGAACAGACTGGGTTTTGAGTCGGGTCGCTGCCCGGACTTCTCTCTGCGCTTCGGATGTCGAGCGCTTACGTACGCAACGCGCTTAAGCCGTCGCTATTTTTTGAGCTAGCCAAATACGGGTAACGTAGGGCACCTCGATCGTGGGTGCGGGAACAGCGTTCACGATTCGTTCAATGCCTTCGATAACTGTAGCGAAGTTTTCCCCTGCTTGGCGGTGCAAAGTGGCATGAGATCGCCAAGCCTCAATGCAATCTTGTTTTGTTTGTTGGACTGAAATCGTGCCTTCAAACTTGCGGACCTCTTCAAATAAACCGCTGTCATTAATTACTTGGGTTTGATCTTCGCGCCTAGTCCCATAGCCATAACTCGGCACTTGGGAAACAATCCATGCCTCAATGGCTTTTTGCAGCGGGTCCGAAAGATCGCGGTGGTTCCACATGCACGCAAACCAGCCACGCGGCTTGAGTAACCGATTTGTCTCTTGGAGAGCTTTGGATCGATCGGTTACGTTGAACGAGGATCCGAAGGTCACTAGATCAAAAACACCTGATTTCTGCCCGGTCTCTTCGCCAGTGCCCACAAACCACTGCACACCCGGATAGTGTGCGCTTCGAGTAATGCCATGCGCACGCATCGCATCGTTGGGCTCGACGGCATTTACTTTGAGCTTTCGCTTGAGCAAAGGCACCGTGAGGTTCCCTGTGCCGGCGCCAATGTCACAAACAAGCGCCCCCTCTTTGCAGCCCGCTGTGGATAGCATGGCATCTATCGCCGTGTCCGCATACTCGGCTCGTTTCAAATAGGCGTCGGCTAGTTTTGTGTAATTCCATTCGACTGTTGGCAAAGTGACCTCGCAGTTGTGGTGTATAATTTCTCATAATCGTGACGAATAATCGAATTCGAAAATACGAGGTCATATCACCCGAGTACCCTTCCGGGGTGGCCATTCTGCTTAATGCACTGCTTCTCTCTCGGTTTCGGATTTATCGAGGAGAGAAGACTGGTTTTTGGAAGCCCCTGGCCGAAGGAAGAGAAACGCTCTGCGCATCGCAGCAAGAGTTGATGCGTTGGATTCCCGCTCTGCACGAAAGCGAGGGGTTCGAGTTCAGAGATAGCGCCGAATTTGAATGGACTCATCGCTGGCCTTGGCGCTCGGAGTCCCGAAGCAGCGGCAAAGTGTTTTTGGCAAGGCATGGAAAAGACGCCGTGTATTCCTATTACAAGCGGAATTTTTCTGACTTGCCTTTCATTGAATACTTAAAGCGCCCGGAAAAGAAGGGGCTCGGAACTCATCCCTGGCTTGAGGGAGTTCCACCGGCGGAAAACTGGGCGATGTTTTGTTTGCTGTGGAGGGGGATGCTTTCAGATACCGATCTCTGTGTTTCCTTCGAGCAGCTGAAGCAAAAACCACATGCCGCCGCCCAAGCCTTCGAAACCTGGCTGGGTGCCGAAGCCGTCGGGGCTATTTCCAGCGGTATCACCGCAAGTTCGTTTGAGTCAGCGCAGCGAGCGGAGACTCGCTATTCAGAACAGACCGGCTCCTCGGGAGCACATCGTGTAAACCGAAAAGGGTTGGTCGACGAGTGGAAGAGCACTTATAACCTTCAAACCAATGCGTGTTTTTCGGGATTGGGAGAACTCGCTCTTTACGAGCTAGGCTACCTCAAAGACAAGCCACCTTCGCGGCCCGTTCCCTGGGCTAGCGCGGATCTTCTCAGCGGATTCTATGAACATGCGCTCTTAGCTTTGCAGAACGGGCAAGTGGACCAAGCCCGATGGATCGTCGAACTAGCAGATCGCCACTTGTGCCTTAGCGAAGACCAGCGGTGTAGACTGGGCCGGGTGCTTTTGGTTTGTCGTTGGTTGGAAGACCTCTTTTTGAAAGATCTGCGCTCGGCCGACTTGCAGGTTCGATGTGCCGGCATTTTTTGTACATTGTTGGACTACTTCGAGGACAGGCCTTTGTTTCGCGTTCTTTACAGTCGAGAGTGGGCCCGACTTGGATTAAAGGGCGCGGCATTGAGGGCGCTCGACTGCCCAAAGGCAGAGACGCTTTCATACTATGAAAGTGTTGAGCTAGGACTTGCGCTGTTGGAGTTGAAAAAGCAGGGCCTAGCAAGGCGTTATTTTAGCCACGCAGGGGCTGCATCGCCACGGTCAAAGGAAACTAAGGAGCTCGCTCAAGCGCTCGCTGAGATGGGGTTTCTTTCGCAGAGTGTGAGTTTGCTCTTGGGCTTGGAGGGGTGGACGGGCTTGAGGTGCCTGTTCGATCCTTTTTGGAAACGTTTGCGGCGCAATGCCGCTAAGCTGCTTTTGAAACCAGGACTTATTCTCCGGGTCCCAGCCAAAAATTAGACCACTGCCAAGGATCTAAAGCATTACCCCAAGGGCGCGGAACCAGCAGACCCGACGGGGAATCCAACGGCGTCCAGTCAGCGGACTTGGAAACAAAATTACCCAAGTAAGGTTTGGCGATCTGCAAAATGTAATCATGTGGCAGGTCATCCGGAAACTTAACCCCTTCATTCGGGTGCGCAGTCGCCCAGTCCAGCGCGGCAACAACAGAGATTGCCACCTGCAAAGTAGTAGCGTTTTCCCCAGGGGCTAGTTTTCGAGACTGATCAATGGATAAAACGCTCCCGGTCCACCACGATTTATAGGGGTGTCCCATGATGAGAGCCCCCAAGATATCTTCTCCGGAAACGATTTCATTTTTCAAAATGCGCTTGGCCTCAGGCCCTCGGTAGCCGCCCATCCGCAGTTCCAACAAGGAGTTTATTGTAGCGTCCGATGGGTGGTACGCGTAATGCACAGTTGGGCCGTAAACCAGCTGCTTGTTTTTGTAGACTGATAAATGGTTCGAAATGCTCACAGCCTCACCGTGGCGAATCACCATGCCGTAGATCGGCATATCCGGTACCCACGAACGCACCCAAGTGTTCATCCCATTGGACCCCAGGTAAATTTGGTTGCGCGCGCCAGAAGAATGCTCGAAGCCATAAAGGGGCAGCTCTTTCTCGTGAGTTCCCCACCCCATTTCGGCGGGAGCCTTTCCTTCTTCTTCGAGACCCTCAATGCTCCAAGTTCCGACGAACTCCCCCACTCTTTTGGGGACGGACGTCGACTGGGTGTCCCTTTCACTACAGTGGATGACTTTTACCCCCAAATGCATAGCTAAATGGTTGAACTTTCGGTGATCAAGCGCACGTGCGATCTGGTCGAGCTTCTTTTTGGGGAGGCACCCGTCCATAAGGCACTGGTTTGCAATGTCGACTAGCCCCTGTTTGGTGAAGTGGGAAATCAAACCAGGGTTGGCGCCATGCTCGAGGATCATCGTCGGCCCTTTGGACTTCCAGGACCGCATCCGTTCCGCAAGCTGGTCGTAGCGATATCGCAAAGTTCTTTGGGCGAGAGTTTGCCCTTCGGCTAGCGGATCCCAAAGCTCCACGGACGTGTTGATGTAATGCACTCCGTGGTGGTGGCACCAGTTAATCAGCGGCCAGGTGTTGATGTTCCAGGCGAGATCTACCAGCACGTCTCCGTCTTTCAAACGGGCGGAAAGCTCGCGCTCCAAGTTATCCGGGGTAATTCGGGTTTGCTGAAATTTGAGCCCCTTGGCGAGCCATGGCTTGAGAGTCTTAGTTTGATCTACAAAATCCAAAACCTCCAACTGGTCGGCCTTCAACCCAAATCGGTCCATGAGGAGTGGAAAGGTCGTCCGCGCCACGGCGCCCATTCCCAAGACCAAGACTTTCTTGGTCGCCCAAGTTTTTAACAAAACCTTGGAGGCACAGTTTTGGCCCTTAGCAGCCTGAGTCCCCCAAAAAAAGGCGAGGAAAACGGTGATAATTACGCTGGCAAATCGTGGCATCTTAGCGTCCAACCCCTGGGAAAAGCGTTCACAAAACCTGGGCCATCTAACTCATCCGTTCGTATTGCACTCTGCCGCGGCTGGCAACAAATACTCGTGTTCCAGGTGCTAGAATCAGCTCAAACCAATGCTTTTTACCGACTCTCTTTTTCTGTTCTATTTTTTGCCCGCCACGCTGGTGCTCATGGCGCTTTTTCAGTCGTTTGGGAATGGGGCTCCGGGCTTCAAAAACCGCTCGAAAGCGCTGCTTTTTGTCATGACGCTAGCGTTTTATGGTAGCCAACAGGTTTGGTGGGTCATCCCTTTTGCTTTCTGTGTGGTCTTCGACTTTGTCTGGGCGAGCTTACTGAGTCGTATCGTTTCTCCAGTGGGGCGAAAGGCGGTGCTTTTTTGTTCCGTTTTTCAAAACTTGGGACTTTTAGGATTGTTCAAGTACTGGGCATTTTTACGATCCCAAATGGTCCTTTTTTTTCCCACCGCGGACGCGTACCTGCCCCAGCTCTTGATGAACGCAGAAGCTCTGGCGCTTCCAGCGGGGATCTCTTTTTATACTTTTGAGTCTCTGAGTTTTGTCATCGATGTCTATCGGCGCGAGGTCACCGCCCCCAAAAATCCGCTCGATTTTGCCGCTTTTATCGCCATGTTCCCTCGTTTCGTTGCGGGGCCGATCGTGCGCTATAGGGAAATTTCCGGCCAGTTTCGTTCCTACTCTGGGATGCAGTTGGAAAAGGGGCTCTTCCTTTTTCTGTGTGGATTTTCACTGAAAACGCTTTTTGCCGACCAGTTCGCAGTGTTTACGCGCTACGCGTTTGAGTCAGATGGCCAAGTCGGTTTTGTTTCATCTTGGGTAGGAGTGCTGGCCTATACATTTCAGATCTATTTTGATTTTTCAGGGTATTCGCTGATGGCTATTGGGTTAGGCCATTGCCTGGGTTTCTCTTTTCCGGACAATTTCAATCGCCCTTACCTAGCCACGAGTCTGCAGGATTTTTGGCGTCGCTGGCACATGACCCTTTCCCGATGGTTGAGAGACTATGTGTACGTTTCACTCGGGGGGAGCCGAAAGGGGGTTGTCGCGACCTACCGCAATCTCATTATCACGATGGTTCTCGGGGGGATTTGGCATGGGGCCGGGTGGACCTTTTTTATTTGGGGACTCTGGCACGGCCTAGGTTTGGCTTTAGAGCGCCGGTTCTTCCCCGCAGCACGCTATGGGCGGGTGCGTACGTTTTTGTTGGTGGTGGTGGGATGGGTTTTTTTTCGAGCAAAGGACTTATCCGAAGCCCTTAGCGTATTGAGTGCCATGGCAAATCCATTCCGGGGGGCGATGAGTTTTAACGTGGTAGGAATCGAAGCACATTTATTATCGGCCATTCTCTGTCTAGTAGGTGTCTTCTACTGTTTTTATGTCGAACCTAGAATTGAGTATAAAATCGACGAACTCGAAACACCCCGGTCTGTGTTGTCGAGGATTTCCATTGGCGGCGTGTTTGTTTTTGCAATGATCATTAGTTTTAGTTCTTTGACGATCCCGTTTCTGTATTTTCAGTTTTAGGGGGACGCTTGAGGGTTTTTGTAAAAAAAAATCTGCTGTTACTTTTCTGCGCGGGTTTGTGTCTTTTTTACCATGCAGCCAACTATCCCTACCGAGGATTGATCCAGCGTCCTGTTTCTCAGTGGAAGGAACTCAGTTTAAATTTTGGTTCCAGGAAAGTCTGGGCCATCCAGGTGCCTCAACAAACGATAAAATCCAAGATAGACGCGAGCGCCACTCGAATAGGTGGGTGGGGATTTGTGTTGCGCTATTATCTAGAGCAGTTTCCATTCGATATGGTTGCGGTGCATACGGTCCCACTGCGACTCTACCATCGAGAGCATTTTCGATATCTACACCGTCAGCCCAAAGAGCGCCTGTACCCCATGGTGGATGTGCTGTCTGATTTTACCCAAGGCCTGGAGCGCCACGGAGTCACTGCCGTGACGGTGCCAATTCCGACGCACGTCGAGTTGGATAGAGATCATTTTTTTGGAAAAAAACTTCCTTATGGCCAAACTTGGGGAGACTTGACTCCGCTCACTCCTGAAGATCCTCGAGCGCTTTATGACATTTTTTACCAGAAACATCGAAAGCAAGCCGTGGATCTCGAACACCTGTACAGACAGGCCTATGCTCAGGATTCTAGTGCAGGACTTTTCATTCCTTATGATTTTCACTGGGCCTCCCAAGGGATCGCGATTGCCGCCAAAGGGGTGATCGACAAACTGATCGAACGGGGTTGGGACTTGGAGTCGCCCCAAGTAGTGCCCGCGGGCGGTGAGACTTTATCCTTCTCCCGCACGCTCGTTCAGTTCTTGCAGTTGCCAATGCACTTCATGCAGGTTCAGCCTGAGTTTCAGTTCCGCGAAAAGCACTTCACACTCAGCGCGAACTCTCGATCCATTCGATCTGGTGGTGGGCGCGTGGTTTTGGTCGGTTCTAGCTACTCCGTGGGAATGCGGGAGCAGGACCTCAGTCTTGGGCAACTGGTTAGCCGGTACCTACGCAGGGATTTGGTGGAGAGCGCGTTTCATGGCGCGGGACTTCAAGGGGGTCTACTGGAGCTGAGCAAAAAGGGGTTTGTGTTTCAGGAGGGTGATATTTTTGTTTACGAAACCCCCGTGCTCTCCGTATTGACGGAACCTAAAACCGAGCTTCCGGTATTTGAGGTGGCCCGTTCTAGAACCGGAACAGATCCGGGCTGAGTCTCGGGCTTTCGTAAAACTCCAAGTCGGCCAATGAATCGACCTCCAACCAGCCGTGAGAAACCGGAACTCCCTGAATTTTCTCCCCTTGGTCAATTAGCCCCTGAAGGAAATCCGTCATGCAAATGCGTTTGGCGTCGGGCAAAGCATCAAAATAACGAATCCAAACAGGCCAGGCCGACGGAGACACTCGGATAAGTCCCATGTACTGTGCTTGAATTTGAGAAAAAGAAGTCGGTTTTTTTCCAATTTCCAGTATTTGGTTTTGGCTGTTCATGCGTAGAGTTTCAGCATCGGCAAGAGGGTTCGCCATTCGCCCCTCCCATAGAGTTCTCCAGCCCAAGTCCACCGTGATAGCGATGGGGGAGGTGTCCTGAAGGATCGAGCGGATGAGTCTGGGCTCGTAAGCAGTGTCACCATAAAGGAGCAAGGCGTCCCCGTGAAGCAACGGGCGAGCACAGAACAAAGAGTGCACCATATTGGTACTGTCAAAGCACGGGTTCAATACCACCGGCAGTCCGTAGCTTTGCAGTTTTTCACTTTGGTAGCCACCGATTAGGGTAATGTCGTCGATTCCACACTCTCGGAGCGCGCTAATCTGGTAATCAATCAGTGGGCGCCCCCTCAAGGGGACTAAACATTTTGGTCTATCCAGGGTTAAAGGACGAAGGCGAGTCCCTTCTCCCGCGGCGAGAATAAAAGCTTTCATTTTTCCTCCGGCCATTTCACCGATTCCGGGTCCCAGTTCGAAGCGCCGACGACAAAGTCACTGTTTCTCAAGTCGGACTTATTGTATTGCAACGGCCCTTTGGAGTCTGGTGTTTGGATCCATCCCCCTGCTTCGGTCAGGATAACCTGCCCAGCGGCAGTGTCCCATTCTTTTGAGCTAGTAAACCGAGCGTACAGCCCTGCTTTGCCTTGAGCCATCCGAATAAATTTGAGCGCCGAACCCACGGGGTTTTTGTCTCGGATCCCATTTTCTGCAAAAAATGTGTCCAAGACGTTCGATTGGCTCCGACTGCACAAGCCTGTCTTCGATTGGGAAATAGCTCGCAACGGGGTCTTGCCGAGTGGAGTTTCCAAAAATGCTCCCTGCCCCTGGACTGCCCAGGCGAGTTCTTCGAGTGCTGGCGCGTAAACCACGCCTAAAACTGGCGCACGCTTTTCGATCAGAGCAATGTTGACCGTGAACTCCCCCGTTTGATCGAGAAAATCGCGTGTACCGTCCAAAGGATCAATTAGC